>JBIOYN010000089.1:0-4941 GCA_044870155.1 Acidimicrobiia bacterium | reverse complement strand
AGAACGCCCCCACCACCAGGCCCACGTCGGTGCCGCCGCCGTGCAGCGTCTTCGACCTTCCTGCTCATCGTCGCCTCCGCCTTCGCGCTGTTCTCGGCGGTGGGGGCGGTCATCCCCGTGCTGCCCCGCTACGTCGACGGGCCACTGCACGGCGGCGGCGCCGACGTGGGCCTGGTGGTGGGGGCGTTCTTCGTGGCCACCCTGCTGGCCCGCCCGCTGGCCGGCCGCCTGAGCGACGTCCGGGGGCGGCGCCTGGTCATGGCCGGCGGGGCCGCAGTGGTGGCCGTCTCGGTGGCCGCCTTCCGCTTCGCACCCGGGGTCCCCGTCCTCGCTCTCCTGCGCCTCGTCCAGGGGGCGGGTGAGGCCGCCTTCTACGTGGCCGCCGCCACCGCCGTCACCGACCTCGTGCCCGCCCAGCGGCGGGGTCAGGCCGTGAGCTACTTCTCCGGAGCCCTCTACGCCGGCATCGCCCTCGGGCCCCTGGCCGGCGAGGCCATCCTCGGTGACGGCCACTACGAACGGGTGTGGACCCTGGCCGCCGTGCTGGCCGCCACCGCCGCCCTGCTCGCCACCGGCATCCGGGAGGCGGCCCGCCCGCCCCGCCCCGAGGCCCGGAGCCCGCTCGTCCATCCCGCCGGGCTCGTCCCCGGGTCCGCCTTCGGCCTGGGGACCTTCGGCTACGCCGCCTTCGCCGCCTTCATGCCCCTCTACGCCCCCACCTTGGGCCTGTCGGGCTCGGCACCCATCTTCGGCGCCTACGCCGGCTTGACCCTGGCCGGGCGCCTGTTCGGGGCCCGCATCCCCGACCGGCTGGGGCCGGCCACCACCGCCCGGGCCGGCCTGGCCACCATGGCGGCGGGCATGGCCGTCCTCGGCGCCTGGCACGCCCCCGCCGGGCTGTGGCTGGGGACGGTGGTCTTCGCCGCCGGCAACGCCTTCATGTTCCCCGCCATCCTGGCCCTGGCCCTGGCCTCCGCCCCCGACGGCGAGCGGGCGGCGGTGGTGGGCACGGTGGTGGCCTTCTTCGACCTGGGCCAGGGCGCCGGGGCGCTCGTCCTCGGCCCCCTGGTGGCGGCGGCCGGCTACACCGGCCCGTTCCTGGCCGGCGCTTTGGCCGCCGCCGGAGGCCTGGGATTACTCTCCGCCCACCTCCGGAGAACCCCGGTGCCGGGCGGTTCTCTGGCCGTCGACCCGACGTGAGCGAGGAGCGTTTCCTTGGACAAATCCCTCGAAGGCAGCACGGGCAAGCCCTTCCGGGTGGTGGTGGAGGAAGGCAAGCTCCGGGAGTTCGCCCGGGCCACCAAGTCCTCCAACCCCGACTACCTGGGTGAGGCACCAGGCACCTCACCCGTCACGTTTCTCGCCTCGTCGGTCTTCTGGCAGGGTCCGGAGAACTCGCCCTGGGGCGGCGCCAAGCTCAACTGGGAGCGCATCCTCCACGGCGAGCAGGAGTTCACGTTCCCCGGCCCGCCGCCGGCGGCAGGCACGGTGCTCACCGGCCAGGCCCGCATCGACCGGGTCTACGAGAAGGAGGGCAAGCGGGGCGGGACCATGACCTTCGTGGAGGTGGTGACCGAGTACCGGGACGGCTCCGGGGCGGTGGTGGCCGAGTCCCGTTCCACCGTCATCGAGACCAGCCAGACCCCCAGCGGAGGGTGACGCCATGACCGCCACGTGGAACGACCTCGACGTCGGCACCGAAGGGCCCTCCCGGGAGGAAAAGCCCCTGACGGTGACGGACTTCGTCCGCTACCAGGGCGCCTCGGGCGACATGAACCCCATCCATCACGACACCGAGTTCGCCCAGAAGGCGGGCTTCCCCCAGCCCTTCGCCGTAGGCATGCTCCAGGCCGGAGTGCTGGCCACCTGGGCCACCGACTGGCTGGGCGCCTCCAACGTCCGCCGGTTCAAGGTGCAGTGGCGGGAGCAGGCCTGGCCCGGCGACGTCCTCACCTATTCCGGGGCCGTGGCGGGCAAGCGCGAGGAGGACGGCCAGCGCCTGGTCGACGTGGAGATGGCCGTCACCCGCCAGACCGGCGGCACCCACCTCAAGGGCTGGGCCACGTTCGTCATCCCCGACTGAGCGCGGTCAGTCCTCGTCCTCGTCCTCGCCGGCGCCGGTCACCTCGGCCATGCGCCGGCCGATGACGGTGAGCAACGCGGTCGGGGGCTGGTCCGACATGCGGCTCAGCTCCATCAGCAGGCCGCCGCTCAGCGACACCAGCCCGGCGACGAGCCCCTGGAGGATCTCGACGACCTCCTCCACGGACGTGGCCTCGGAGGCGTAGCTGTCGACGATGGCGCCCAGCATGGTCATGTCGCCGTCGGAGGTGGTCCAGGCGGTGAGGAGAGCGACGGCCCGGCGGACGTTCTCCCACTGCACGTCCGGGGCGTCGCTCACGGCCGAATGCTGCCACTCGGGCGGATGAATCCTTCAATCACACTGGTGTCTTTTTTTAACACGAACACCTTATGCCACAAGGGTTACGCGTGAACCGCGGATGTCCGCCACCGGCGAGGAACCGTCATTTATGGTCCCCCTGGGCGGGGTTCGGCAGCGGCGTCTCAAGGTGGTGGCTCGATGGTTGCGCTGGAACACCCCGACCCCAACTGCGGCCATGGCGCCCTGCTCACCCAGCAGTGCGGGAAGTGCTGGCGGTGGTGCTGCCCGGCCTGCTACTCCCCCTGGATGGCCCTGTCGTGCTCGGCCTGTCGCGCCGAGGCCAAGGGCGCGCTGCCCCACGTCGAGATCGACCTCGCCGGCCTCGAGCTCCTGCTCAAGGACCAGCCGGCCTAGACCGCTCCCGCCTCGACGTCGAAGGAGAATTCCGGGTCGAGGGGCGGGAACTCGGGTGGGCGGCGTTCGGCGAAGCTGGCCACGCCCTCGGCGAAGTCGGCGTTGCCGATGAAGGCCTGCATGGCCACCACCGACCGGGCCAGGGACTCCTCGGCGCTGCGGGAGAGGTCCCCGTAGACCTGGGCCCGGATGGCGGCCATGGAACGGGGGGAGCAGTTGGCGGCGAGATCGGCGGCGTAGGCCTGCGCCTCGGCCACGACGGTCTCCTTGTCGCACACCCGGGACACCAGACCGAGCGCCTTGGCTTCGTCGGCGTCGAACACCCGGCCCGAGAGCAGCAGGTCGAGGGCGTTCTCCACCCCGATCAGCCGGGGCAGCAGCCAGGACGTCCCGTACTCGGCGGGCAGGCCGCGCCGGGCGTACGACGTGCTGAACCGGGCGCCGCGGGCGGCGAAGCGCACGTCGCAGTAGAGCGCCTGGCCCAGGCCGACGCCGGCGCAGGCGCCGTTGATGGCGGCGATCAGGGGCTTGCGAATCGAGCGGGGATACGTGTTGGGCCGGCGCCCGGCCAGGTTCATCCGCCCCTTGTCGGCGATCTTCCCCAGCAGGCCGATGTCGGCGCCGGGACAGAAGGTCGTGCCCGCCCCCGTCACCACGATGGCCCGCACCCCGGGGTCGCTGTCGGCCCACTCCAGCCGGTCGAAGTACCGGCTCTCGAGGTCGAAGCTCCAGCCGTTGCGCCGCTCGGGGTTGTTGAACGTGAGCGTGCACACGCCGTCGTCGACACCGGACAGGCACAGGTCGTGATCGGTCGGGGTCATTCTTCGCCTCCTCCGTTGTCGGCGGCGGTCGAAACGACGGCAATTGTGCCGCCCCCGCGAACGCGCTGTTCAAGGGTCGCGGCGGCGGCGCCCGATAGCAGAAAGGTGGTATCTGCCAGATCCAGGCTGCATATGACCGCCCGCGCCCGGGCGCGTCCCCTCCGGCGGTGACGATGAGAGCGGCGGCGCATGTCGTCGGTCTGCTGGCGGTGGCGGGAATCCTGGTCGGGGTCCGGCTGCACCGGCGCCCGCCAGCGGGCGGACGCCTCGATCCGTGGCTCCTGATCGCCGCCGGCGTCGCCGTCCAGGCGCTGTCCCGGGCGGGCGCCGGGCAACCCGGCCGCACCGGCCCTCCGTGGCTCGCCCTGGTGGCGCTGACGAGCTATCCCCTCCTCGCCGCCGGCCTGGTGCGCCTGGTCAACAGCCGGCTTCCGGACCGGAGCGCCGACGTGCTCGTCCAGGCCGGGCTGGCGGCCACTCTCTTCGGCCTGCTCCTGTGGACCGCCATCGCCCCGGAACGCCACCCGGCCGGGGTTCCCACGCTCGTCGCCGTCCTGTCCATCGCCCTGCCGGCACTGGACCTCCTGCTGCTGACGGTGGCGATGCGTCTGCTCTTCCTTCCCGGTGAACGGTTCTTCGCCTGCCGCGCCGTCGCCCTGGCCACCGGCTATCTGCTCGGCGCCCACACCGCCGATGCGATGAGGACGGTGAGCGACTGGCACTTCTCGGTCGACATCGTCTCCGTCCTGTTGGTGTGCTCCTTCGTGTTCTGGACCCTGGCCGCACTGGATCCGAGCCGGCACGAGGTCCTCGAGCCCTTCACCGGCGATCCCCCGGCGTTCAGCTCCGGCCACTTCGTCGTCCTTCAGATGGCCATGCTGGCGGCCCCGACGGTCATCGTCGTGCAGCAGCAGCGCCAGGCCCGGATCCCCGTGGCCACCGCCCTCGGGCTGATCGTCCTCTCCCTCGTGCTCGCCGCCTACCTGGGGAGCCTGCTGTGGCAGCGGTCCGCCATCGAGCGCCGGGCCCACCACGACGGTCTCACCGGCCTGCCGAACCGGGAGCTGTTCGCCGACCGCCTCAACCGGGCCCTCGCCCACGCCCGCCGCAACGATCTGCCGGTGGCCGTCATGTTCGTCGACCTCGACCGGTTCAAGGCGGTGAACGACAGCTTCGGGCACAGCGCCGGTGACGAGGTCCTGCGTCAGGCGGCCGCCCGGCTCCTCTCCTGTGTCCGGGAGGAGGACACCGTGGCCCGGATCGGCGGGGACGAGTTCGCCCTCCTCATGCCCCACATCTCCGGAATCGACGGAGGGGTGCGGG
>JBIOYN010000088.1:0-12964 GCA_044870155.1 Acidimicrobiia bacterium | reverse complement strand
GGCCCGCGGGCGGAGAAGTTGTAGGCGGTGGAACCGGTCGGCGTGGCCACGATCACCCCGTCAGCGGCGTACGTGGTGAAGAACTTCCCATTGACAGAGACTGCCAATCGCACCAAATGCCCGCTTGACACTTTTTCCAGGACGGCCTCGTTGAGCGCCAGCCAGCTGCCCGCCGCCGGTCCCTCGGAGGTGACGGTGACGGAGAGCACCATCCGCTCCGAGACCTCGTAGTCGCCGGCCAGGACGCGCTCCAGCCCCGACTCCAGGTGCTCGGGGTCGAGCTCGGTGAGGAAGCCGAGGTGGCCCATGTTCACGCCCAGGACGGGAACGCCCTCGGCCCCCACCAGGTCCACGGTCCGGAGCATGGTGCCGTCTCCACCGAGGGACACGGCAAAGGCGAGCCCGGGGGCGAAGTCGCCGTCGGCGACGAAGCGCTCCAACCCGGTGGCGGCGGCGTCCGGAGCCGGCACCCGGACCCGGGCCCCGGCCCGCTCCAGCCACTCGGCGGCCCGCTCGGCCACGGCCTTGGCCCGGCCGTGGTGGGGCACGAGGCCGACGACGGGCGCATCCGTCATCCCGCCTGCCCCTCCGCCACCGCCGCGTCCAGGTCGTCGGGTCCCACGCCGGGGCCGGTCCCGGGACGGAAGTGGCCGAGGAACTCGACATTGCCCGATGCCCCCCGCAGCGGCGAGGCCATCACCCCCACCATGGTCAGCCCCGAGGCGGCCAGGGCCTCGGCGGTGGCGGCCAGGACCCGGCGGTGCACGCCAGGGTCGGACACGATCCCGCCCCGCTCCACGTCGGCTCGGCCCGCTTCGAACTGGGGCTTGATCAGGAAGACGGCCTGCGGTTCGGGCCCGGCCAGCACTCCGGCCAGGGCCGGGGCCACCACCGCCAGGGAGATGAAGGACAGGTCGGCGACGGCCACCTCGACGGGACCGCCGATCTGGGTGGGGGTGAGGTGGCGCACATTGGTGCCCTCGAGCACCTCCACCCGGGGGTCGGTGCGCAGCGACCAGGCCAGTTGGGCGTGGCCGACGTCGACGGCGACCACCCGGGCCGCTCCGCGCTGCAGCAGGCAGTCGGTGAAGCCGCCGGTGGAGGCCCCGGCGTCCAGGGCCCGTCGGCCGGTGACGTCGACACCAAAGCGCTCGAGGGCGGCGTCGAGCTTCTCGCCGCCCCGGGACACGAAGCGTGGCGGTGGGCCGGCCAGGTGAATGGGCTCGGCCGCGTCCACCAGGCGGGAGGGACGATCAGCGGGAGCGCCGGAGACCAGCACCCGGCCGGCACCGATGGCCTGCTGGGCCCGGGCCCGGCTCTCCACCAGCCCCCGCCGGACCAGCTCGGCGTCAAGCCGGCGCCGCACCGCGACCCTCCCCGATGTTCCCGTCCTTTCCACCGGCCCCTGGCAGGCGAGGTTACCAGCGCAGGTAGTGTCCTCCGGACATGGTCATTCCCATTCGGGACGACAACCCGACGCGGACCAAGCCGGTGGTCACCCTCGGCCTGATCATCGCCTGCGTGGTGGTCTACTTCGCCCTCCAGCCCCACTCCCAGGACGCGAGCCAGGAGTTCCTCTACCAGTACGCCGCCGTCCCCTGCGAGGTGACCCACGGGGAAGCCCTGTCCGAGAAGCTGGTGGCGGAATGCGACGGCACCCGGGTCCTGGCCGGGTCGCTCGACACCGAACCTGTCTTCCCCCACAAGTCGCCGTACCTGGCCATCGTCTTCTCGATGTTCTTCCACGGGTCGATCCTGCACCTCGGCGGCAACATGCTCTTCCTGTGGATCTTCGGGAACAACGTCGAGGACCGCCTGGGCAAGGGGCTCTACTTCATCTTCTACCTGGTGACCGGGCTCGCCGCCGCCGGCGCCCACATCCTCACCCAGCCCAACTCGGTCATCCCCGTGGTCGGCGCCTCGGGGGCCATCGCCGGCGTCATGGGGGCCTACCTGGTGTTCTTTCCCCGGGCCACGGTGCTCACCATCATCCCGCTGTTCATCTTCATCCAGTTCGTGCACCTGCCCGCCTACGTGGTGCTCATCGCCTGGTTCCTGCTGCAGTTCCTCACCAACGTGGACTCGGGCGTGGCCGTCATGGCCCACATCGGCGGGTTCGTGGCCGGGGCGGGGATCGCCTTCGCCCTGCGGCCGTTGTTGGGCCGGCCCGACCGTCGGCCGCCCCCGCCCGAGCCCGACTTCGGGGGGTTCGGCAACCCCTACCGCTGAGTCAGCCGCCACCGCCGGAGGCGAACGCCTCCACCAGGGGCCCGGCGAGCTCGGCCAGGCTGGCTCCCACCCAGTTGGCGCCGTGGTCGGCGGGTTCGTCGGAGGAGACGGTGGCGTCGGAGATGACCAGGGCGAAGGGCCAGCCCAGGGCGGCAGCCAGAGCCCCGTCGATGGAGGGCCGGTCACCCACCATCACCCCGTGGTCGCCGAAGCGCTCACGGACCAGGGCCACGGTGGCGGGCTCGGGTTTCCCCGCCACCTCCGGAGTGCGCCCCGAGGCGGTGGCCACGGCCGCCACCAGGGAGCCGTTCCCGGGGAGGAGGCCGTCGGGACCGGGGAAGGTCGGGTCCAGGTTGGTGGCCATGAACCGGGCGCCGGCCCGCACCGCGGCGGCGGCCCGGGCCAGGCGGGTGAAGTCGAACTCCTTGTGCCAGCCCACCACCACGGCCTGGCACGGCCCCTCGTCCACCACCTCGAAGCCCCGGGCCGCCAGCGCCTCCACCACGCCCCCCCCGGCGCAGGCCAGGACCTTGGCGCCCGGCGCCAGATCAGTGGCCAGGACGGCAGCGGCGGCCACCGCGCTCGTCAGCAGCTCCGTGGGTTCGGCCGCCACGCCGATCTTCTCCAGGCGACGGAGGTACTCGTCGACGGTGAGGCTGGAGTTGTTGGTCAGGAACCCGACAGCCAGGCCGGCCGTCCGCAGCCGGGCGACGGCCTCGGCCACGCCCGGCAGCCCGACGCCCGCCAGCCACACCACCCCGTCGAGATCGAGGAGGACGGCGGTCACGGAGCGGTCAAGCGCTGGCCTGACGGAGGGCGGCCTGGTAGTCCTCGGAGTCCGGCCGCATGATGGTGGCCAGCTTGAGGTGACCCCGGGCGGCATCCCGTTCGCCCCGGCGCAGCAGGCACATCCCCAGACCGAAGTGGGCGTAGTCGTTCACGGGGTCGAGCTCCACGACTTTCTCGAACTCCTCCTGGGCGGAGTCGATCCGCCCGCTGCGAAAGTACGCCCGAGCCAGCGCCTCGCGGATGGAACCCTTCTCGGGCTCCAGGTCCCGGGCCCGCTCCAGGGCGATGATGGCAGCGTGGCTGTTGCCGGTCTCGAGCAGCCGGCTCCCTTCCTGGAAGCGGCTGTAGGCCTCGCCGCCGCCCTCCTGGAAGGGCCCGTCGGCGCCTGTGCTAGAACCGTTGCCGTCGCCTGCTCGGGGAGCCATGGTGCCCGACTTCTTTCCCTTTCCTGGAGTCCGTTACCGGCCTGACGTCGCTGCCGCCCGCCTCGAGGAGCTCACCGCTCCGCCGTACGACGTGATCGACGCCGAGGCCCGCGCCCGGCTGGAGTCAACGCATCCGATGAACGCCGTGCACCTCATTCTCCCACGCGACCAGGAACCGGGGGATCGGTACCACCGGGCCGCCCGGCGCTTCGAGGACTGGCAGCGCCAAGGGGTGCTGGCGGCCGATGACAGCCGCCTGTACCTGTACCGCATGACCTTCACCGACGCCGCCGGGCGGGCGCGGGTGACCACCGGCGTCATCGGGGCCCTGGCCCTGTCCCCTCCCGGCCAGGGCGACGTGCTGCCCCATGAGCGCACCATGCCCAAGCCCCGGGGCGACCGCCTGGAGCTGCTGCGGGCCACCCGGGCCAATCTCGACCCGGTATGGATGCTGTCGATGGCGCCGGGCCTGTCGGAACTCCTGGCCGGGGCCGTGAGCCCGGCGTCGGCCAGTTGCATCGACGCTGACGGCGTGGAGCACTGCCTCGTCCCCCTGCCCGAGGAGCTCGCCACCCGGGTGCGACAGGCGGTGGGGTCGGCGCCCGTGGTCATCGCCGACGGCCATCACCGCTACGAGACCGCCCTGGCCTTCGCCGAGGACAACCCGGGCGCCGACAGGATCATGGCCCTGGTGGTCGAGCTCGCCCCCGAGCAGCTGTGGGTGCGCCCCATCCACCGCCTCCTGATCGGTGCCGGCCCCGACCTGCGGGGCCGCCTGGAGGAGGTTGCCACAGTCACCCCCATCGGGCCGGAGACCCCCGAAGGGCTGCGGTCGTTGCTGGCCCGCATGGACTCCGAAGGGGCCATGGGTCTCGTCGACGGCGACGGCCTGGCCCTGCTCGCCCTCCGCCTCGATGTCCTCGGCCCCGATCTCGAGCGCCTGCCCGCCTCCCTGCGGGAGGTCGACTCCGCCCGCCTCGAGGTCGCCCTGAACCGGCTCGGGATCCCCGAGGAGCTCGACTTCCACGCCGAGCCGGCCATGGTCGCCGCCGAGGTGGCCAAGGGCACCGCCGATGCCGGGGTGCTGCTCCGGGCGGTGTCGGTGCCCCAGATTCAGGCGGTGGCCGCCGCCGGCGAGCGCACGCCCGAGAAGACGACCTACTTCTCCCCCAAACCCCTCACCGGGATGGTCTTCCGCGCCGTCGACTCCTGACCGTCTCGCTAGTTCCTGGGGCGGCGGGTGGTCTCGGGCTCGTCGGCCAGGCTGACCTCCCGGCTGACGGTGTGACAGGTCCGGCAGGGGGACAGCCCCGCCGCCCGGGCCGCGTCCTCGGTCATCGTCTTGAGGCCGTCGCGGCCCTCCACCAGCCGGCATCCGGCGCGGTGGTAGGCGTTGGGGCCCGCCACCACCATCGTGCCGGCGTTTTCGGGGACACCGCGAGCCCCGGGCGGCTCCGACCCGTTGCCGGTGGCGGTGCCGGTCATCCGGTCCAGGATCTTGCGCAGCTCGATCAGGTTGGCCTCCAGCTGCACCCGGTCGGCCCGGGCGCTCTGGAGCACGAACACACCGACGCCGATGATGACCAGGGCCAGACCGGGAATCCCACCGGAGAGCAGGTAGGGAAACTGCTGGCGGATGTCGTTGTAGCTGGCGGCGCCGTTCCACCCCGTCCAGATGAGCACCATCCCGGCCAGGCAGAACAGGATCCCGAGCTGGCCCCCCATCTTGTTCAGGCGAAACTTCATGGCATCGCTTTCCCTTCTGGACGCCTCAGGCGGGCGTGCCGAGGTAGGTCTCCCGCAGGCTGGCGGAGTGGATCTCGTCTCCGGAGCCCTGGTACACGAGGGTGCCCTTCTCCATGATGAGGGCGCGGTCGGCGTGGGGCAGCACGCCGATGTTCTGCTCCACGAGCACGACCGTGACGCCGTCAGCGTTGATGCGGTCCATCACCGAGAACACCGTCTTGGTCAAGGCGGGCGAGAGGCCGAGCGACGCCTCGTCCACCAGGAGCAGGCGGGGACGGGACATGAGGCCCCGGCCGATGGCCAGCATCTGCTGCTCGCCGCCCGACAGGGTCCCCGCCAGCTGATCGGCCCGCTCCGCCAGGCGGGGGAAGTAGTCAAAGACGAGCTCCCGGGCCTCGTCCACCTCTTTGGGGTGCTTCCGCTTGGTCCACGCCCCCAGGCGCAGGTTGTTGGCCACCGAGAGGGCGTGGAAGACCCTCCGGCCCTCGGGGACCAGGGCGATACCCAGGGCGACGCGCTCAGCGGCTGACTTCGCCGTGATGTCCTCGCCGTCGAAGCGGATCGAGCCGCCCTCGGGGCGCAGCAGGCCGGCCACGCTGGCCACGGTGGTGGTCTTGCCGGCGCCGTTGAGCCCGAAGAGGACGGCCCGCTCGCCCTGTTCGACCACGAAGCTGATCCCCATGAGGACGGGAAACCCGTAGCCCACGGACAGCGACTCGACCTCGAGCAGGCTCACAGGACCTGCTCCAGCAGGGCATGGCGGCTGGGGCTGGGGCCCCCAGCTCGCACCTCATCCTCGCCGCCTCGCTCCCGCTCCGCGCTCGCTCGGATTCGGCGCTCGGCCGCACCGCCATGAGCCGCCAGGAGAAGAGCCATGATCACGGCTCCGCCCCCGTCTCCACCAGGCCTTCGACCTCGGCCTCCTCACCCAGGTAGGCCCGGATGACCTCGGGGTGGGAGCGCACCTCCTCGGGCGTCCCCTCGGCCAGCATCTCGCCGAAGTTGAGGCAGTACACGTAGTCGCACACCTGGGCCACCAGCGGGACGTGGTGCTCGATCATGACCACGGTCAGCTCGAAGGTCTGCCGCAGCTCGAGCAGCGTGTCGCCGAACTTGTGGGCCTCCTCGGGGCCCATGCCCGACGTGGGCTCGTCGAGCAGCAGCAGGTCGGGATCGGTGGCCAGCACGGCGGCCACCTCGACCCGCTTGAGCATGCCGTAGGGCAGGCCGGCGACGCGGGTGTCGAGCAGCGCGGTGAGGCCCATGATGTCGGCCAGGGCTTCAGCCCGGGTGTTGAGCTTGCGTTCGGCGGCGAAGGTGTGGGGCGCACCCAGCATCCCCGCCACCACCGAGTACCCGGCTTCCAGGTGCTGGGCGGTGAGGAGGTTCTCCCGCACCGTCGAACTCTTGACCAGCCCGACGTTCTGGAACGTGCGGCCCATCCCCATGGCGGCGCGCTCGTGGACCTCGAGCCGGGTGACGTCGACCCCCTTGAACCAGACGCTGCCGGAATCGGGTCGGTAGAAGCCGGTGATGAGGTTGAACAGCGTGGTCTTGCCGGCCCCGTTGGGACCGATGACCCCCACGATCTCCCACTCCCCGGCCCGGAGGGTGACGTCGCGGTTGGCCTGCACGCCCCCGAAGGCGATGGAGCAGTCGCGGGCCTCAAGCACGGACATCGCTGACCCTGACCTCAGCCTCCTCGGTGCCGTGGAGACTGAACCGGCCGCCCTTGAGCCAGCGCTGGATCGGCTTGATCTGCTGGCCGATGCCACCCGGGTGGGTGGTCAGCGTGATGAGCAGGAGCAGCGGCCCGATGACGATGGGCGCCAGCTCCCCGGGCAGGTTGGGGAGGCCGGGAATCTTGTTGATGAAGCGGTCGAGGTCGATCTTGCCGAAGACGAGGTAGTCGATGATGGAGAAGAAGGCGGAGCCGATCACCACCCCGACCCGGCTGCGCAGGCCGCCGACCACGGTCATGAGCACGAAGATCAACGCCAGCGTGAAGCTGAACTGGTCGAGCACCACCGTCGTGGTGTTGTGGGCCAGGAGGGCGCCGCCGAGACCGGCGAACACCCCGGCGATCATGAAGGCCACGAGCGTGTAGACCTTGACGTCGGTGCCGAAGGTGGCCGCCACCCGGGGGTTCTCGCGCAGGGCCAGGAGCGCCCGCCCGCCCTTGGTCTTCATCAGGCGCCAGTCGACCCAGATCACGGCGGCCAGGAAGAAGAGGCACAGGTAGTAGTACCGGTAGTCGCTCTCGAACATCCCCGGCTTGGGTGCCGGCTGGCCGGCGGAGCCGCCGGTCAGCGCCTGGATGTTGAACAGCGTGTCCTGGGCCATGAGGCCGTACGACAGGGTGACGAGCGCGAAGTAGAGCCCCGTCACGCGCAGGCTGATCGCTCCCAGGACCAGGGCCTGGAGCGCGCCCACGGCCATGGCCACGAACACGGCGAGGAAGAACGGCTGACCGTGGACCGTCACCATGTAGGCGGAGGTGAAGGCGCCGATGCCCACGAAGGCCTGGTGACCGAGCGAGATCTGGCCGGTGTAGCCCAGCAACACGTTGAGGGACAGGCCGATGATGGCGTAGATCACGGCCTGGGTGTAGATGTTGGCCTCCACCGGGTCTCGCAGGAGCGGGATGACCAGGACCACGAAGGCGATCGCCGCCCACACCAGGGCCCGGGCCGCCCATCCGGCGGGCGAGGGGGAGAAGGGTGGAGCGTGCTCCACCACGATCGTCTCGGCCCCGGGTGTGACCACCTCGACCTCGACGACGTCCGCCTCCGTGTCGATGGCGGTAGCGGTGGCGCCGTCCCCGTGCCCGTGGTTGCGCAACTTGCTGGAGACGGCTCGCAGCATGCTCACTAGGCGGCCTTCCCCAGGAGGCCCTGGGGCCGGATGGCCAGCACCCCGATCAGGAGGAGGAATACCGCCAGGGTCCCCTGGCCCGGGATGTGGGAGAAGGCGGGCTCCCCGATGGCGAAGGCCTGGACGATCCCCACCACCACGCCGCCCACGAAGGCGCCGGGCAGGCTGGTCATGCCGCCCAGCACGGCGGCCGTGAAGGCCGGGATCAACGTGGACGTGGTGATGAAGCTGGGCCCGAAGTTCTGCACCACCCCCGCCGTCAGCACCCCGCCCAGGCCCCCGAGGACGGCGGCCAGGCACCACACGAAGCTGGACAGGCGGCGCACGCTGATCCCCATCAGCTCGGTGGCCGTCGGCTCCTGGCTGACGGCCAGGATGGCCAGGCCCAGGTTGGTCCGGGAGAAGAACAGCCCCAGGCCGATGGCGAGCACGATCAGGGTGGCCAGGATCAACATGCGCTGGTCGGACACCTTGATGCCGAGGACCGAGAGCCGGTCGAAGCGCCCCAGCGCGGGCTGGATGAACCGGAGGCGGGCCTCTCCCAGCCAGATTTCCACGCCGATGGCGAGGAGCGACACCCCGGCCGTGGCCACCAGCAGGGTCACCCGGGGGGCGTCGAACAGGGGCCGGATGATGATCCGCTCGGTGAGCAGGCCCATGGCCCCGGCGGCGAGCAGCGCCAGGACGATGGCCAGCACGTAGGGGACCCCGTTCACATGGGCGGCCCACAGGGCGTAGACGGCGACGGTGCCGAACTCCCCCTGCGCGAAGTTGAACACTCCGGACGACTTGTAGATGAGGACCAGCCCGAGCGCCACCAGGCCGTAACCCGCCCCGGTGATGAGGCCGATGACGAGCGCCTGCTCCGAGCCGCTGGCCACCAGGCCCAGCACCGCCGCCAAGGCGACGGCGGTGCCGATCAGCGCCCCCCGATGGGCGAGGACCTCTGTCACTACTGCCTTAGAAGCCGGAGGCGAAGGTGGCGATGGTCTTGTACTTGCGGGCCGAGCAGTCGGCCTCGAGCAGGTGCATGGTGTGGGCGCCGAAGCGGATCTGCCCCGAGTAGCTCACGGTCGGGTAGACGTTGGTGTTGAACTCCTTGCCTGACTCCAGGGCGGCCAGGAAGCTCTGGCGGGACAGGTCCTGTCCTGCTGCTTCGAGCATCTTGTGCAGCACCTTGTTGATCCCCCACTCGGCCAGGCCGATGTCGTCGGGCTCACCGCCGGCGTACTTGGTGTAGGCGGGCTTGTAGTCGGGGTCGAGCTTGTCGATGGCGTCGAGTTGGGGGAAGGGCGAGAGGAACTTGGCCGCCCCGATGGCCGGGCAGCCGGCCTCGGCCACGATGTTGAGCCCGTTGGTGATGCCGGGGCCGATGTAGATGGGGTTGTAGGCCTGAGCCTGGGCGTTGGTGGCGAGCTTGATGAAGTTCACCGGCGATGTGAGGATGTTGACGATCTCGGCGCCCGAGGTGCGCAGCTGGTTGGCCTCGGAGAGCAGCTCGGAGTCGGAGGCGTTCTTGCCGATCCGGCTGTTGCGCACGATGTCGAGGCCCAACTGCTCGGCCGCATCCGTCATCGACTTCTGAGCCTCATTGAGGGCCGGCGTGTTGTTGATGACGATGGCGATCTTGGTCTTGCCGATCTTGTTCTTGGCCAGCTGGGCCAGGAGCGGGGCCTGCTGGGAGTAGGTCTGGGACACGGCGAAGTAGGTGGACAGGCCGGTGAGGCCGTCCTCATTGACCCCACCGGAGAGGTAGGGGACGTTGGAGGAGGCGGCGTAGCGGCCGCAGGCGGTGATCTGCTCGGAGCCGGCCGCGCCGATGAGGGCGAACACCTTCTCCTGCTCCACCATCTCCCGGCACACCTGGACGGCGCGGGAGGGGTTGAACTGGTCGTCGCGGAAGACGATCTCCACGTTGCGGCCGAAGATCCCGCCCTTTTCGGCCAGGTGCTTCCAGTACACGTCCTTACCCTTGTCAAAGGCGTTCTGGGGGAAGGGCGCCGCACCGGTCACGGGGGCGTGGATCCCGACCTTGATGACCTTGTCGCTCACACCGGTCCGATCGACGTTGGCGCTGGGGGCGGGCGTGGCGGGCTGGCCCGGCGCCGGGGTCGACGGCGCCTGCTGGCTCGGTGTCTCCGATGCGGCCTGGCTGGGTGACTGGCCGCCGCTCTGGGCCGACTGACCAGAACGGGTCGGCGCCTGCGTCGCGCCCGTCGTGGGCTTGGCCGTCGCCGACGGCGTACCCGACTTGGTGGGCGCCGGCGTGGCCGCCGGGGCCTGACCGGCGGCGGCGCCGGAGTCACCGGCGGCGGCGCCGGCGTCGGCCGGTGCGGCCGTCCCGGAGTCCGTGGTCGCCCCAGGGTCGGTGGAGTTCTGCTCGGCCGGGGCCGGGGCGGCGGTCGAGTCCTTGGTCGCGCTCTTCTGGCCGCAGGCGGCGGCTACGAGGAGGACCAGGAGTAGGGCGGCACAACGGATGGGACGCTTCATGTTCACACTCCTGTGTGCGGGATCAAACGACGGCGTCGCCGCCGGAGCGACGGGCGAGAGCTCGGGTCAGCCCGCCGGCCCGAGGCCAGAACGGAAGCGGGCGGCCCGTGGGACCGAGGATCAGGGCGACCAA
Source organism: Acidimicrobiia bacterium (assembly GCA_044870155.1). GTDB lineage: Bacteria > Actinomycetota > Acidimicrobiia > IMCC26256 > BP-133 > CAWBJP01. The sequence goes on along the minus strand of JBIOYN010000088.1, from coordinate 2,278 downwards.
CAGCGCCAGGGCGAGGGCCAGCGGCACCAGCAGGACGGTTGGTGCGGGAATGTCCTCCCAAAGGCCGACCGCGGGCGAGGCCTGGAGCCGTTGGTTGGCGGGCCGCGGGGCCGGCGCCGTCGCCAGTTCGGCGGTCTCCTCCGGAGCCGGGACGTCGGTGTTGATGGGGGTGGAGTAGGTGTAGGCCGCCGTGCCCGTGGAGAAGGCCAGGGGGTCGGCGAGGAAGGTGGGTGCGCTTACGGGCACGGAGAGCTCCGGGGCGGCGTAGGGCACCTCGGTGAGCGGTGGGGTGTACTCGGCGAAGGTCGGGCCGGGCAACGAGCTGTCGAAGCCGGACTCCGGGGCCAGCGACGAACCGGTGGCCACCATCTCCACGATCACGTTGCCGGTGTCGAAGTCGCTCCAGGCCACCTGCATGGGGGCCGGAGAGGTGGTGGCGTCGAGGCCGAGGACGACGCCGTTCTGGGCCACAGGGGCGGCGAAGGTGTCGGTCCACTGGGTGGCCAGGTTGGTGAGGTCGAAGGTCCAGGTGCCGTCGTCGCCCCGCACGCCCTCGGTCTGGAACAGGCTGCAGTCGGACTGGGGACGGTCCCGCCAGGCGGCGTTCTTGGCCGGCCCCCACGCCGTGGTGGCGGCGCAGGCCACGACCTTGGCGCCCGTGGAGTTGATCTGGCCGCTGGGCGCCTCTTTGAGGATCAGTTTCAGCGACTCCACCAGCGCGTCCGGCGGCACGTCGACCTGGATCCCGACGGCGGCCACGAACAGCGGCTGCCCGCCGGCGACGGACACGGCGATGGCGTCCCCGGGCACGATGGGCGGCGCCGGCAGGGCCGGCAGCAGGGGACGGAGGGGGTTGCCTTCGGGCTCGCCCTCCTGAGGCCCCTGGAGGCGGTTCCACCAGCCGTCCTGGGTGGCTACGGCCGTTCCCACGGGGTCGCTCCCGAGCGCGCCGGCCAGTTGCAGCGGCGCGGTCACGGCGAGCATGGTGAGCACCGCCATAGCCAGAATGGGGCCTCGGCGGCGCCCCCAGCGGCGCGACGAATCGGGCATCACAGATAAATGGTACTCGTCAGTATCTTGTTGGCCCAACGCGGGCAATCTTCCCGAATCGGGCGCGGCTCACACTCCGGGGGCCCCGGGAGCGGTCAGGCCTCCCAGGTGGAACCGGAGTTGAGCAGGGCTTCCAGGTTCCCCTGACCCTCGCGTTCCTGGGCCACCGCGATCTGATGGTTCATGGCGTCGCCGTACACGGGGCGGTCCACCGCCCGGAACACGCCGACCGGTGTGGGCTGGGTGGGCGAGTCGGCCAGGCGGGACAAGGAGAAGGCGAGCGACGGGTCGGGTCGGGCCTCGTCGTGGACGAGGAGCCGGTCCTCGCCCACGTCGGCCACCTTGACGATCTCCGTCTGGCCGTCGGCATTCATGATCACGCCCCGCTCGCCGTCCTTCCCGAAGCGGATGGGCTGGCCGTGCTTGAGGTCGATGAGCATCTCGGCCCGGGCGTCGCGGGCGGTGATGGCCTCGAAGGCCCCGTCGTTGAAGACGTTGCAGTTCTGGTAGACCTCGACGAAGGCACTGCCGTGGTGGGCCTGGGCCCGGCGGAACGTCTCCTGCATGTGCTTGCGGTCCATGTCGTGGGTGCGGGCCACGAAGGAGGCTTCGGAGCCGATGGCCAGCGAGACGGGGTTGAAGGGGTGGTCGATGGAGCCGAAGGGCGTCGACTTCGTCACCTTGCCGACCTCGCTGGTGGGCGAGTACTGGCCCTTGGTCAGGCCGTAGATCTGGTTGTTGAACAGCACGATGGTGAGGTCGACGTTGCGCCGCAGGGCATGGATGAGGTGGTTCCCGCCGATGGACAGGCCGTCACCGTCACCGGTGATGACCCACACGTCGAGGTCGGGGCGGGCCACGGCGATGCCGGTGGCGATGGCCGGCGCCCGGCCGTGGATGGAGTGCAGGCCGTAGGTGTTCATGTAGTACGGGAAGCGCGACGAGCAGCCGATGCCGGAGACGAACACGAGATTCTCGGGCGCGACGCCGAGTTCGGGCAGCAGGAACTGGACGGCGGCGAGCACGGAGTAGTCGCCGCATCCCGGGCACCAACGGACCTCCTGGTCCGACTGGAAGTCCCTCCTGGTGAAAGCGACCGGCTCGGCGGCGCCGTTCCCGTTGGCGGTGGTGGCGGTGGCGTGGCCGTTCGTGTCAGTCATATCAGTCCGTCAGCTCCATGATGCGGGCCTCGATCTCCGAAGCCCGGAAGTGGATGCCCTTGATCTTG
>JBIOYN010000087.1:0-10068 GCA_044870155.1 Acidimicrobiia bacterium | reverse complement strand
ACCCTGCTGCTCACCATTACCGGCAACGGTGTCTCGGTCCTCTCCGATCGGGGAGCCGACTTCTTCCAGGGCGTCCTGCGGACGTTTCCCGACGAGGCCGGGATCCACCAGGCACTGCGGGGCACGTTCTGGATCGCCATCTTCGTCGTGGTCCTGGCCTTCCCCATCGGACTCTCGGCCGCCATCTACCTGGAGGAGTACGCCCCCCGCAGCCGGCTGACGCGCTTCATCGACATCAACATCCGGAACCTGGCCGGTGTCCCTTCGATCGTCTACGGGATCCTGGGCTTCGCCATCTTCGTGAAGGCCCTCGGCGGCGTCACCGGGGGCCGCAGCGTGATCGCCGCCGGCGTCACCCTTGCCATCCTGGTCCTGCCCATCGTGATCATCACGGCGGCGGAGTCCATCCGGGCCGTGCCCGGCAGCCTCAGGGAGGCGTCATTCGGGATCGGCGCCACGCGCTGGGAGACGATCCGCCACCACGTGCTCCCCTACGCCGCGCCCGGCATCCTCACCGGCACCGTGCTCTCGCTGGCCCGGGCCCTGGGGGAGGCGGCGCCCCTCATCCTGGTGGGAGCGGTGACCAACTCGCTCGGGTCGGATCCGACCATCTTCGACGTCAGCTCCCTGAAGCAGAAGTTCACGGCCATGCCCATGCTCATCGCCGACTGGGCCGGCCGTCCCCAGGCCGGCTTCAAGGTGAACACGGCGGCCGCCATCATCGTGCTCATGGTCATCGTGCTGCTGGCCAATGGCACGGCCATCTTCCTCCGCAACCGCTACGACAAGAAGCGGGCGTAGGACCGCAGGCCAAAGGCAACAACAGCAATAGCAATGAGGGGGTGCGGGGGAGCCTCGCCCGGACGGCTTCCTTCAGAAGGCCCGCCGGCCGGGGCACCGCCCCGCTGAAACCGGACAAATCGGACGGCTAGAGCGAACTGTGCACGCGGAGCCACCGCCACGGTGCTCGCCAGTGCACAGTTCCGAAGTAAGCCCCCAGCGCCGGCACCGCCAGCCCCTTCAGTGCGTCTCTGTCTTTCGGACCGCCAGCTTCGCTAGACCCGTGGCTTCTCGTAGCGGTACCCCAGCCCGCGGATGGTGGTGATGCGGGTCGGCGAGGACGGGTTCTCCTCGATCTTGGCCCGCAGCCGCTTGATGTGGACGTCGAGGGTCTTGGTGTCGCCCACGTAGCTCGGCCCCCACACCCGGTCCATGAGCACGTCCCGGGTCAGCACCCGGCCTGCGTTCATGAGCAGCAGCTCGAGGAGGTCGAACTCCTTCAGCGCCAGCTGCACGTGCTCGCCGCGGACGGCCACCTCGTGGCGCAGCGGGTCGAGGCGGACGTCACCCACCTCGAGGACCTCGCCCGAGCTCTCCTCCTCGTCGCCCGGCGCCCGGCGCAGCGCGGCGCGGATCCGGGCCACCAGCTCCCGCAGACGGAAGGGTTTGGTCACGTAGTCGTCCGCCCCCACCTCGAGGCCGACGACGGTGTCGATCTCGGCGTCCTTGGCCGTGAGCATGATGATCGGGACCCGGGAACGGGCCCGCAGCTCCCGGCACACGTCGATGCCCGACATGCGGGGCAGCATCACATCGAGGAGCACGAGGGCGGGCTTGTAGGTCTCGAAGCGCTCCAGGGCCTCGAGCCCGTCGGCCGCCGACTGCACCAGGAAACCCTCCCGGCGCAGGGACACGGCCAGGGCATCGCGGTAGGACTGCTCGTCGTCGACGACCAGGATGGTGGGCGGGTCGGCCATCACCTCAGGACCTCCGGTTTCGGCGGCTGCGGGTGGCAGCGGCCAGGGGCAGCTTGAGACAGAAGGTGGAGCCGGCGCCCTCCTCGGAGGTCACCGAGACCTCCCCGCCGTGGGCCTGGGCCACGTGGCGCACGATCGAGAGGCCCAGCCCGGTCCCACCGGTGGCCCGGCTGCGGGTGCGGTCGACCCGGTAGAAGCGCTCGAAGATCCGTTCCAGGTCGCCGCCGGGGATGCCGATGCCGTAGTCCCGCACCGAGATGACCACGTGGAAGCCCTCCACCTCGGCGGCCAACTCCACCTTGCCGCCCTCCTCGGAATACTTCACGGCGTTGTCGAGGAGGTTGAACAGGGCACTGGTGACCTGGCGGCGGTCGCAGGAGACCACGATGTCCTCGGCGGGCTCGGTCACCTCGATGGGAATGCCGGCCGCCTCGGCGACGGCTGACATGCGTTCCGCCGCGTCAGCCATGACCACCGCCACGGGCACGAGGTCCCGGTCCGGTGATTCCTGGGCTTCGAGGATGGACAGATCGAGCAGATCCTCCACCGTCCGCTCCAGGCGCTCGGCCTCGTGGAGCACCCGGTCGGCCAGGCGGCGCAGCAACTCGGGATCCTCCTCGGCGGCCATCGTCTCGGCCAGCAGCCCCAGCGCCCCGATGGGCGTCTTCAGCTCGTGGGACACGTTGGCCACGAAATCACGCCGCATGCTCTCGATGCGTCGGGCCTCGGAGATGTCGCGGAGGAAGACCGCCGCCCCCACGGCCCGGGCCCCGTCGTCAAGGGGGACGGCCCGCACGTTCAGGACCCGCCGGGGCGGGCCGAAGAGCCGGAGCTCCCGCTCGCTCTCCAGGCCCCGGAGGGCCCGGTCGAGCAGCTCCCACACGGCGTCGTTGGTGGGGATGTCACCCTGCCCGGCGCCCGCCAGCTGCTCGGCCACGCCGTTGCGCAGGACGACCTCGCCCCGCTCGTCGACCACCATCACCCCGTCGGCCAGCTCGGCGAAGGCACCGGAGAGGCGGTTGCGTTGCGCCCGGGCGGCGTCGATGCGCAGCTGGGCCCGCTCCGCCGCCTGCTCCAGCTGGCCCATGGCCTGCTCCAGGGTCCCGCCGCCCTCGACGGCCATGGCCTGGTCATCGGCCAGCCGGGCACCCACGCCCTGGACCCGCCGGACCACTCCCCGGCGGAACCGCACCCCGAGAAGGAGGAGTATCAGCACGGGCGCGGCGAATGCAGTGACGATCACCGGCATCGAAACGCCCGATTCCATAATGACAACAGTGTAGAGATCGGGGTCAGAGGCCACGACGACCCAGCAGTAGCATTGTTCGCCGACCCCGCGAAGGGAGACACCACGTGCGTTTCCGGCTCGTCCCCCGCGACGAGAAGTTCTTTCCCCTGTTCGACCAGGCCGCCGCCAACCTGGCCGAGGGTGCCCGGCTTCTGCGGGACCTGATCGACGAGTTCGAGGACGTCCACGCCAAGCACGCCCGCATCAACGACTGTGAGCGGCGGGGGGATGAGCTGACCCGGACCATCCTGCGGCGCCTGGACCAGAGCTTCGTGGCCCCCTTCGACCGGGAGGACATCCACGCCCTCACCGAGCAGATCGACGACGTGGTGGACGACATCCAGGCCGTGTCCGAGCTGCTGCTGCTCCACGACGTGGACGAACCCCTCGCCGAGGTGCGGGAGCTCACCGACGTGCTGGTCAAGGCGGCGGAGGCCAACGTGACCCTGGTGGGCAAGCTGTCCCGGCTCCGGGGGCTCGATGGCGACCTCGACGCCATCGACCGCCTCGAGAGCGAGGCCGACAAGATCTACCGCCGATCCGTGGCCCACATGTTCTCGGGCGATTTCAACGCCTTCGACGTGCTGCGCTGGAAGGACATCGTCGAGGCCATCGAAGCGTCGGTGAACGGGCTGGAGAACATCTCCGACATCATCCGGGGAATCGCCCTCAAGCACTCCTGAACCCCGCCCGGGGCGCATCCATGGGCCGGAGCGGCGTCTACCCGAAGCGGCCAGTGATGTATCCCTCGGTGCGCTGGTCGGACGGGTGGGTGAAGATCGTCTCGGTGCGGTCGTACTCCACCAGGCGGCCGGTGCGGTGATCCCCGGCCCCGTTCTCCCCCACCTCGACGGACAGGAAGGCGGTCATGTCGGACACCCGGGCCGCCTGCTGCATGTTGTGGGTGACGATGACGATCGTGTACTCCTGCTTGAGCTCGTCCATCAGGTCCTCGATGCGGGCCGTGGCGATGGGGTCGAGCGCCGAGCAGGGCTCGTCCATCAGGATCACGTCGGGCTCCACCGCCAGGCAGCGGGCGATGCACAGGCGCTGCTGCTGGCCGCCGGACAGGGCCAGGGCGCTCTTGTGGAGGTTGCCCTTGACCTCGTCCCACAGAGCGGCCTTGGTCAGGGCGCTCTCCACCAGGTCGTCGAGGCCCTTGCGCTTGCCATTGAGGCGAGGCCCGAAGGCGATGTTGTCGTAGATGGACTTCGGGAACGGGTTGGGCTTCTGGAACACCATCCCGATGCGGCGCCGCACCTCCACGGGGTCCACGCCGGCGCCGTAGAGGTCCTGGCCGTGATAGGCCACCGCCCCCCGCACCGCGGCGCCCGACACGAGATCGTTCATCCGGTTGAGGCAGCGGAGCAGCGTGCTCTTGCCGCACCCCGACGGGCCGATCATGGCCGTGATCTCGTTGGCGGCGATGTCGAGGTTCACGCCCGTGACGGCGGGGAGGCCGTTGTAGCGGACCTCCAGGAAGCGCACCTCGAAGACGATCTCCCGCTCCTTGAGCGGCCCGTCCCCCACAGGGGCGGCGCTGGTGGTCACACGGGGCGGCGCGATGGTCGTGATCGTGTCCACGGGGTCCCAACCTCTGGTCATGAGCGTTCACGTTCGAAGCTACGGGCCGGAGGCAACTCCGACATGAACGGATGCACACAACTGGATGAACGACGCCGGAAACCCCCTCCGGAATCAGTCGATTTCGGACAGCAGGTGTCAGAAGCAGGGGACAATGGTTGGCATGACGACAGCGGTGCCCTCGGAGCGGAAGATGGCCGAGATCCGACGGAGCTACCACGAGCAGCTCGACGACCTCGCCCACGACGTCAGCCGTCTGGGTGCGCTGGCCGCCGAAGCCATCGCCGCCGGCACGGAGGCCCTCCTGGAGGCGGACCTGGCCGCCGCCGACCGGGTGATCACCGCCGACATGTTCCTCGACGATCTCACCCACTCCATCGAGGAGCGGGCCTACCGCCTGCTGGCGCTCCAGCAGCCCATGGCCTCGGACCTGCGGCGCCTCGTCACCATCCTGCGCATCATCCACGAGATCGAGCGCGTCGGTGACCTGATCGTCAACGTGGCCAAGACGACCCGGCGGCTCTACCCCTTCGAGACGCCGCCCCGCATCCGGGGGCTCATCGCCCGGATGGGCAACCAGGCCGCCGTCCAGCTGCGGGTGGCGCTGGAGGCCTTCGCCGAGGAGGACGCCCCCCGGGCCCTCGCCCTCCCCGACATGGACGATGTCATGGACGAGCTCCAGAAGGATCTCTTCCGGGCCATCTTCGCCACCGGGGACGAGGGTGAGGCCGGGCTCCACCGGGCCGTCCAGGTCGCCCTCGTGGGCCGGTACTACGAGCGGATCGCCGACCACGCCGTGAACGTGGGCCAGCGGGTGGCCTACATGGTCACGGGCGAGCTGCCCACCGGGGACTCCGGGTTCGGCGAGGTGGCGTTGTCGTAGCCCGCCGCCGGCGCCGCCGTCCGCCTCAGCGGGCGTCGGCGCAGATGACGGAGAGGATGACGGCGGTCGGGCCGGTCCCGTCGGTCGTCGGATCAGCCAGGTTCTCCACCGTCGCCCGCCAGCCTGCGCCCGGCGTGGGCTCGAGCAGGGGGGCGGACTGGATGAGCACCATCTTGGGGGGCCGGGTCGGCTCCTCGGCCGACACGCCGCCCGACAGCGCCACCTTGCCGGCCGGGCAGGCGACGACCCGGTGGGCCCGGGTCTGCGGATCCACCACCACCCGCTTGGAGATGACCTCGTAACCTGCGACACCGTTCAGCCCCGGCGGTCCGGGCGGACCGGCCGGACCCTGGGGCCCCTGCGGTCCCACCACGGTGGCCGCCGCCGTCCGGATGGTGTCGGGACCCGGTGTCGCTCCCGGGGGACCCTGCGGCCCGGGCGGGCCTCCCGGACCGGGAGGTCCCTCGGGCCCCGGAGGACCGGCGGGGCCGGCCAGCAGCGAACCGGGGAGGCGGGCGGCCTCGTCCACCTCGGGGCACGGCCCGGAAATCGAGAGGTCCGGGTGCCCCGTCTCGGTCAGGGACGGACCGAAGGCCCCGTCGGCTTCGCCGGCGTCGGTGCAGTCGGTGGTCGCCGCCAGCGGGCTGGGGTCGTGGGTGCCACCCTCGCCATGACTGTGCGGGAGCAGGAAGGCCAGGCTGGTCAGTCCCACGGCCACGATGACCACCCCGAGCATCCGCTTCATCTCGATTCCCATGCCGACTCCCCCCTCGGGCCCCTTCTCAAGAGGCGATGATCACGTCCACCACGTCGTCCCGCTCGGCCAGCTCCGCCAGGCGCAGCTCCACGTTCCTCCCCTGCAGGCGGAGCTGGACCATCACTTCGTCGTCATGCCCCCGCAGGGCGACCGAGGTCACATCGAGATCGTCGATCGCCCGTACCGCCTTGATCACCTCGCCGGCGTCCTCGGGGGAACGCAGGCGGATGGCGACCCCTTCGTCGACGGTGACGAAGCGGCTGCGCAGCCACACCCGCGGGCCCCGCAGGATGGTGAGGGAGAGGACCAGGGCCAGGGTGCACACCGCGGCCACCCGGTACTCACCCATGGCCACGGCCGTCCCCACGGCGGCGGTGACCCACAGGCTCGCCGCCGTTGTCAGGCCCCTCACCGTGGCCCCTTCCTTGATGATGGCACCGCCACCCAGGAACCCGATGCCCGTCACGATGTTCGACGCCACCCGCGACACGTCGACCTGGAGGTTGGTCTCGGCCCGGGGCCGCACGAACTCATCGAAGCCGAAGGCCGACACGATGGCGAAGAGGGCGGCGCCCAGCGCCACGCACATGTGCGTTCGCAGGCCGGCCACCTGGCCGGTGACCTCCCGCTCGAAGCCGATGGCCCCACCCAGTACCAGGGCGCCGACGAGCCGAAAACAGAGCTCCAGCTCCGATGGCATCGCTCCTTACCTCCGGGCCGCTCAGGGGGCTTACGTAAGCGGCGGACGATATGGGGGTTCAGCGAACTTTAGGCCATCGATGCTCGAACGCAAGGGAAACGAAAGGGAAATAAAGTGTTTTAGCCCTTACAGAAGCCTCTTACGCAGCGAGGTCACTCCTCCTCGCCCAGGTCCCAGTCGAGGATGAGCGCCTCGCGCTCGGCGTCGCGGACGACCCGCTCCCGGTTCCGGCGGAACTGGGGGTCGTGGGGAGGCAGCAGCTGGAGCCGGGCCAGCGCCCGCTGGCGGAACTCGTCGATCACGCTGCGTTCGCCGAAGATGCCCTGCACCTCCCAGTGGGGGGCGAGCGGGCCCAGGTAGACGATGCGGACGTGCCCCTGGGGCGGAAGCGGTTCAGCAGCCAGCTCTTCGGGAGGTCGTGACATGGCGTCAGAGGTTAGTGGTCCGTGCCCGTCACCCGGCGTCCGCCGGGCGCTCGCCCAGGCGGACGGAGAAGGTCTGGCGCTCGCCGCCCCGGGCCACGGTCACCTTGAGCTCGTCACCCGGCTTGTGCTTGCGCACGGCGTTGGACACGTCGCCGGCGTCGGAGACCTTCTCGCCGTCGATGTCGACGATGACGTCCCCGGCCCGCATCCCGGCCACCTCGGCACCCGAACCCTCGGTCACCTCGGCCACCAGGGCGCCCTCCGTGACCTCGAGCTTGAGCTCCTCGGCCACCGCCGGGGTGACGTCGAACATCTGCACGCCGAGGAAGGGGCGCGTCCGGTTCGATCCGCTCCGCAACTCCTCGATGATGGGTCGGGCCTGGGTGATGGCGATGGAGAACCCGATGTTCTGGGCGTCACCGGCCACGGCGGTGTTGATGCCCACCACCTCGCCGTCGGCGTTGACCAGGGGGCCGCCGGAGTTGCCGCGGTTGATGGCGGTGTCGGTCTGGATGACGTTCTCCAGCCGGATGCCGTTCTCGGCCACGATCGTGCGGTCCTTGGCCGACACGATCCCCCGGGTGACCGAGGGTCCACCCTCGAGCGCCAGGGCGTTGCCGATGGCGACCACGTCGTCTCCCACCCGCAGTCGGTTGGAGTCTCCCAGGGTGGCGGCGACCAGCCCGGTGGCGTCGACCTTGATCACGGCCAGGTCCGCACTCGCGTCCCGACCCAGAATCTGAGCAGGCTTTGTCGTGTCGTTGCCGAAGACAACATCAATGCTCTGCGCTCCGGCCACCACGTGGTTGTTGGTGACGATGATCCCGTCGGGGGAGATGACGAATCCCGTCCCCGCTCCTTCGGCTGGTTCCGGGCGCAGGAAGTCGCCCAGGCTGAGGGTCCGGGTGCGGATCGCCACCACCGCCGGCTGCACCTTGGCCAGGATCTCCTGGATGTCGGCGGGCCGGGCGATCTTCGACGTGTTGTTGGAGAACGTCGCCACCGGGCCCGTGATGGTTTTGTCGTTCCGCAGCAGGGTCACCAGCCCACCGGCCACCAGCGCCCCCACCAGGGCACCGGTGAGGGCCGCCATCAGCAGGGGCCGGTTCCGGCGTGGGCCCGCCGGCGCGGCCACGGGCGGCAGATCTTCGGTTTGGCTCCAGTCCGGGGGCGCGGTGATCCCCGGGTACTCGGCCCCGAACCCATCCGGGTCCCGCCAGGCGGGCGGCGGCGGGGCGACGGCGGGCTGTTCCCAGGTGGGCGTCCCGTCCCCTGCCACCGGGGCCTCCACGGCGGCCTCGGCCGTCTCGTGGGCATTGGTCGGGGTCTCAGGTGGGGCCGGAGGCGGGGAGCTGGAGCCGGCGAACGGCGCCCACGGTGACGTGGGGGCCCCGGCCGGCTCGGATTCCGCCGGGGGTGGCCACTCCTCCGCCGGCCGCTCGGCCACACGTCGGGCCCAGGGCGATTCCGTTTCCGCCGTTTCCGCCTCGGAGGGGCCGTCCGGCGAGGGCGGCGGCTCCGAACTCCCAGCGGGAGGCTCAGGACGGGGAGGCTGCCACGAGGTCGGGTTGTCGGTCATGGGAATCCTCCTCGGGGCGCCGGGTCTACCACGGCCACCGAACTCCTTCGAGTTGTACCCGATCGCCAGCGGGAACCACGAGTCCCCGCCCGACGTTGCAGACAGGTAGATGGAACACGACTGGATGATCTACGCCGCCTGCCGGGAGCGATCTCCCGGACAGTTCTTTCCCTCCGACGGTGTCGGCGTCGAGGTGGCCAAGAAGACGTGCGTGCAGTGTCCTGTCCGCCTGGAGTGCCTGGAGTACGCCCTGTATCACCGCATCGACCATGGCGTGTGGGGCGGGTGCTCGGAGCGGGAGCGACGCCGGATCCTGCGCCGGCGCCGGACGCTCACCTCCACCTGAACAGGGACACCACCACTTCCGCCACCCGGCGCAGCCGCTTCGGGCGCTCGGAGTGGGGCAGGTCGCCCACGGCCGAGGCCACGTCGGTCCGGGAGGCGTCCGACACGACGGTGTAGACCACCCCGTCGCTCTCCCACACCACCGTCTCCCCCGCCGGGGTCGACCATGTCTGCACCGTCCGGCCGTCGAGCTCCACCCGCCGGCCCCCGGAGGGCATGGCCGAGGAGCTCAGGTGGCCCCGTTGCTCGAAGACCGACAGCCCGTGCAGCCCGTCGCTGTAGAAGAGATGGATGACGTGGTGGGATTTCTCGTAGGCCCCCACCAGGCGGTAGCCGGCCCCGAGATTCCGCGGTGACCGGTAGGGGGCATCGAGGTGACCGGCCTCCGCCGGTTCCTCGGCCGCGGAACGGGCCGGGGCCGACACCGGACGGCCCTCGGCCGAGGTGAGGGAGACGAAGCGCAGGGAGCGGTAGGGCTGGCCCCGGGCGTCGAGGAGCTCCCGCCGCAGGAGGAGCCCGCTGTCCCGGTCGAGGTAGAGCCGCTCGACCGGGCTGGCCCCGGCCGCGGCCCGGACCTCGACGACGTCGGTGGGCCGTCCGGCCACGGCCGGCCCCGACGCCACCGAGAGGTCGTACTTCACCGCCGGCGAGGGACCGAGGGCGACCACGTCGCGCTGCCACAGGGTGAGCCAGCCGTCGGGGCCCTTGACCAGGCGGCGGGCGCCGGAGCCGGCGACCTCGTCGCCGAAG
>JBIOYN010000086.1:0-11461 GCA_044870155.1 Acidimicrobiia bacterium | reverse complement strand
ACCCGGGCCCCCCGCCGCCCTTCGCCTCCCCCTCCTCGCCGGCCACCTCCTCGGATCAGGCGCCGGCCGCCGCCACCGCCCCCGCCGCCCCCAGCCAGGGCGGGGCGTCACCCTCGCCGGCGCCCCGGTCGGCGGCGCCCCCCGCCAGCGGGCCGGCGTTGCGGATCGGCGTCGTCGGCGGCGACGCCGCCCAGGAGGCCGGATTCGAGGCCTACCTCGCCGTCCTCAACCGGGAGGGCGGAGTCCGGGGACGCCCGCTGGAGGCCGTGCCCGTCGGCCCCGGCACCGTCGACGCGTCGACGATCGCCACCGTCAACCTCTCCACCCGGCCCCTGTCCACGCCCGGTGGGGCGCCGGGCTGGGCCGGCGGCGCCGTGCTCGAGACCCTGACCGCCACCGAGGATCTGCTCCCCGCCGGCGGGCGGGTGTTCTCCTTCGCCTCGGTGCCTGAGCGCCAGGCCCACCTGGCCGTGGACGCCGTGTTTCCCGGGGCCGCCCCCGGGGCCGACGCCGTGGTCTACGTCGCCGCCGACGGGCCCTACGCCGGCAGGGTGGCCGACGCCTTCCGCTCACTGCTGGCCGCCAAGGGCGTGACCGCCCGGACCGTGGTCTACGACCCCGCTCGGCCCCTGCTGCCCGCCACCGAGGACGCCGCCTTCGTGTCCCTCGACCCGCCGGCCGCCGCCGCCTTCGCCCGCCAGGCCCGGGAGTCGGGCTACCGCCCGGTCCGGGGCATCGCCGGCGTGGCTTCGCTCTTCGACCCCGCCGTGCTCGGCGACCTGCCCGAGGGCGCCCGGGTGGTGTCGCCCTACGTGGTGCCCGGCGGTGCCGAGGGCGACGCCATCCGCTCCGGGGCGGGCAGCACGTCGGCCGGGGTGCTCCACGGCTGGAACACCGCCAAGGTTCTGGCCGTCGCCCTGTGGCGGACCGGCGCCGACAGCGCCAGTGAGACCGTGGCCGCCCTCGAGGGGATGGCCGGCTACGACTCCGGTCTCGCCCCGCCCTACGAGACCCGTCAAGAGACCCGTTCCCGGACGCCGGAAGGCGTCGTCTTCGAGGTGCGCTCGGGCGCGTTCGTGGCCCAGGGCACCTTCCGCCGTGACCCGTACTGATCTTCTGCTGAGGGAGGACCCGTGACCCGGACCAACGACCGCCGGGGCAGCCAGCCCCGCCGACTACTTCTCGCCGCCGCCACCAGCGTGGTGGCCGCTCTCACCGCCGCCGGCCCGGCCCTGGCCTGCGCCGGGCTGGTGACGCCGTCGGGCAACGTCAAGCTGACCCGGACGGCCACCCTGTCGGCCTGGCACGCCGGCTACGAGCACTACGTCACCGCCTTCACCTTCACCGGCGGCGGGGCCGAAGTCGGCTCCATCATCCCGCTGCCCGGCGTGCCCTCCAAGGCGCCGGAGCGGGGCGGCGACTGGACCCTGCAGCGCCTGGAGCGGGAGTTCAACCCCCAGCCCCAGCGGGCCGCCGCCCCGCCGGAGGCCGCCGCCACCAGCGGCGACGCCGAGGAGGTCTACAACACCCGGATCGATGCCCTCGACATCACCATCCTCAAGGGCGGCGGCGAAGCGGTGGCCAAGTGGGCCAAGGAGCACGGCTTCTCGCTCACCCCCGACGCCCCCGAGATCCTCGACTTCTACGCCGACCGCTCACCCGTGTTCATGGCGGCCCGCTTCGACGCCACCGCCGCCCAGGAGAACGGGCAGCAGGAGGGAGAGGGAACGCCGATCCACCTGACCATCCCGCTGGACCAGCCCTGGGTGCCGCTGCGCATCCTCGGTCTCGGCCGTCCGGCGGGCGAGACGATCTCGGCCGACGTGTACCTCCTCACGCCGGACAAGCCCAACCTCCTGCCCGGGCCCAATGACGGGCTGGTCCAGCTGGCCAGCGAATGGGCGTCCAAGTCCCTCCTCGACGACCTGCGTTCCGACAAGGGCATGGAGTGGGTGCCGGAGAAGGCGTACGCCACCTACCTGCGGGTGGGTGAGGAGCCCGAGCAGCTGCGCTACGACCTGGCCATCGACGCCGCCGGCACCGGTGCCCCCAGCCCGGTGATGGCCGGCCTGGAGGCGCCGCCCGCTCCCACCACCACCACCACCGAGGCCCCGACCACCACCACGCTCGCCCCCACCACCACCTCGTCGCCCAAGCCCACCCCGACCACCGCCGCCACTCCTCCGGCCACCGAGCCGGCGCCGGTGTCGGTGTCGGGCAAGCCGGTGATGGACCACCGGGCGTCGGCCCCGGCCGTGCCGGAGGTGGCCCTGCCCGTGGTGCCCGCCTCGGGCGATGAGTCGGGGAACGGCTCCCTGCCTTTCGTCGCCGCCATCCTCGGTGGGGGCGTGGGCGCCGCCGCCGTGGCCTACGGCTTCCGTCGCCGCCGGAGCCACGCATGACCGAGACGGTCCTCATGGCCGCCGTGCTCGCTCCCGAGGGATCTGTGGACGGACTTTCCGGGCAGCCGGAATATCCGTCCACGGATGGGTCCGGCAACCGCCGCCGGCCCGGTTTGCTCATGTTCCTGGGCGCCCTGGTGGGTGCCACCCTGGCCGGCGCCGCCGCCATGGCGCTGGCCGGCGGGGGTGGTGGGGCCAGCAATGGGTTGCCGACGGTGGAGCTCACCGCCCACCACAGCAAGTTCACCCCGGCCCGGATCGTGGTGGAGCGGGGGGCGACGGTGCGCTTCGTGGTGCACAATGCCGACCCCATCGCCCACGAGCTGATCATCGGCCCGGCCGAGGTCCACCTGCGCCACGAGAAGGGCACCGAGTCCTACCACCCGCCCAAGCCGGGCGAGGTCACCATCGCCGCCTCCGAGGTGGCGGAGACGACCTACACCTTCGACTCCCCGGGGGTGGTGGCCTTCGGCTGCCACCTGCCCGGCCACTGGACCTACGGCATGCACGGCGAGGTCGAGGTGCGCTGACGGGCCGTGCCAGCATGACGGCCGTGACGGACCTGACTCCGGCCGCCCCCATCCCCTTCGACTCCCGCGAATTCCGCAACGTCCTCGGGCATTTCGCCACCGGGGTGACGGTGGTGACGGGCGCGGCCGACGGCGCCCCCCTGGGCCTGGCCGCCAACGCCTTCTCGTCAGTGTCGCTCGACCCGCCCCTCATCCTGGTCTGCATCTCCGCCACCTCGGAGACGTGGCCGTCGATCCGCACGTCGGGCGCCTTCGGCGTGAACGTCCTGGGCGAGCACCAGGAGGACATGAGCCGAAGGTTCGGGCGCAAGAACGTCGACCGCTTCGAGTCGGTCGCCTGGGAGACGGCGGTGACGGGCTCGCCCCTGTTTCCCGACGCCCTGGCCTGGATCGATTGCGTCATCGACGACGAGCACGCCGCCGGCGACCACATCGTGGTCATCGGGCGGGTGGTGGCCCTGGCCCGCCAGCCGGAGGGTGGCCGCCCGCTCCTCTTCTTCCAGGGTCAGTACGGGCGCCTCGAGCCCCTCTAGGGCGGAGCGGGGGCGGGATGGCGAGCGAGGTGGCGGCGACCTTCGCCCTGGTGGCCCGCGTGGACCTGGCCGCCGCCTTCGCCCTGTCCGCCGGGGCCAAGCTGGCTGATCTCCAGGGCACCACCGCCGGCCTGGCCGCCTTCGGGGCCCCGGTCCCGGCCCTGAGCGCCCGGGTGCTCCCGGCCCTGGAGGCGGCACTGGCCGTCGGGCTCCTGGCCTTCCCCGACGCTCCCGCTCCCGGGGTGGCGGCCCTGGCCACGGTGGCCGTCTTCACCGCCATGGTCGGCCGGCACCTGGCCCAGGGCCGGGCCGTGCCCTGCCCGTGCTTCGGCGCCCGCGAGGGCCGGCCGGTGTCGGTGGCGACGCTGGCGCGCAACCTCGGACTCGTCGTCCTGGCGGCGCTGGCCACCCTCCCGAGCGCCGGCGCTTCGGCCGGGCCGGCGGTCGCCGCGCTCGCCCTCCTCGTGCCCGCCACCGCCATCGCCTTGCGCCACACCGCCTGAGGGCGCCACCCTGTCGGGATGCCAGAGATCTCCCGTTCAGACCAGATCGACGGCGTGGTCGTCGTCACCCCCGACGTGCACGGCGACAACCGGGGCCGGTTCGTCGAGACGTGGCGCAAGGAGTGGGTGCCGTCGTCGGCCGAGATGGTGCAGGCCAACCGGGCCGACCGCCGTCAGGGCGCCCTGGTCGGGCTCCACTACCACCTCCACCAGGCCGACTTCTGGTACGTCCCCTCCGGGCGGGCCCTGGTCGTGCTCCACGACCTGCGGGAGTCGTCGTCCACCGCCGGGGTCACGCTGACCCTCGAGATCGGCGAGCACGACCACCGGGGGGTCTACATCCCCCCCGGGGTGGCCCATGGGTTCTACGCCCTCACCGACATGACCATCACCTACCTGGTCGACCACTACTACAACCCGGCCGACGAGCTGGGCGTGGCCTGGGACGACCCCGAGCTGGGCGTCACCTGGCCGTCGATGTCTCCCGAGCTGTCCAACCGGGACCGCACCAACCCGAAGCGCTCCGAGATCCCCGAGGAGCTGCGGCCCCGCTGACGGGCTAGGGCCCGGGCGTTCCCCGCCGGTGCCTCCGGTGGCGGGCGTGGAGCTCGCAGCCCACGCACACACTGCCCACGCCGGCCAGGGCGCCGAGCCCGGCGGCGGGCAGGGCGAAGAACCAGGCGAAGCCCTCGTCCCCCACCAGCAGGACGACCGTCGCCGCCGCCAGGAGGGCGGCCGTCAGCGCCGATTGCGTCCGCCACGGCGCCGACGCCTCCGACGCGCTGGGGAGGACCAGACGGGTGGCCAGCACCTCGCTCCACAGCCGGGGGACGGGCGCGTGGCGCCCCTGGACCGCGGTGGCGGCCTGGAGGGCGGCGGAGATGGGGATGACATAGGGGGCGGCGAAGACGAACCCGCACAGGACGCCCAGTGCCATCACCGTCTGGTCGAAGCGGAAGGAGCGGACGTCGGCGCGCTCGGCCGGTCGTTGTGCGCTCACCGGCCAGTTGGGGCCAGGCCGGGGCGGAAGGTGAACGTGGGCAATTGCGCAACCAATCGGGCGTCTGGGGGGGCAAGGAGGACAGATGCTCCACCGAAGGGCTTGCACCCGAGACTGGAGCGGGAAGAGCCACAGGAAGGCCTCGGGGGGCCGTCGAACCAGGGATGACAAGTGTCGGGCCGGCGCACCACGGAAGGGTAGCTAATGACCGACGTTCGAACGCTGGGGCAGGAAGGTGTCATCGGACGGGCGCTGGCCGATGTGGCCCGCCTCCGGGAGCGCAACCGCCAGCGGCGCATGCAGCGGTCGCTCATGGTCCTCGGGCCCCTGGCCCTGTGGCTGTGGTGGCGCCAGCTCTCCGGCGACCCCGTCCAGCTCGGATGGCCCCACCTCGACCCCGCCTGGGCCGCATTCCTCCCCCAGCTCCTCATCGTCTTCATGCTGGGCACCGTCCTGCTGCTGCCGCTCCTGTCGGCCGGCAAGTCGCCCCACGTCCGGTTCCGGGCCAGCGAGATCGACACCTCCTTCGAGGACGTCAAGGGCATGGGCATCGTGCTCGAGGAGGTCGTCCGCACCCTGAACCTGTTCCTCGGCTTCAAGACCTTCCGGGAGGGTATGGGCGGCAACCCCCGCCGGGCCATCCTCTTCGAGGGCCCCCCGGGGACGGGCAAGACCTACATGGCCAAGGCCCTGGCCAAGGAGGCCGGGGTGCCGTTCCTGTTCGTGTCGTCGTCGGCCTTCCAGTCGATGTACTACGGCCAGACCAACCGCAAGATCCGGTCCTTCTTCAGGGAGCTGCGCAAGGCGGCCCGGGCCGAGGGCGGCGCCGTGGGCTTCATCGAGGAGATCGACGCCATCGCCTCAGCCCGCGCCGGCATGCGCTTCGCCCCCGCCGAGGGCGTCAGCCCTGCCGGCGAAGTGCACCGCTCCAGTGGCCGGGAGGGTGTGGCCGGCGTGGTCAACGAGCTGCTCATCCAGCTCCAGTCCTTCGACCACCCCACCAAGATGCAGCGCCTGGGCGGCTTCTTCGTCGACCGGGCCAACGCCTGGCTGCCCGACCACCGCCAGCTGAGCAAGCCCCGTCCCGTGCCGGCCAACGTGCTCGTCATCGGCGCCACCAACCGGGCCGACAACCTCGACCCCGCCCTGCTGCGCCCCGGCCGCTTCGACCGCTCCATCTACTTCGGCCTGCCCAACCGCTCCGGGAGGCGCGAGATCATCGACTACTACCTGGACCGGAAGGCCCACGTGGGCGAGCTCGACGCCCAGGACCGCCGCGACGCCCTGGCCGCCATGACCGCCGGCTACTCGCCGGTCATGATCGAGCACCTCTTCGACGAGGCGCTGGTGTGGGCGCTGCGCGACGGGCGCTCGGCCATGACCTGGGGCGACGTGGCCCAGGCCAAGATGACCGAGGAGATCGGCCTCAAGCAGCCCGTGGAGTACACCGAGGAGGAGCGGCACCGCATCGCCGTCCACGAGGCGGGCCACGCCACCATCGCCCACCTCGTCGCCCCCGACCGCAAGCTCGAGGTCCTCTCCGTCATCAAGCGCAAGGACGCCCTCGGGCTCCTGGCCCACTCCGACTCCGAGGAGCGCTTCACCCGCACCTCCGTCGAACTCCGCTCGCTCATCGAGATCTCGCTCGGCGGCATGGTGGCTGAGGAGATCGCTTTCGGGCAGGCGTCGACGGGCCCCGCCAGTGACCTGGCTTACGCCACCACCATGGCCGCCAACATGGTGGGCTCTTACGGCATGACCGGCAGCCTCGTCTCCTTCAACGCCGTGGAGTCCGGCCCCCTGGCCAACGGCGTGGTGGGCAAGGTGCTGGGCAACGAGCGGGCGGCCAAGTCGGTGGAGGCCCTGCTCCAGGCGGCCAAGGAGCGGGTCCGGATCCTGCTGGAGGACAACCCCCACCTCCACGGCGCCCTGGTCACGGCCCTGCTGGAGCGCAACGAGCTGATCGGCAACGAGATCACCGACACCCTGGCCGACGCCGCCCGCACCGCTGCTCCCCGGCTCCGCCCGGCGCCCAGCTCGGCCCCCGGGCGCCCCGACCTGCGGCGGGTCTGACTCCCAGCTCCTGCTACTCGGACTCCGACAGGCGCGCCCGCAGGGCGCGCTTGTCGAGCTTTCCCGCCTCGGAGCGGGGGAGCTCGTCGACGAACACCACCGCCTTCGGGCACTTGAAGGCGGCGATGCGCTGGCGGCAGAAAGCGATGAGCCCGGCGCCGTCCACGGGGGCGCCCGATCGCCGCTCCACCGCCGCCACCACCCGCTCACCCAGGTCGCCGTCGGGCACGCCCACCACGCCGGCGTCGGCCACGGCGGGGTGGTCCAGCAGGACGTTCTCCACTTCCCGGGGAGAGATGTTCACCCCGCCGGAGATGACCAGGTCCTTGTCCCGGTCGGTGACGTAGAGCCAGCCGTCCTCGTCGACGTGGCCGATGTCGCCCAGGGTGAACCGGTCCTCCGGGGCATAGGCGGCGGCCGTGGCTTCGGGCTGGTTGAGGTAGCGGAACCGGCCCAGGGCCGAGGCCGGGAAGTAGATGCGCCCGTCCTGGCCGGGGGGGAGCTCGTTGCCGTCGGCGTCGAGGATCCAGACCTTGCCGCCCTGCCAGTGGCGGCCGACGGATCCGGGGTGGGCGAGCCAGTCGGGAGAGCTGATCATGGTCCGGCCGCCTTCGGAGCCGCTGTAGTACTCGACCAGGATCGGGCCCCACCAGTCGATCATGGCCCGCTTGACGGGCACCGGGCAGGGGGCGGCGGCGTGGTAGGCGAGGCGGTGGGCGGAGAGGTCCCGGGGCGCCCGCCGGACCTCGTCGGGCAGGCGCAACAGGCGCACGAACATGGTCGGGACCCACTGGCTGACGGTGATGGCCTCCGCCTCGAGCAGATCCAGGGCCTGGCCGGGGTCGAAGCGGGTCATGACCACGGCGGTGGCCCCCACCCGCTGGCAGGCGGTGGCGAAGGCGAGGGGGGCGGAGTGGTGCAGGGGACCGGGGGAGAGGTAGCGGTCGCCGGCCCCGAGCCCGAAGCCCGCCGCCAGCTCCGATCCCAGGGTGGGCCCGGCACCGGGCCGGAGATCGGGCAGGTCGCGCACGATCCCCTTGGGCCGGCCGGTGGTGCCCGACGAATAGAGGAGCAGCTGACCCTCCCAGGCGTCGTCGGGCAGGTGGTCGGGAAAGCCCGGAGCGACCGGGCCGGCGCCGGTGGGAATCTGGGCCGCCAGGGGCAGTCCCGAAGCAGCCTCGTCCACCGCCCCCCTGGTGCTCTCGTCGGTCACCACCGCCACCGGGCCGAGCGTGGCCACGTCGGTGAGGATGGTGCTGATCTCGGGCGCCCGGAGGTGGCGGTTGACGGGCACCAGGTAGAGGCCGAGGCGCATGGCGGCCCAGAACGCCTCGAAGACGCCCACGCCATTGGTGGCGCATACGGCCAGCGGGTGGCCCCGGCGGAGGCCTGCGTCCCGGAGTTGGTGGGCGAGCCGGTTGGCGGCGCGGTCGAGCTCGCCGTAGGTGACACGCCGCCCGTCCACCACCACCGCCTCCCGGTCAGGGAAGCGCTCGGCCATGGTCGCCAGGTCCATGGGCGCTCGGCGGTGGCCCGGCTAGGGAGCCGGGACGCCCACCGGGTTGGGGACGGGGAGGCCACCCCGCTCGGCGATGGTGCGGGCCAGCGGTTCGAGGAGCGCGAGGAGGCGGGCGGTGCGTTCCGGCCCCAGGTGCTCCCAGGGGGCGGTGGCGAGGGCGTCGGTGGCGTCCTCCACCTGCTGGTGGCGGGCCCGGCCGTCCTCGGTGAGCCCGCCGCCGGCGTCGAGCCAGCCCCGCTCCCGGAGCCGCTCCTCGGCCGCGGCCCACTCTTCGTCGCTCCACTTGCGGTTGTCCTGGAGCGTGGCCCGGGCTACCCGGCCGGTGGCGGCCAGGGCCACGTGGGCCTCGCAGCCGTCGAGGCGGGCGGCGGTGAGGGCGGCCACATGGCCGTCGCCCCGGTGCTCGCGCAGCAGGGTGGTGGCGTGCCACAGGGCCAGGTGGGCCTCCTCGGGCCAGGGCAGGGACCGCAGCGCCCCGTACAGGGGCCGCCCGGAGAGGGCCGGCGCCTCCGCCGCCTCCCGGGCCAGGGCGACGGCCTCGACCAGCCCGGGGGTGTCGATGTGCTCGGGGAGAAGGCGGCGCAGGGCGGCGTCCACCACCCGGAGGCGGGCGGCCAGCACGTCCTCGGGGGTGGCGAGGGCCCAGGCGTCGGGGAGGGCCCGGGCCACCATGGCGGGGTGGAAGTTGTAGAAGACGGCCGTCACCAGGCCGGGGGAGGCGGCACCCATGGGGGCCGCCCGGGAGGCGAAGTACCACATCCAGCCGCCCTTCACGCCGAGGCTCTTGTACGCCTCGACGGCCTCGGGGGCGAAGTAGAAGGTGGCGTGGATCGTCTCGAAGGCGGGCCACAGGGCGTGGGCCCGCCCGGGGTACGGGGTGTCCCCGGAAGGGGCGGGAGTGTGCAATGCGTTAGCCTCCTCGGGCCCGGTGGAGGCTATCCGGAAGGAGTGGACGGAATGGCAACTGAGCGACCCCCGCTGCCGTATGACTTCCTGCCCGAGGTCCCCTCATTCACCGTGACGAGCGACGACATGGCCGACGGCCAGAAGCTCTCCGAGAACCAGGTCTACAACGGCTTCGGGGTCTCGGGCGGGAACGTCTCGCCCCACCTGCGGTGGGAGGGTGCCCCGGAAGGGACCCAGAGCTACGCCGTCACCTGCTACGACCCCGACGCTCCCACCGGCAGCGGGTTCTGGCACTGGGTGGTGTTCAACATCCCCGCCGACATCACCGAGCTGCCCGGCGGAGCGGGGACGGGCTCGATGGAGGGCCTGCCCAAGGGGGCGGTGCAGGTCCGCAACGACTACGGCAGCAAGGACTTCGGCGGGGCGGCGCCGCCCGAAGGCCACGGTGACCACCGCTACGTCTTCGCCGTCCACGCCCTGGGCACCGAATCGCTGCCCCTCGACTCCGACACCAGCTGCGCCGTGTGCGGGTTCATGATCACGGCCAACACCCTGGCCCGGGCCGTGATGGTCCCGGTCTACGGCCGCTGAGGGCTTCGGGATCTAGGCGACGGAGGCCACGGCGTCGGGGCGGAGCAGCGAGGCGCTGCCCTGACGGGCCCGGGCCGCCGCCCACTCGGCGGTGTCGGGGTCGTCGGTGAGGTAGACGACCTGGCTGGCCTCGCCCAGGCGGGCCAGGAGGTCGAGGAGCCGCCACTTGTCGTGGCGGGGGAAGCCGGCGAGGGCGTCGTCGACCACGACGGGGATGGGCTCCGCCTCGGGGCCGACCCGGCGGGCCTGGGCGAAGCGGCCCAGGAGGACCATCTCCGCCTCCTCGAAGGACAGCAGCCGGGAGCCGGCACCGGAGCTGGCCTCCAGGATGGCGACCCGGCGGGCCAGGGCCTCCCGGCGGTCCGACAGGCGGCCGGGGTCGGGCACGGAGCGCTCGATGCCGTCGGCTTCGGCCGCTACCGCGGCACGCTCCTCGGTCAGGCTGGCGGTGTCGGGGAGGGGGGCGTCGGTGACGAGGGGGTCCTCGTCCCAGTCCGGGCGTGACCAGCGGGCCAGCTCGTACCGGGCCGCGGCCAGGTCGGCCTGCACCTCGGCGGGCTCCCGGGTGGTCTTGGGCGTCTCCAGGGCGGCGGCGACTTCGGCGGCCTTGGTCTTGACGGCGATCACCCGGGTGGGCAGGTCGCCGGGGCCGGAGCCGGGGAACCCTGCGGCGGTCAGGGCCGCCTCCAGCTCCGCCTCCAACTGGCGGTACGCGGTCTCGGCCGCTTCCAGGGTGGCCTGCAGGCGGGCGTGGCGGGCTTCGGAGACGATGGCGGCCACTTCGGAGGTGGCGTGTTCGAGGTCGACGTCGAACGGCCCGCAGGCCTCCAGGAGCTCGGCCCGGGCCTCGAAGTAGGCGGGCTCGACGATCTCACCCAGTTCCTTGCGGAGGGCCTCGGTGGCGTCGACGTCAGAGACGTTGGCGGCCAGCTCAAAGGCGTAGCGCTCGATCTCGGGGCGGGCGGCGAGGGCGGCGGCAGGGTCGACGTCGCCGGCCAGCTCGCTCCAGGCGGCGGCGGCGAGCTGGGCCTCCAGCTCCGCCACCCGCAGGGCCTCGAGGGCGTCGGGCTCGAGCAGGACGTCGATGCGACGCATCTGGAAAGCCAGCCAGGAGACGAACCCGGCCTTGGTGAGGACAGCGTGCTCGTTCTCGCAGACCTTGGCCAGGCGGCGCTTGGCGGCCATGCCTCCGAGCTTGGAGCTGGCCACCTCCCGTTCGGCCAGCTCGACGGCCTGGTGGGCGGCCTCGAGCTCGCCGACCAGGTCGCGGTGCTGGCCGGTCCCGCCCAGGCCCATGGACAGCTCGGCGGCCCGGGTCTTGACAGCCATGAGCTTCTCGGCCCTGGACCAGAGGTCGGGGTGTTCGATCCGGGCCAGCGAGAGGACCCAGGGTGCGGAGGGGGC
>JBIOYN010000085.1:0-6375 GCA_044870155.1 Acidimicrobiia bacterium | reverse complement strand
CGAGGGCCTTGGCATCGTCGCCGCTGTGGGTGTAGTGATGGGCCAGGATCTCGATCCACTCGTCGAGCCGGTCGGTGTAGAGGGCTTCGATGGCCGCCCCGGCGGCGGCGTGGCGGGCCTCGCGCCGGGACCGCACGAGTGTCTGGTAGATGGCTTCCTGGGCGAGGACGTGCTTGAACGAGTACTGCCGTTCCGGCGCCAGGGCGCTCTGGTAGACGAAGTCGAGGTCTTCGAGTCGCAGCAGGGCCCGTTCGAGCTCGTCCCTCGGAAGCCCCGCCACCGCGCCGAGGAGCGAGAAGTTGAAGACCCGGCCCAGCACCGAGGCGATCTGCAGCAGGTTGCGGAGCTCGGGCTCGAGCCGGTCGGCCCGGGCCAGGAACAGCCCCTGGACGGTGGTGGGCAGGTTGATCTCTTCGGCCTGGCGGGTGAGGGCGTAGCCCTCGCCGTCGCGCGCCAGGTGCCCGGACTCGACGAGGTCGCGGATGAGCTCCTCGATGAAGAGGGGGTTCCCGTCGGCGTGGCTCTCGACCAGGCGCTCCAGCTCGGCCGGGATCGTCGCCGTGCCGAGCAACTGGCGGATCATCGCCTGGCTGTCCTCGTCGGAGAGCCGTTCCAGCGACACCCGCTGGGCGTAGGACTTGTTGAGGATGGCCCGCACCATGGCCGCGCTGCTGACGCCGGCGAGGCGGGACAGGTTCACCTCGGCGTGATAGGCCACGTCACCCCAGGCGCGCAGGTACTCGGGCCGGTAGACGAGCAGGAGGAGGACGGGCGCGTCCGAGATCGACTCCACCAGCACCGACAGCAGGTCCTCGGAGGCCTTGTCGATCCAGTGGACGTCCTCGACCACCAGCGCCAGCGCGTCCTCGGCGGCTTCGGCCAGGACGAGGTCCCGCACGGCATCGAGGGTGCGCTGTCGGATCACGGCCGCAGATTGGCGGGCCAAGAGGTCGCCGCCGGGATCCTGGCCGAGCAGGAGATGGAGGTACGGGGCTGACTCCGGGCCGAGCGCCCGTCGGGCGAGATGGCCGTCCAGCAAGGCGCCGGCTTCGCCGGCCGGGATGGTCGGGTCGATCCCGACGACTTGGCGCACGATCTCCAGGAAGGGCAGGTAGGAGATGGCCTCCCCGTAGGTGAAACACGACCCTTCGAAGAGCGGTGCTTCCCGCTTCGCCATCTCGGTCTTGAACTCGTGCAGGAGCCGGCTCTTGCCCAGACCCGCCTCGCCCACGACCGAGACGATCTGGCCGTGACCGGCGGCCGCCCGCTCCCAGGCGCGGAGCAGCGCGTCGAACTCGGCCTGGCGGCCGACGAAACTGGTGAGGCCGCGCTGGGCCAGGGCTTCGAACCGGCTCTGCCCCTCACTGGCGGCGAGGGGCTCGTAGGCAACGACCGGCTCCGACTTGCCCTTCAACGTGAGTGGGCCGACCGGCTGCCAGCTGAACGCCTCGCCCGCCGCCCGGTAGGTGGACTCGCCGACGAGGACACCACCCGGCGTCGCCGTGGATTCGAGCCGGGCGGCCATGTTGATCGTGTCCCCGAGCGCCGTGTACTCGACCGAGGTGCCTTCGCCCATGCCGCCGGCCAGGACGAGACCGCTGTTCACCCCGATCCGCATCGAGAACTCGGCGCCGAATCGGCGCTGCACGCCCTCCGCGTAGCGGGGGAGGTGCTCCTGGATCGCCAGGGCGGCATGGAGGGAGCGGATGGCGTGGTCCTCTTCAGCCAGGGGCGCGCCGAAGAGGGCCATCACGCCGTCGCCGGTGAAGGCGTTCACCCGGCCCCCGTAGCGCTCCACCTCCCTGGTGAGCAGAGCGAGGCACCCGTCCATCATCTCGTGGACAATCTCCGGGTCGAACCGTTCGGACAGCGGGGTGAAACCGACGACATCGGCAAACAGGACGCTGACCTGGCGGCGCTCGCGCTCCACCCCTGGTGCGGCAGCCGGAGGGGCTGCCTCCCTCTGGAGCGCCGCGCCACAACCGCCGCAGAACCGCTCCTCCGCCTCGTTGGCGAACCCGCACGCCGGGCACTCCACCAGGAGTGGCGCGCCGCATGCGCCACAGAACCGCCGACCATGCCGGTTCGCCCCCCGGCAACGAGGACAATCCATCTCGCCCGCCCTTCGCCCAACGACCCTTCCGCTGGGACTCCGGCAACCTCAAGCGTAGATGTACGCGTTCGGGCACGTCACGCGAGGTGCGGGCGTTCACCGACACCCAGCGACTCACGACCAGGAAGGCGGCCGGGTCGGCGGGCCGTGGCCCCGGGAGTGGTGGAAATGAGAGCGCCGTTGTGATCCTCAGCGGTGTGGCTGGCGGTCAGGCCACCAGTTCGCTGTGGGCTCTTTCCACCTCCTTCGGTTGTTCATCCTGCCTGGTCTCGTAGAGCTTCGCCATTGAGCCCTCGGAGAGGTAGTGGCGCTCGGCCACGGCCCACTCGTCGTGGACCTCGAGGAGGACGGCGCCGGAGAGGCGCAGCACCGAGTTCTCGTTGGCGAAGATCCCCACGACGTCGGCTCGCCGTTTGATCTCGACGTTGACCCGCTCGAGGGGGTTGGTGGACCAGATTTTGCGCCAGTGGGCTTGGGGGAAAGCGGCGAAGGCGCAGATCTCGGGGCCGGCGTCGCGCAGCATGACGGCCACGGTGGGGAACTGGCGGCCGAGCTTCTCGGCGATGGTGTCGAGCTGGTCGGCCACCGCGGCGGCGTCGGGTTGGGCGAAGATGGTCCGCACCGCGGCGGCCACCATCTCGGCCGATCCGCGGGGCACCCGGGCGAGGACGTTGCGCATGAAGTGGACCCGGCACCGCTGCCAGGCGGAGCCGAGGAACACGGCGCCGATGGCGGCCTTGAGGCCCTCGTGGGCGTCGGAGATCACCAGCTTGACCCCAGCGAGGCCGCGGGCCCGCAGGGACCGCAGGAAGGCGGTCCAGAAGGCGCCGTCCTCGGAGTCACCCACGGCCAGGCCGAGGACCTCCC
Organism: Acidimicrobiia bacterium; assembly: GCA_044870155.1. Lineage (GTDB taxonomy): Bacteria > Actinomycetota > Acidimicrobiia > IMCC26256 > BP-133 > CAWBJP01. Next base: position 3,395 of record JBIOYN010000085.1, on the reverse strand, counting down.
GGTCGCCACTGCGGGCCACGCCGGTGGCCACCACGATGGCCTTGGATACCACCCGGGCACCCTCGTGGGCTTTGACGTAGGTGGCGTCGAGGAACACGTAAGGGAACTCGACGTGGTCCAGGGGCCGGTCCCGGAACTCGGCCACCACCACGTCGAGCTCGCCACAGATGCGGCTGACCTCGCTCTTGGAAATCCCCGCCTCGATCCCCAGGGCCTGGACCAGGTCGTCGACCTTGCGGGTCGACACCCCGTGCACGTAGGCCTCCATGACCACCGCCCACAGCGCCTTGTCGATGCGCCGGCGGGGTTCGAGCAGGGAGGGGAAGAAGCTGCCCTGACGGAGCTTGGGGATCTGGAGGTTCACGTCCCCGGCCTTGGTCGACAGCAACCGGGACCGGTTGCCGTTGCCGTGCGTGGTGCGGCCCTCCGTCCGCTCGTAGGGGGCGGCGCCGATCTTCTGGGTCGCCTCCAGGTCGATGAGGGCCTGGAGCACCACCTGCATCGGCTGGCGCATGAAATCGAGATCGCCGCCCGAACGCAGCGCGTCGAGCAGCTCGGACAGGCAAGACTGGTCAAGGGCCATCGGCGTGGCTACCTCCTGTGCGTAACCCGGCAAGGTCACGCTGAGGATCACGCCGGCGGCCCCCTACCTGGTGGACCCCCTACTCACCCCAATCCCCACCACACCCCGGGACACCAACGGTCGGCGGATGGGTTGTCGGGGCAGGCAGACACTGCTGATCCAAACGCGCTCAGTTCGACGGTTCGGCGCCCAAGTCCGCGATTGCTCGCCGCTGCGGACCCCCGAGGCCCACGCAGATGAGCCGCCTATGCAGATGGACACATCAGCGCTGGTCGGGCGCCTGATGGCCTTCTCGCCGTCCTCGGGTGAACCACTGATAGCCGGGCCACGGCAGGTCGGATCCCCACACTCGTCCCAATGCGATCGTCCACAACGACGGTTCTCTGGGCCTCACGCCGCCGCTGAACAGAACGGAATGCCAGTTTCCTGTCGTCGCGCTTGGGGCGGGGGTCAAGGGGGTGCCCCCTTGCACCGCGGCCGTTGTTCCGGCCAGTTAGCCACCGGCTCGCCGGGGCGACACAGGTCGATGGGCAGCCGCACACTCCCTCCTTCACCGCGGCACCTCATGGCCCCTTAGGCGACCTCGGCGAGCGTCGCCGGCGGATACGGCCTGACGTGAACCCGCTCGGAGCCCTCGGGCAGGCCGGCAGCGGCCCGCTGAACGACCGTCGCTGTGCCCGGGGCCGCCCGGTACACAACGTCGTCGTACCGGACGAGCAGCTGCCGCAAGATCGCCGACACCCGCGCTTCGGTCTTTCGGGTCAGCTCCACCTCGACGGCGGTGCGCCACGTCGTGCCCTGGTCGTCGGTCGAGAGGACTACACCGTCGGGGAGATGGAGCGGTCGACCACCGAGGCCCTGACGGAGCTCCCGTTCACAGATCCAGACGACACCCGGCATCGCCTCCGCTTCGGCGCGGACCAGGCCCACGGCGTGGCGGTGGGTGCAGGTGGCCAGGGTCGGCTCGTAGGGCCGCCACGGCAGCCAGGCGGCTCCCATGCCGTCAGCGGTCAGCCACACCGTGGCGGGGGTGCCCACCAGGAACGTGCGGGAATTCACCAGGCCCGCATGCTTCCAGGCCAGCACCCGGCGGGCGACCGCCTGCTTCGACAGGCGGCCCCGGGCCTTCGCTTCGGCGTCGTCGGATGCTCGGGCCATCAGCACCGCCAGCAGGTCGCTCCGCACCGTGTACTGCTCGCCGCACCACGCCAGCAGGCGCCGGTCCCGCTCCGAGAGTCGCATGCCTCGTTGGCCCACAGCCGCCCTCCGCAGCCAAGTCATGGCCTGGAAGACCCGACACAATCTTGTGGTTGTCCCGGAGGCCGTGACCCCGCCCCCGGTTTCAGCGCAGCTGAGGGGGTGGGGTCACGGGTGGAGGGACAACCGGACGAACGGTAAACGCAGGGTCTGACCGGCCATGACGCCCGAAAGCGGACAACACCGGATGGGGGTCAGCCGACAACACCCTCGGCTACAGCCCGCGGACCATCCTGGCGACGGGGTGGCGCTCGGCGTCTCGGCAACCCAGGGACGACGACGAATGAAAATTGCGCCGGTTCGGCATCATCAGCGGCGGTTCCGTTCGGTCTGATTTGTGGAGTAGGTGCGGTTCCCGCTTCCCATGGTGGGGCGGCGAATGATCGGGCCACCGGAGTGCGATGCATCCCGCTCGCGGTCGGTGCCCCCGTTTCGGGCGGAGAGCGATGAACGAGAACGACCGGCCCCCCAAGCGGAGAGCACTCGACGATCCGCTGATGACCATCGAGGAGGTCGGCGCCTATCTGCAGGTGCCGGTCAAGACGCTCTATGACTGGCGCCACAAGGGCTGTGGGCCCCGGGGAATGCGAGTCGGTCGTTACGTGCGCTACCGGCGCAGCGACGTGGACACCTGGCTCGAATCGTGCCGGGACCCGGACCCGCCGCTCGAAGTCGGCTCCCGCAGGGCATCCTGAACCGCCCTCCATGGCAGGATCCTTCGGCAACGCTCGTCTGGGTCGGGAGGGCTGAGATGGCCCACATCGAGAAGCGTCCGTACGCCGCTAAGGACGGCAAGCAGAAGATCTACTGGCGGGCCCGCTACCGCGACCCCCGGGGCCGGGAGCGGGTCAAGACCTTCACCCGCCGGGTGGACGCCGAGCGTTTTCTCGTCGGCATCGAACACGCCAAGCTTCGGGGCGAGTGGACCGAGCCCCGGCTCGGCAAGATCCGCTTCGACCAGTACGCCGCCGAGTGGCTGGCCACCAAGGCGGACGTCGGGCCCCAGACCCTCACCAACGTCCAGGGCCGGCTCCGGAAGCACATCGTCCCCCGCTTCGGCGCCACGGCCATGGCGGCAGTCCGGCCCGCCGACGTCCGCAAGTTCGTAGCCATCCTCGTGGAGTCGGGACTGGCGCCCTCCACCGTCAAGAGCATCTACCTGACGGCCAGCCAGGTCTTCGCCCAGGCCGTCACCGACGGCCTCATCAGCCGCTCGCCCTGCATTGGCATCCGCCTCCCCGAGGAACGCCAGCGGGAGCAGATGCACTTCCTCACCCCCGACGAGGTCGCCGCCCTGGCCGAGGCCATCACGCCCCGGTTCAGTCCCCTCGTCTACGCCGCGGCCTACACCGGCATGCGCGCCGGCGAGCTCGCCGCTCTCCGGCTGGCCCGCCTGAACCTCCTGGCCGGGACCGTCGACGTCAACGAGTCGATGATGGAAGTCAGCGGCCAGCTGGTCGCCGGCCCGACCAAGACCGGGCGGCCCCGAACGCTCACACTCCCCCGCTTCCTGGCGGAGATGCTCGGCGAGCACATCGGGCGCTATCCGTCGCCC
>JBIOYN010000084.1:0-13611 GCA_044870155.1 Acidimicrobiia bacterium | reverse complement strand
TCCTCGGTGCCGTGGCGGGCGATGATCGACCCGCAGATGGCCGGGGACACCACCAGGAGCAGGAGCGGGCACCCCCCGGCGGCCAGCTCCTCGCCGACGATCGACAGCTCCAGGAGCCCCATGCCGCCCCCGCCATACTCCTCGGGGAGGTTGACGCCGACGAACCCGCCCCGAGCCACCGCCCTCCAGAGCTCGTCCGCCCGCTCGTCGGCCCGGGCCTTCTCCACGAAGTACCCGTGGCCGAAGTCGGAGGCGATCTTGCGGACCGCCTCCCGGAGCATCCCGTGCTCAGATGTCTCGTTGAAGTCCAATGTTCGCCTCCACGCCGTATCGGCCAAAGGTATCCCCGAGGGCGCGAAAGCAGGACATTGAGACCAGGGCGGCGTATTCCTCACTCGAGCGTCCAAACGGGCTGCCGCGGCCGCTGGGGAGGGTCCCTCCCTACCGGCTGGCACCGCTGGTAAGGACAGGGGCTCCGGCCTCTGGCCGGGCCGCCGGCCCCAAGGACGCCACAAGCCCGGCCCCGCGCCGGGGTGACGACGGTGGGGCCCGGGGCTGGGCCGGCCCTCCTGGCCCAGGGCCCTCCGTCGGCCAGGAGTCAGATACGGGAGTGGCACAACAAGGGGAGGCGCCCGGCAGCGCCTCCCCTCATCGCGTGGTGCGGTCGTCCGCCCCGGTCAGGTGCGGCTGCGCCGCAGTGCCCGCCGTCCGTAGATGGCGCTCGCCCCCACGGCCACCACGGCCGCCGCCGGCAGAACCGGCGACGACGGGAGCGGACGGGACGAGCCCGCCGGAGAGGACGACAGCTGGGTCATGACGGGCTTGGCCGGGGCCATGGCCGAAGCCGTGGCGTCCCGCTGCGCCTTGCCGGCGTCCCGGGCGACCTGGGCGCCGGTGCTGGTGTCGACGTCCGGGCTGGCCGACCCGCCCACGGGGGCGGTGGCGTCGTCCTGCATGGGCTGGATGGCTTCCGTCAGGTCACTGGAATCGCCGATGTGGATGATCCGGGCCGCCGACGGGATCATGCCCCGGTCCTTGTCGTCCGCCCGGTTCACGAACAGGTAGTAGTAGCCGGGAGGAGCAGCCACGCCGTCGGGCGGGGCCTTGACCGACAGGTGGTCGCCGGCGTGGCTGAAGGCCAGGCGCAGGGTGCGCTGGTCGCTGTCGTTGGAGTGCTGGACGGAGGGCATCCGCATGGCGATGACCTCCGCCACGTCGGCTGTGGGCGTCGTGAGCGAGAACGTCTCGCCCCAGGCGATCCCCGACTGGACGTGGCTGATCCGGGGCCGCTCACCCCAGAACAGGTAGGGCGGGCTGTAGACCTCGAAGCTCGGGTCGGCGTCGTTGTTGGGGAAGGGCTTGCCGGCGTCCTGACGGTTGCCGAAGAAGTGCCCCACGGCCGAGTGGCCACCGATCAGCACCCGGGCGTCCGGAAGCAGGATGGCGGTGTTGTGGTAGGTCCGGTCGCGAGCGGCCTCCTGCATGTCCTCCCACTTCTGGGTCTTGGGGTCGTACCGCTCGATCATGTGCACGGCCAGCTCGCTGCCGGGCATGACCGGCTCAGCGTTCGTGGCCCCCTGGGTGGCGATGACCGACCCGTCGGGCAGTACCGTGCCGGTCGGGAACCAGCGGGCGTGGTTGAGCGGACCCGTCATCTTGAAGTCGAGCTTGCCCTGCTTGTCGACGGTGGTGATGGACGACAGGGGGATCGACGCCCAGCTGCCCGGCGACGGCCCCTCGGTCCCGCCGAACGTCAGAATCGACATCTTGTCGTAGGGCGGATCCATGGGGAGGACGGCCGAGAAGGCGGTGTCGTGCACCCCGAGCGGGTTGAGCCCGATGACCTCCCACTTCTTGGTGACGGGGTCGAAGAACTGCTGCAGCGCCCACAGCGCCTCGTCGGCCCCCTGGCCGAAGGGGATCCAGCTCTGGCCCGCCCCCCCGTAGAAGAGCTTGCCGTTGGGAGCCAGGAACAGTCGGGGCTGGGTGGGCAGCGAGTTCTCGGATGCAGGACCGGTGTAGTTCTCGGTGAAGGCACCAGTGGCGGGGTCCCACACCTCGCTCCGGCGGACGCTGGAGAGCTGGGTGCTCTTGATGAGCTTCTGCACGCCGCTGAACACCTGCATCTTGCCGTCGGGCATGATGACCGCCGAGGGATACCAGCGCTGGTACTTCATGTGGCCGGTCTGCTCGAAGGCGTTGGTGTCAGGGTTGAACACCTGGACGTTGCGGATCCCGCTGACCTCGACGAGGCCGAGGTGGCGGGCATCACCCTCGTTCTGGTCCATGGCGACGGGTTCGTTGTACCAGTCGCTGCCGCCGACGGCGGCGATCCGGCCATCGGCCAGAGAGACCATCTCGGAGCAGAACAGGTCGGTGTCGTTGTCGGCCGCGTCGTCGGGCTGAGACTCGCCCTTGTGCGACGGCGCACCCAGGGACCCCCAGGTGCTCCCCACGAGGCCGTCGCCGGGTTCCCCGGGGACGCCCGTCATGCCGACCGGGTCGTCGGTCCCCTCGTGGCCGGACTGGATGTCGGGATTGGTGCCGCCACCGTCGTCATTGGTGGGGACGACCCACTGCGGCGACCCACTGCGCAGGTCCATGATGCGGGCCCGACTGTTGCGCATCTCGGGGGACAGGTCGGTGCCCGTCCCGTTCTTCATGTTCTCGTGGCCTTCGATGCCGTTGTAGTAGAAGATCCGACCGTCCTTGAGGACGCTGAGGGCCTGGGCCACCGGCTTGCAGATGACCTCGTCGGCGGCGTTCGGATCGGGCTCGCAGCGGGGCATGTTGAACCCGCCCTCCTCGAACGGAAGCGTGATCATGCCGATGATGTCGGGCGCCCTGAGGGCCTGGGCCGAGGACGACGTGGCCGCCGCCCCGCAGATGAGTGCGCCGGCGGTGCTGATCAACACCAGGCGCCATCGGATCGAGACTCTCCGCATGCTTCCTCCCCGTGCTGTGTTTGCGGCACAAGCCCGCGATGAGGCCAGTGATCTTACCGAGCGATCGTTACCATCGCTAAGGATGACACTCTGCGCCATTCGGCACTGAGGGTCAGGAGGGTGACGGCGCCACCCAGGCCAGGACGGCACGGACGTCGGGGTCATGGGAGTCGAACAGCTCGGCCAGGGGGGCCTGAGCGACGAGGCGTCCGTCCGCCACCAGGGCCACGCTGTCGGCGGCCCACGCCCGCTCCCCGGCGGTGGCGGTGGCCAGGAGGACGGCCTCGACCCCCGGGGCCTGCTCGAGCACCCCCGGGAACAGCGACCACAGGGCCGGGTCGAGCTCCCCGTCGATCACCAGCAGCGGACGGCGGGAGGCCAGGGCCCGGGCCAGGGCCACGCGGCGCCGGCTCTGGCGGGTCAGGTTGGCCACCGGCTCCGCCGCCCGGGCGGCGAGACCGACGAGGTCGAGGGCGTCCCGGGCCAGGTCGGGGTCGTTGGGGGGGACGGCCGGGGGCCGGGCCACGTTGTCCCACACCGAATCGGAGAGGAACACGCCGTCGCCTTCGGGGACCCAGCCCACCAGCGCCGCCAGGGCCCGGGCGGGAGCGGGCCGGCCCCGGACGGCGAGCACGGGCTCGGGCCCCGGTCCCAGGCCCAGCAGCGCCCGGATGATGGCGGTCTTCCCCGCCCCCGACGGACCGAGGAGCACCACCGTCTCGCCGGGGCGGACGACCAGCCGGCCCCGGTGGGGATCATCGAGCTCGAGCAGCGCCGCTGACATCGCCGGCGACGGTACCGTTGCCCGCATGTTCGTGCTGCGCCGGGTGTGCGTGTTCTGCGGTTCGAGCCCGGGCCGGCGCGGGGTCTACGCCGACGCCGCCCGGGCCATGGGCCGGATGCTGGCCGGCCAGGACATCGGCCTGGTCTACGGCGGCGGGAGCGTGGGACTCATGGGGATCCTGGCCGACGCCACCCTGGAGGCGGGCGGCGAGGTCATCGGCGTCATCCCCGAGCACATGAAGAGCCGGGAGATCGCCCACTACGACCTCACCGACCTGCGCATCGTGGGATCGATGCACGAGCGCAAGGCCCTCATGTACGAACTGTCCGACGGGTTCGTGGCCATGCCCGGCGGCCTCGGAACCATGGAGGAGCTCTTCGAAATCCTCACCTGGTGCCAGCTCGGCCTCCAGGTGAAGCCCAGTGGCCTGCTGGACGTCGACGGCTACTTCTCCCACCTGGTCGAGTTCCTCGACCACGTCACCGCCCAAGGGTTCATCAAGGAGGTCCACCGCCGGCTGGTGGTGGTGGAGGAACAGCCCGAGCGCCTCCTCGACGAGATGCGGGCCTTCGAGCCCCCGCCCCTCCCCCGCTGGCTGACCGAAGCCGGCCGCTGACCCGGACATCCTGCGTTCCTGACGGGCACCTGTGGCCCGTGAGGAGCGCAGGGCTCGTCGTCAGGGGCCGGTGGTCGACGGCGTGGCGCCAGGCACCGACGGCGTGCTGCCGGTGATGCCCGAGCCCCCGAGGTCGGGCGGCGGGGCATCAGGGTCGGTGGGCCGGAAGCGGGCGGCGTAGCAGGCGTCGGCGTCGACGATCAGCTCGCCCAGGTACTTCCGCCAGCGCTCGAGGCGGCGCTCGCCGACGAGCTGGTCGCGGAGCGGCTGCCGAACTTCGTCGAGGGTCACGGCCCGGCCCGGGATGATCTCCTCGACCACGCCCACGTGCCAGCCCCGGTCGGTCCGCACCGGGCCGAAGGGGACGTTCACGGCGGCGGCAAAGGCGACGTCCCTGAAGGCGGGGTCGAGCTCGGCCGCGGTCAGGGTTCCGAGCTCGCCGCCCGCACCCTTGGTGGCGGCATCGAGGGAGACCTCCCCGGCCACGGTGGCGAAGGCGGCGCCACCCCGGATGCGGGTGAGCGCCCCCTGGGCGGCGGCCTCGTCGGCCACCACCAGATGGCGCAGCTTGCGGCGCTCGGCGATGGCGAGCCGGTCCTTGCGATCGGCGAAGGCCGTCTCCACGTCGGCGTCGGTCACCTTCACGTCGCCCGTCTCCACGTCGAAGAGGCGACGGGTCTCGAGGAGCCGGCGGAACTCCGACAGCACGTCGGCCTCGGACACCCCCTGGTTGCCGAGTGCCTCCACGAACTTGGCCCTGCCCCCTTCCGGGAACGCGTTGGCGATGTAGCGGTCAAGGGCGTCGCGGGCCGTCTTGTCCGCCACCCCCAGGTTCCGGTCGGCCACCTCCCCGTCGATCATCAGGGCCACGGCCATGGACTTGGCCAGGTCCCGGGAGAAGGCGTCGGACTTCGCCTTGTCGGAGGCGGGCGGCGGGGTGAGGCCGTAGAGAGCCTGGAGCACCTCCACCCGGCGCTCGAGCTCGTCGACGGTGACCTTGCGGCCGCCCACGGCCAGGGCGGCGCCGTCGGGCGGGCAGCCACCACCCCGCCCCGCCAGGGCCACGGCGCCTCCGCCGGCGAGGACGGCCACGGCGAGGACCACGAGGGCTACGACGCGACCCCGGTGGCGGACGGGCTGATCGCCCGCCACCGTGTCGGCGGCGGGTTCGTCGGGGGTTCGGGGTTCGCCCGGACTTCGGGTTTCGTCAGGCATCAGCGCACCTCGACCGGCTCGGGCTCGGCGGCCCGGGACAGCGCCACTCCCCCGGCCGGCGCCGGGAGGGGAACCGTGGCGGCCAGGAGACGGGCGGCCAGCAGGGCGAGGAGGATCGAGCCGGCGAGCACGGCACCGAACTCGGCCAGCACCTCCAGGCGGGAGAAGGCGAGGACGGCGAAGCCGGCGGCGGAGGTGGCGGCGGCCGCCACCACGCCGGGCCAGGGCCGGGCCACGCCGGCGGCCCGGCGCTCGAGGGCGAAGAGGGTGAACTCACAGCCCACGGCGGCGGTGAGGGAGCCGAGCCCGACGGTGAGGGGCGAGAGCCCGATGCCGGTCATGCGCAGCACCAGCGTGCCCCAACCCACGGCCAGGAGGGCTCCGGCCAGGGCCAGCAGGGCATGGCGGCGGCGGGGAACGAGGCCGAGGAGCACGGCGCCGGCCAGGAGGGGACCGGCCAGGTTGGCGGGGAGGCGACCGCCCGACAGGAGGTCGTAGCCCCGGCTGGCCACCACGGGCAGGCCGGTGAGCTCGACCCGGGCGCCGGGAGGAGCGGGTGGGAGCGCCGCCCGGACGCCGGCCAGCAGGCGGCCCTGGTCCTCCAGGTCGCCGAGGCGCAGGCCGTAGCTGGCCACGGCCTCCTGGCGGTCGGCCCGGATGCTGGCTCCCACCAGGTATCGGGGCAGCAGGTTGAAGGCGGCGTCGATCTGGGAGGGCGTCGGATCCCCGCCCAGCCACGACAGCAGCCGCCCCGGCGAGACGACGGGGCGGAGCCGGTCGCCGAAGCGCACCACCAGCGCCTCCTCGGCCCGGCCGAACCAGGCCAGCATGGCGGGCGAGGCCACGTCGGGGGCGGTGACCCGCACCGCCACCTCCCCCGAGGCGCCCAGCACCCGCTCCGCCTGGCGGGCGTCGGCCAGAGCGGGCAGGCCGCGGGCCAGGCGCTCGGGCCGGGCCTCCACCGGAAGCGACGGGAGGAGACCCCAGCCGGCGGCGGCCACCACGCCCGAAGCCGCCACCAGCACCTGCCACCGGCGGGAGCCCGCCGTCCCCGCCGGGGAGGCGGCCGGCGCCGGTGGCGAAGATGGTGCTGCCGTACGGAAGGCGAGCGCCAGCGCGGCGGACACCAGCACGCCGGCGGCCAGGGCCAGGCCGAGGTGGCGCACGAAGGGCAGGGGCGACAGGGCGAGGGCGGCGAAGGCGGCGGCCCCGGCCACGCCGGCGGCGACCAGGATGCGCCGGGGCGCGGGATGTGCGGCCTGGATGGGCAGGTCGGTGCCCACGCCGAGCATGACCGGGAGGAAGACGAGCAGCCCCACCGAGGTGGACGCCCCCGCCAGACCGAAGACCCCGAGCACCACGGCCGTGGCCGCCAGCCCCAGGGCCAGGGGCAGGAACCGCCGCCAACCCCGGGCCCGGTGGGTGAGGAAGAAGGCCGCCGCCACCACCGCCAGCGCCGCCAGGCTGAGGCGGGGGACCTCGCGGCGGACCTCGGCGGCCAATGAGGTGACGAGGACGGGCGCGCCGGTGACGGTCACGCCCGTGCCGATCCCCGCCCTGCCCGCCTCCGCCCGCACGGCCCGGACCAGCCGGTCGGTGCCGCGCTGGTCCAGCCCCTCCCGGGGCCGCACGTAGACGGCGGCGTGCTCGGCGTCGGGGACGATCCAGCGCAGTGGCGAGCGGGCCCGGCCCTGGGCGTCGAGGAACACCGAGCGGGCGAAAGTGGGGTTGGCCAGGGTGGGCAGGCCCAGCGGCAGGCCGGCCGCCACCAGGGCTCCGTAGCGGGCCTCGTAGTCGGCCACTGCCGCCGCCCCCTCCGCCTGGGCCGCCGCCTCCGACGCCCCCCGGGCCCGGGCCGCGGCCTCGGCCTCGGCCCGCAGCCCGTCCCGCCGGGCGGTGATCGACACCAGCAGCTCATTGAGCTGGATGGCGATCTGGTTGAGCGTGGTGCCGGGTCCGTAGACCACGGCCACGTCGGGGACCCTGGCCAGGCGGCCCTCCAGGGCGACGAGCCTGCGGACCGTGTCGGGTTCGAGGAGCCCGCCCTCCGTTTCACTCCGGAGGACACCCCCGGGCCCCCGGGTTTCGAACAGGACGACGACCGGGTCGGCACCGAAGGAGTCCTGGGTCGCCTCCCAGGTGCGCACGGCCGGATCACCGGCGGGGAGCAGCGAGGCGATGGAGGTGTCGACCTCGAGCCGGGCGATCCCCACGGCCGTGGCCGGGACGGCGACCAGCCCGATCACCGCGGCGAGCGCGGCTCGCCGCCGCAGGGGGCGGAGCTTCAGTTCGCCTCCTCGTACACCCGGGGGACCGAGCCGCTGAAGGGGTGCGGGGCTCCGGCGCCACCGGCGGGCGGGTAGGCGTTGTGCGGCTTGCCACCGACGGACTCCCGGAGGAACTGGCCGTCGATGATGGACAGGAAGCGCCCGGCCGCCACCCCCCCGGGCTGGGTGGCGCTGACCACCTGGGCGCCGTTGGCGGCGAAGGCGCCCATGTCGGCGGCGTAGGGCGCCAGGTAGGCCAGCATGGGGTTGAGGTCCGACAGCGCCACCCGCAGGACCGGGATCAGGGCCGAGGCGTCGGCCGCCACCGCCGGCGTCTTCCTGAGCGTCTCGGGCGACTTGTCGAGCACCACCTCCAGGGGGCCGAGCAGACCCCGCAGCTCGGCGGTGGCTCCGGGCAGCTCGGCCAGCGCCGCGTTCAGATCCGGTGCCGCCCGGCGCAAGGGCTCGGCCAGCGGGGTGAGGGCGGCGGCCAGGTCCCGCACCGGCGGGGAGGCGGCCCGGGTCCGCTCCAGCAGGCCGGGGAGGAGCCGGACCGTCTCCGCCAGCTTGTCGTCACGGCTGGCCGTGGCCCGGGTGAGGCGCTCGGCCAGCATTGACATCCGGGCGATCTGACCCTCGCCCTCGTCGAGGACGGCCAGCAGGTCGGTCGTCTCCCGCACCAGCCCGGACAGGTCCTCCGACTGGGCGGCGAGCACGTCGAGGGCATCGTGACCGTCGCGTCCCAGCCGGCCCAGGGCCGAGAGCGTGGCCGAGAGCGCCTCGGCCTCGCCGTCGGTGGCCACCCCCAGGCGGCGGACGGCGGACGCCAGCGCCACCCGGGTATCGGGGGGCAGGGTGTCGAGGAGGTCGTCGAACTTCACCGACAACTGCTCGGCCGACGCCGGCAGCCGGCCCCCATCGGGCAGGGCGGCCCCGGTGCCGTCGGTCACCTCCAGGTAGGTCTCCTCGATCAGCGTCTTGGCCCGCAGCACGACGGTGGCGCCCTCATGGAGGGGGACGGCGTCACCGCGGACCTCCATGGCCACCTCGACACCCTGCGGGGTGCGCTCCAGACCCCGGATCTTGCCCACCGGCACCCCGGCGATGCGCACCTCGGAGTCGTAGACGAGGTTCTGGGTGTCGGCCAGGGTGGCCGTCACCCGGTAGCCGCCGGTGACGCCGGGGATGTTCCCGCCGAAGTTGACCCACAGCACCCCGAAGATGAGGGCCATCACGGCGATGAACCCGGCCACGGTGGCCGACCGGGCCCGGCGCAGGAGGGCGGGTGAGAACCTCACGGCGCGCCCGCCGCACCCAGCAGGGACAGGAGCGTCCCGGGACCCTGGACGACCAGGCCCCGGAGGATGGGCCCGTTGGCGTCGGAGAGGGAGAAGACGGAGTTGCCCCGGTAGACGAAGGCCTGGAGGTCGGGGAGGTGGTCGACGAGGTTGGCGGTCACCGGGTCGAGGCGTCCGCTCCAGGCCACCGTGTCGGCCAGCGCCGGCCGGGACGAGGCCAGCAGGGGACGGAGGTCTCCCACCAGGGGGCGGGCTTCGGCCACCAGCGGCCCGGCCAGGTCGACGGTCCGGCCCAGGCGGTCGGTCACGGTGGACAGGCCGGCCAGTGCTCCCGGGAGCCGGTCGGAGGCCGCCTTGATCCCGTCGAGGGTGGGGTCGAGCTGGCCCGAGAGGGCGGCGACCTGGGTGGAGGCGTTGCGGACCTCGGCGGCGAAGGCGGGCAGCTGGGCCAGGGTGGCGTCGAGCTCGGCGTCGCGGTCGGCGAGGGCGTCGAGGGTCTCACGGGCCGAGTCGAGCACCTGCGCCAAGCGGGCGTCGTCGGCGCCGGCGGCGGTGGCGATGTCGGCCAGGGCGGTGACGAGCCGGGCGATCCGCTCCCGGCGGGTGTCGAGCGCCTCCATGACGGGCCGGAGGGCGACCAGGGCGGTGTCGGTGGCCCGCAGGCCGGGCGGGATGTTCCCGGGTCGGGCCAGGGCGGCATCGGCTTCGGCCAGGGCGATGCCGCCCGCCTCCCGGGCCTTGTCGTCCAGGTGGGCGAGGACCTCGTCCATCTGGATGGGCCGGGCTGTCTCGGCCAGGGGGATCACGGTCCCCGCCTTCAGGCGGGACGCCGGCTTCCCACCCGGGTCGAGGAGCACGTACATCTCGTTGAGGGGACTCTTGGGCCGCAGCCAGGCCCGGGCGTTGCGGTACACGGTGGCGTAGCGGGGCTCGAGCGACAGGGTGAGGCGGGCCCGCCCTGACCGGGTGACGTCGGCGGCGGTGATCTCGCCCACCGGCACCCCGGCGATGCGGACTTCCTGCCCCTGGCCCGGCGTGACCCCGGGTGCCTCCTCGAAGTCGGCCAGGTACGCCACCCGGTTGTTCCAGGGAAAGGAGATCCGCTGGTGACCCAGGATGTAGACGCCCACCGCCGAGGACACCACGATGAGCCCGGCCACGATGCCCAGGTCCCGGCCCAGGCCCTTGGTCGACCGGATGCGGCTCCAGGTGTTCCGCAGCCGCCTCACCGCATGCCCCTCATCGGTTGGCTGGCGGCCGCGGTCGCCGCTACCGGCGGGGTGATCGAGATCGAGTCCAGGCTGTTCCCGATGTGGAAGTTGAGCTGGTTCCCCTCGCTGTTGAGGTAGCTGGCGGCGCCGTCGAATCCGGCCAGGAAGAAGCCCAGCTCCTGGTACAGCAAGGTGTCGCGCCCTGTGCCGGTGTAGGGCCCGAGCACGGTGGGGATGACGGAGTCCCGGATCCGGCCCAGCACGCGGCCGTCGGGTCCCTCGACGTCGGTCAGCAGCTGGCGGAGCAGGCCGGCCACCGGGGCCAGGTCGTCGAGGGCCGGCTTCAGGTCGGCGGCCAGGGGCCGCAGGTCGGCCAGCAACGGGCGGGCCCGGCTGAGGACGGGGGGCAGCTTGGTGAGCACCTCGGTGAGGCGCTGGACGGAGGGCCGGGCACCGGGGGCGGTGGCCTGCAACCGGGTGAGGCTGCCGTCGAGGGCGTTGAGGCCGGCCCGGGCGGCAGCCAGGGTGGCGGGCATCTCGGCCATGGCCCGCTCGAGATCCGGGCCCCGGTCGCCCAGGGTGGCCGCCACCGTGGCCAGGTCCTCCACCACCGCCTCCAGCTCCCCGTCGGTGGCGGTGAGGGCGGCGGCCGCCTTGCCCAGGTCGACGACGAGACGGGCCAGGTCGCCGGGCTCGGTGCCCGTGGCGGCCTCGAGGACACCGGCGGCGGGCCCGAGGGCCGGGGGCGCATCGGTGAGCACGCGGCCGAGCGCCTCCTGGCCGCCCCCGGCCAGGGCGGTGTCGAGGCCGTGAACCGTGGCCTGGAGCCCGGCCCGGGCCTGCTCGCCCATCACCTCGAAGACGCGGTCGAACTCGACGGGGGTGTGGGTGTGGTCCTTGCCGATCCGCTCGCCCCGGAAGCGACCCGGGTCGCCGCCGGGGGTGATCTCCACGTAGGCGGAGAGGCCGGGGCCGCCGAGGAAGGTGGCCGGCCGGATGGCGGCCTCGGGGGTGGACCCGAGGATGTCGACGGTGCCGGGATCGAGCTTCATCTTCACCGCCGCGCCACCCTCGTCGAGCTCCTCCACGCCGGTGACCGTCCCCACCCGAACGCCGGCGAGCTCGACCTTGGAGACGATGCCCCGGAGCTTGTAGCGGGAGGTGAACTCGGCGGTGACGGTGTCGCCCCGGCGCAGGGCCATGAGGATGTTCTGCTTGTTCATGAGGGCCACGCCGAAGACGAGCGTGGTCACCACCCACAGCACGCCCAGCTGCAGTTTGGAGCGCCCCCCGAGCCAGGCACCGAGGGGATGGAACACCCGCCCGACCGGAGCGAGGAGACGGGTCATCGGGGACACCCCGGACCCCGTCCTTTCGGGGACACCCCGAACCCCGGGGTCACGGCGTGAACCTCGAGCCGTCGGTGGCGGCCTGGCCGGGCGCAGGATAGGGGTTGCGGTTCCCGGCCTGGTTGACGGCGGCCAGGAGCACGACCACCCGGAGGTACTTCCCGTTGGCGTCCCCTTGGGAGAAGGCCGCGGCCAGCCCGTCGAGGAGCAGGTCGAGCTCGGGGGCGTAGGGTGCCATCACCTCCAGCTGGGCGGCGGCGGACTCGAAGGTGTGCCGCAGGGCGGGGGCCAGGGGCCGGGCGTCGGTGAAGGTCCCGGTCAGGGCGGAGAGCGCCGGGGTGGCCAGCTCGCTCACACCCGGCACCTTGCGCAGCGGGGGCACGCTCTCCCGGAAGAAGGCGCGCAGGTCGGGCGTGACCGCGCCCAGGGCGGCGGCGGTGGGCCCGAGGTCGGACATCGCCGGGCCAAGGGCGGCGGCGGCGGAGCCCAGGTCCCGCAGGGCGGGGGTGACGGCGTCGAGAGTGGCGGGGAGGCGCTTGACGCTCTCGGCCAGGGGACGGCCGTCGTCGGCCGCCACCGCCGCCAGCGTGTCGCCCAGCTGGCCGACGAGCGCCTCCAGCTCGGCCTCCCGGCCGGTGAAGCGACCCGAGAGACGCTCCGCCGTCACCAGGAGGGCGACCAGGCGGGTCTCTTCGGCGGTGAGGGTGCGGCCGGTGACGTTGAGGTCGGCGAGCAGGTCAGGGGCGGCGGCCAGCAGGGCGTTGAGGTCGGGGCCCCGGCCGGCGGCGCCCGACCCCAGCTCGGACACGGCCGAGCCCAGGGCGGCGCGGGTGGGGGCGTCGAGGGTGTCGACCAGGTCGACGATGTCGACCACCGTGGTCGTCCGGTCCTTGGCGATCACGCCGCCGTCCAGGGCACCGCCGGCCGCGGTGCCGGGGTCGATCTGGACGTACTTCTGGCCCAGCAGCGACCGGGAGCGGATCCGCACACTGGCGTCGGCATAGACCGTGAGGCTGCCGGGCAGCTGCATCTCCACCCGGGGCTCGCCCTCGGCGAAGGTGATGTCGTGGACCTGCCCCACCCGCTGGCCCCGGACCCGCACCTCGCTGCCCTCCCGGAGCCCGGGGGGGACCCGGTCGAAGGCGGCGGAGACGTAGTTGTAGCTCCGGCCCGGGAGGCCCTTGTGGGAGACGAAGGCGAAGCTGATGGCGAGCATGGAGGCGACGATGACGACCGCGCCCAGCGCCTTGGCGTTGACGGGGAGGCCGCGGCGGAACATCAGCCGGCTCCAAGTAAGTAGCTGAGGAGGGACTTCTCCTGCTTGAAGGTGAGCCCGGTGGCCGAGCCCCGGTCACCCCCGGAGAGGAGCTGGTCGATCTGACCGGTCAGGTCGGAGAGAGCGGGGGCAGGCGGGCCGGCGACGGCCGGGGGCGCCAGCGGCGAGAGGGAGGGGGCCGGCACCGGCGGCCCGGCGGGCAGGGCCGGGGCACTCACGGGCACGACGCCGACGGCGGCCGGGGTGGCGAGGATGAAGATGCGCAGATAGTGGCTGAGGGAGTCCCGCCCGCCCACGGCCAGGGCGGCGTCGCGGACGAAGTCCAACAGGTTGGAGACATCCTCGGGCAGCGCCTCCACCACCGTGCGGGTGCTCCGGGCCGCGGTCTGCACGTCGCCGGCGGCGGCCCGCAGCTCGGCCGTCACCGGCGAGGCGGCGGCCACCAGCTCCCGGGCCCGCTGGAGCACGGGGTCGGCGCTGGCCAGCGCGGGACCGGCGGCGTCGGCGAAGTCGGACAGCTCGATGGCGATCTGGCGCAGGTCGCCGGTGACGGGCCGCAGCGAGGCCAGTACGGGCGTCGTCTGGCCGGCCAGGGCGGTCAGCTCACCCAGCGCCGAGCGGGCGGTGGTCAAGGCGGTGGGCAGCCGGCG
>JBIOYN010000083.1:0-7578 GCA_044870155.1 Acidimicrobiia bacterium | reverse complement strand
CCGGGCCCTGCGCGACACCCTGCGGGTGGAGACCAAGAAGGTGCTGCGCCGGGCCGGCGCCACTGCCGTGCTCGTGACCCACGACCATTCCGAAGCCCTCGGCTTCGGCGACCGCGTGGCGGTCATGCGGACCGGCCGCCTCCTGCAGGTGGGTTCGCCGGAGGAGGTGTTCGAGCTGCCCGAGGACCGCTTCGTGGCCGAGTTCCTGGGGGTGGCGGACTTCCTCCCCGCCCACCGGGCGGATGAGCGGACGGTGCTCTCCGACGTCGGGCCCCTCGGGCCCCTGCCCGTCCCCGACGCCGGTGAGCTGTCGGTCATGGTCCGGCCCCACGAGCTGACGTTCGCAGCCGACCCGGTCGGCCGGGCGACGGTGACCGGGCGCGAGTACCAGGGGATCTCGATGCTCTACGAGCTCACGCTCGACTCCGGGGAGCGGCTGGCCTCCCGACAGGCGCCGGACGTGGTCTACCCGGTCGGGAGCAGGGTGCGGCCGCTGGTGGTGGAAGGGAAGAACCCGGTGTTGTTCTGCGACGGGCGGCGGATCTGGCCGCCCGTCGCCGCGCCGGAGTCCGTTGGCGGCGGGGGGCGCGCCGAGCAAGGGGAGGAGCCCCAGGATGAGGTGGAGATGGGTGTGTGCGCTGCTGGCAGTGGCGTCGCTGGCGGCCGGGTGCGGGAACGGCAGCCCGGCGGGGGAGGCGAAGAACCTGGCTGAGGACGAACGCACGGCGACCACGGCGAAGGACGGGACCGCCACCTCCGTCCAGGGCGGGACGTCCACCACCGTGGCGGCGGACGGGGCCTGCGACGTGGAAGGCGGCATCAGCTCCAAGGGCACCGACGTCACCGTCGCCCTCTCCGAGTGGAAGATCGCACCGACCAAATCCCAGGTGGCCCCGGGGATCGTCTCCTTCGTCGCCGAGAACACCGGCAAGGAGAACCACGAGCTGGTGCTGGTCAAGGCGGAGTCGGCCGACACCCTGCCCACGGACGCCGACGGCGCCATGGACGAGGCCAAGCTCCCCGAGGGGGCGCTCGTCGGTGAGATCGAGCCCATGGCCGCCGCCCAGCTGTGCCAGGCGAACTTCCCCCTCCAGGCCGGCCAGTACGTGCTGGCCTGCAACGTGGTGGACAAGGAGGCGGACGGCACGGTCGAGAGCCACTTCGCCGAGGGCATGCACACTCCGTTCACCGTTGGATCCTGACCGTTGAAGTTCCGAACAAGGGGGAGATAGGAATGTCGAAGACCCGGTCGCTGGCATGGTCAGCGGTGGCGGCGGTGGGAGTGCTGGCCGTGCTCCTCGTCCCCGGAGCCAAGGGAGCCCACGAGGTGGTCATCCGCGACTCGAAGTTCCAGCCCGCCGAGTCCTACCTCGGGGAAGGCGACACCATGGTCTTCATCCACGACGACGGCGACGCCGTGCACACCGTCACCGCCGACGACGGCTCGTTCGACTCCAGTCCCGGGTGCTCCACGGGATCGGAGCAGGACTGCCTCAACGCCGGCGAGACCTGGAAGTACAAGTTCGCCACCGTGGGCCGCTTCCCGTACCACTCCAAGACCAACCCGGATGTGAAGGGCGTGATCGTGGTGGTGGAGAAGGGCACGGGACCGAGCACCACCGGCGCCCGCTGAGCGCCGCCGCTCTCAGCCCGGTCCGAGCCGGGCGTAGTCACTGATCTCCCCGGCTGACAGCCCGGCCAGGCCCATGCGCGCCAAGGTGAGTCCGGTGTCGCGGTAGTCGACGCCGTTCATCAGCCCGGCCAGGTCGACGAGGACCTCGGTGGCCGGCATCGGGACCCCGGCCGCCCGCGCCAGGTGGGTCCACGGGACCAGGCCCCAGCCCACGTCCTCGTGCAGGTAGCGGTGGTCGAGGCTGGAGGGGGCCATCATCGTCCCCAGGGCGGTGCTGGCCTTGACGGCGTCGTAGGTCCGTCCCGAGGCGGCGCCCTCGGCGGTGGTGAAGCCGGCTCCGTGGAGGGCGTCCACCAGGGTGATGGTGGGCACCCCCAGACGCTCGGCCAAGGCCCGGCGCTCGGCGTCGACCTGGTCGACCATCCGGCCCACCGCCGGGGTCATGCCCTGGTCGTAGAAGGTGAACCCGCCGCCGGTGGATTCCACCCACCCGGCGTTGAGCACCATGCCGGGGGGATGCAGCAGAGCATTGAGGTTCAGCAGGTCGGACTCGAGCACGCTGTCGATCCGGTCGAACTGGCCGGGGAGCAGGGCGTCGAGCCGGTCGTGGCACTCGTCGGCGTGCCGGTTGGGGAAGGCCGCCACGCCGACGCGGCTCAGGTTGAGCACCCGGACGGTCGCCGGCTCCGACATCCGGGCCGTGTGGGCCGAGGTCGTCAACTGGCAGATGGGCAGATCCCGGCGCCCGGTGAGGCGCTCGATCGCAGCGGCCACGTAGAGCGCGCCACCGCTCTGTCCGGGGTTGAGCCAGACGACGTGGTCGGCGGTAGCGGCCGTCGCCAGCAGGGGGGCGTAGGCCGGAAGCGCCGTGGCCGGGACGCACACGGCCAGGACGCCGGCACCGGACAGCGCCTCCTCCAGCACGGTGGTGACCACCGGGAGCTCGGCGAAGCCCTCCAACCGTCCGGTGAGGGTGAGGCCCCCGGCCTCCTGGATCGGCGCCAGGCGCTCGGGCGTCCGGTTGAAGAGCCGGACGTCGACCCCGCGCCGGGCGAGATCGCCGGCCAGGGCGCAGCCCACGTTGCCGGCGCCGAGGACGGCTACCACCGGGGTCAACGCTCCAGACCTCCGCCTACAAGGGCGGCACCCTGCCGCTCGATGGATCCCAGGCCGAGCTCCCGGGCGGTGGCCAGGGCGGCGGCGAGCAGCTCCTGGGCCCGTTCGGCGTCGCCGTCCGCCCGCCGGCGCAGGAGCATCCGGGCCCACTCCAGGCGGGTCCGGGCCAGCCACGTGGGCGCGCCCACGTGGGCATGACCGGCCTCGGCGGCGGCGAAGTGGCGGCCGGCCTCGTCGTACCGCTCCAGGGTGGTGGCCAGCAGACCGAGGGAGTGCGACACGCACCCGGTGGGCGTCCCCAGGCACGCCGTCGGATACAGATGGCCGTAGGGGGCGAGCTGGGTGGAGAGCGCTTCGGCGGCGGCGACGTCACCCAGCTGGGCACAGGTGGCGGCGAAGTCCGTCGCCCCCCGCAGCCAGATGGTGTCCACGGGGAGATCGGCGAACCCCGAGTCGGCCAGCATGCCGAACGCCTCCCGGGCGGCCTCCGGTTGGTCGAGCTCGACCCGGGCCAGGGCCAGGAGCGCCCACTCCGCCGGCATGCGGGGCCGGCCGGAGACGGCGGGCCGGACGTAGTTGTCGAGCTCGTCGACCAGCTCGCCCAGGCGCCCCCGCTCCAGGGCGAGGTTGAACCGCTGCCACAGGAACAGCACGGGGGCGTCGGGTTGGCCCGCCCGCTCACCCACCCGCCACGCCTCCTCGATGAGGCGTTCGGCTTCCTCCAGGCGCCCGCAGAACAGGCTGCGACCGGCCCGCTGGAGGGCGGCGAACCAGCGCAGGGTCGGCTGGTGGAGGTCGTCGGTGAGCCGCTCGTTCGCCTCCAGGCACCGGTCGGCCTCCCCCATGTCCCCGGCTTCGACGGCCACCCGGAAGCGCACCGCCAGCGCCCGGCTGATGAGTGCCGAGTCACCCAGCCGGGTGGCCAGGGCCAGGAGCTCGGCGGTGTTGGCCTGCCGCTCGCCATGGGTGGCGGGACCGACGATGGCGTAGTAGCGGGACACGAGCACCTCGGCCAGGGTGGCGGGGTCACCCAGGCGGCGGGCCAGGACCAGCGCCTCGTCGCTGAGCTGGACCCGCCGGGTCCGGTCACCCCAGGTCAGCTCCAGGCCGAGGGTGGCCAGCAGCCGCGGCCGCGACGGGCTCCCGGCGTCGACGGCGGCGAGGGCCTCCTCCAGCACCGCCACCCGTTCGGCGTCCACCTCGCCGATGTTGGCATACACCGTCCCCCGGCTGTTGGCCTGGGCGGCCTGGCTGAGGGCTTCGGCGTCCCCCCGGGCCCGGGCCCGGCCGGCGGCGGCCAGGAGGGTCTCCCGGTAGGCCGGGTTCCCCGCCCGCCGCTGCGCCTCCCCCAGGGCCAGCAGGAGTCCCAGGCGCTGCGCTTCGTCGACCGGTCCGTCGGCCACGTCGAGGAGCTCGAGGGCCTGGCCGTAGTAGGTGGCCGCCTCGTCGTGGGCCAGCTGGGCCAGCGCCCGGTCGCCGGCCCGGGCCGAGTAGGCGATGGCCTTGCCGGCATCGGCCGCCGGGGCCGCCGCCCGGGAGAAGTGGTGGGCCAGGGCCGGAAGGTGGTCGTCCAGGTGTTGCCCGTGCACCGTCTCGATGGCCTCGGCCACCCGACGGTGGACAAGGACCCGGCGGGCGGCGGAGAGCTCGTCGTAGAGGGTGTCGCGCACCAGGGCGTGGGCGAAGCGGTAGCGGCTCCCGGTGAGCTCCCCCACCAGCCGGGCGGCCACCGACTCGTCGAGGCCGGCGAGGAGGGCATCCGACTCCAGGGCACTGGCCGCGGCCAGGATGGACAGCTCGAACTCCAGACCGACGGCCGCCGCCCAGGCCAGGACCTCATTGGCCGAGCGCGACAGGCGGGACAGGCGCCGGCCGACCACGTCCTTCACCCCTTCGGGGATGCCGAGCTCGTCGACGGACAGGCCGGTGCTCCAGCGGGCGTCGTCCCGCACGAGGGCGCCGGTCTCGGCCAGATGGCGCAGCACCTCGCCCACGAAGAAGGGGTTGCCATCGGTCTCGTCGTGGATGGCCCAGGCCAGGGCCTCGCCCTCGTCGTCGAGATCGTGTCCCGCCGCCTGCTCCAGGAAGGCGGCCACGCCGGGCCGGTCGAGCCCGGAGATGGAGACCCGCTCGACCCCCGTCCGCCGGCGCAGGTCGGCGAACAGCTCCCCCACGGGGTGATCCCGGCCCACCTCGGTGTCCCGGTAGGTGACCAGCACCAGCAACCGCATGGGGTCGGCGGGCCGCAGTGCATGGCGCAGCATGAGGAGCGTGGGTTTGGCCGCCCACTGCAGGTCGTCGAGGACGACCAGCACCGGCGCCTCGCCGGCCACGGAGCCCAGCCACGAGGCGACGGCATCGAAGAGGCGGTACCGCTCGGTCTCGGGGTCGGAGTGGAGGAGCTCGGGGAGACCGGGGACGCGCTCGGCGATCTCGGGCACCAGCCGCACCAGCTCGCCCGGATACCGCCCCAGGCGGAGGTCGGGCGCGTGGCTCACGTACTGGCGCAGGGCCTCCACGAACGGCTGGTAGGGGACGCCCAGATCCTCGTCGCACTGGCCACCGAGCACCACCGCCCCTTCGGCGTGGACCGCTTCCGCCAGCTCGGCGGTCAGTCGGGTCTTCCCGATTCCCGGCTCGCCGCCCAGCAGGGCCAGCCGGCCTTCGCCCGCCTGGGCCTCCTTCCACAGGCGCCGCAACAGGTCGAGCTCACGGTCGCGTCCGACGAAGACCCGGCCCCGCTGCGTCAGGAAGCCCGGGAGCGGCACGCCGCCGGCGGGGAGCGGCTCCCAGGCCACTTCGCAGGTGGGGAGCGGCTCCGGGAGGCCCTTGAGATCCCTGAGTCCGGCATCGGTGAAGCGCGCCGCCGTGCGGGCGCCGGCCACGACCCGCACCACGGTGGTGGCCAGGATCTGCCCGGGCCCGGCCGCCTCCACCAGCCGGGCGGCCTCGACGACGGGTGCCCCGAAGACGTCGCCGTCCTCGACGCTGACGTCGCCCATGCTCAGCCCGATGCGCACGGCCAGGCGCGCCGGCCCGGTGCGGGCCTGGCGGTCGGTGGCCTGCTGGATGGCCACGGCCGCCTCCACACCGCCGGCGGCGGAGGGGAACGTGGCCAGCACCCCGTCGCCCAATGTCTTCACCTCGGCACCGCCGGAGCGTTCGATGGCCGAGCGCAGGGCGGCGAAGTGGGTCCGGCGCAACTCGTCGAAGGCGGCCTCTCCCAAGCCGGAGAGCAGCTCCGTCGAGCCCACCAGGTCGGTGAAGAGGATGCAGGCGGCGAGATCAGCCATGGCTTCCCAGGTAGGCGGCCCGCACCCGGGGGTCGGCGCCCAGATCGGCGGACGGGCCCTCGAGCACGACCCCGCCAGTCTCCAGCACGTAGGCGCGGTCGGCCAGCCGCAGCGCCCCGGCCACGTTCTGCTCGACGAGGAGGACGGCCGTGCCCCGGGCCGCCACCTCGGCGATGCGGGCGAAGGTGCGCCGCACCAGGAGGGGGGCCAGGCCCATGGAGGGCTCGTCGAGGCACAGCAGCTTGGGCTCGGCCATGAGAGCGCGCCCGATGGCCAGCATCTGGCGCTCCCCGCCCGACAGCGTGCCCGCCAGCTGGGCCCGCCGCTCCCCCAGGACGGGGAACACGGCATAGACGCCGTCCCGGCGGCCGGCCACCAGGCCCCGGTTCCGCCGGTCGAGGAAGCCGCCGAGCCGGAGGTTCTCCTCCACGGAGAGCCCGGCGAAGACCCGGGCGCCTTCCGGCACCTGCACCAGGCCGCGGCCGACGATCCGGTGGGCCCTGCTGTTGGTGATGTCGTGCCCGTCGAAGCGGACCGTTCCCGCCCGGGCCCGCTCCAGCCCGGCGATGGCCCGCAGGGTCGTCGTCTTGCCGGCGCCGTTGGCGCCGAGCAGGGCCACCACCTCCCCCCGGCGAACCTCGAAGGAGACGTCGGTGAGGACGGTGACGGAGCCGTAGCCCGCCCCCAGGGCAGACACCTCGAGCAATGGCTCGCCGCCCCCACCCGCACCGGCGACGGCGGCCGGCGTCGCCGTGGTCATGGCGGGGGCTGGCTCCTCCTCGACTCCCAGGTAGGCCTCGATCACCTCCGGATGGGTGCGCACCTCGGCGGCCGTGCACTCGGCCAGGACCCGCCCGGCGTCCATGACCACCACCCGGTCACACAGTCCCTCCACGAAGGCCATGTCGTGCTCGATCAGCACCACGGTGATCCCGGCGTCGCGGATCCGGCGCACCAGGGCGGCCAGCGACCCCTTCTCGACGGCGTTGAGCCCGGCGGCAGGCTCGTCCAGGAGCAGGACCCGGGGCCGGGCAGCCAGCGCCCGGGCGATGTCCAGGCGGCGTTGCCCGGCCAGGGGCAGATCGCCGGCGCACTGGCCCCCCTTTCCGGCCAGGCCCACCCAGTCGAGCCAGCCCCGGGCCTCCGCCTGCGCCGCCCGCTCCTCCCGGCGCTGATGGGGCGGATGGAACAGGGCGCCGGCCACGCCCGTCCGCAGGCGGCCGTCCATTCCGGCCAGCACGTTGTCGGCGGCGCTGAGCCCGCCGAACAGGCGGGTGCCCTGGAAGGTGCGGGCCACGCCCGCCGCCACCACGGCGTGGGGGGCGAGCCCGGTGAGGATCCGGCCGGCCAGCTCCACCCGGCCCGACTCGGGCGCCACCACACCGGTGATGCCGTTGAACACCGTGGTCTTGCCCGCGCCGTTGGGTCCGATGAGGCCGACGATCTCGCCCGGCCGCACCGAGAAGCTGACGCCGTCCACCGCCACCAGCCCGCCGAAGCGGTGCCGGAGGCTGTCGACCACCAGCGCGCCCGGGT
>JBIOYN010000082.1:0-10587 GCA_044870155.1 Acidimicrobiia bacterium | reverse complement strand
CAACGGGATCCTCGGCCGCAACGCCGCCGACGCCTACGAAGTCGACCCCGACGCCATCCGGCACGCCCTCGACTGCGACGAGGTCCAGAAGATCCGGGACGCGTACATCCTCAATCCCGCCACGCCGAGGGAGTCCGCCCCCTACGCCTCCAACCAGGTCAACGGCCCCCGCAGCCGGCGTGAGTTCCTCAGGCTGCGCGCCTCCAAGCCCTGGGGTCCATGAGCAGCGACCGGGAGGGCCGACGACGAAGGTGTGGTCCTTCCGCTGGGTTCGTCAGGAGGTCAGGACCTTGGCCTCGAGGCGTTTCCGGGCGGGACTGCACCGGTAGCCGGCCGCTTTCGTGGCGGACAGCGCCTCGGCGGCGAGCCTCGGGCCTTCGGGGTCGCCCCGGGCCAGCGCGATCTCGGCGAGGACGAGACCGGCCTCGAAGTGGGCAACGGCAAAGCCGCTTTCTCGGCCCTGCTGCGCGTACCCCTCTGCCCTCTCGAGGTCGCCTTTCTCCACCAGCACCGAAGCGAGGAGTGCCGCGCTCCACTCGACCTGGATGGCTATCCCGGGGACGACCTCCATCGCCTCCCGCAGGGCCGCCTCGGCGCTCTCGAGGTCCCCGCTCGCCTGACGGCAGGCGGCCAGCGTCTTGAGAGCGACCGAGACCCACTCCCGATTCCCCAGCGCCCGGCAGATCTCGAGCGCCGTCAGCGCGTCCGCCTCCGCCTCCTCCAGTCGGCCGAGGACGCACAGGCCTTCGCCCCGGAAGCACAGGCTGAACGCTTCTCCTTCGGTGTGGCCCAGGGCTCGCTCGAGCTCGAGTGCCCCTTCGATCTCGGAGAGCCCCTCCTCGGCCCGGCCATTCAAAATGAGGAACCGTCCCTGCATGGCCCGCATGGTTCCGACCTTGAGGAGGCGGCCGGAGTCCCGGAACAGGCGACCGGCCCGGCCGTAGAGATCCGCCGCCTCCATCAGCTGGCCCCGGAAATATGCGACGAGGCCGCGTAGGCCGACCACGCTGGCCACGCCGGCCGGCTCTCCGAGCTGCTCGAAGGTGGCCTGGGCCGCGGTGGCCCGGGCCTCGGCCCGGTCGAGTTCCATCCGGTTCACGTCGAAGAAGGCGGCGAGGGTCAGGGCCTCCGCCCTGGCTGCATCATCACCGGCTTCGGCCAGGGCCACCTCGATCACCTCGGCCGCCTGGGCGTAGCCGTCGAGCGCCTGGGTGAAGTCGGAAACCCGGATGAGCGTCCGGGTGCGCTCCGGCCCCCGGGGGATCGACACGAGGGCGGCCCGCACGTCCTCGCGGGCCCCGGCCAGGTCACCCGTCAGCGCCCGGGCCTCAGCCCGCGTGCGCAGCAGCGCCGTTCGGACGGCCGCCGAAGGATCGAGGACGAGGCCGGTCTCGGCCAGCTCCCCGGCCTCGTCGCCGGCGAAGGCCGAAAGACGTTGGTGGGCCGCCTCCGAAAAGGCGGCGGCGGCGGCCGCCCGGTCGCCGGCGCCGAGCAGGTGGCGGGCCACCTCGGCGGGATCGCCGCCTTCCGCTTGGACGGCTCGGCCCAGCAGGTGGTGGAGCCGGCCCCGCTCGGCCCGGTCGAGGCACTCGGCCACCACCTCGCCGATGAGGTCGTGGGCGGTGGCCCACCCTGCCTCTCCCAGGCGGACGAGGCCCGCCCGGGCGAGTGCCTCGAGGTCGTCGAGGATGGTGGCCTCGCTGGCTTCGGTGGCCTGGGCGAGGACCCGCGCCGGGGCCTCCCGGTTCACGAGGGCGAGCAGCGAGAGGAGCTGCCGGCGTTCGGGCGGCTGGCGGTCGGCGCGAGAGGCGATGGCCCGGCGCTGGCCGGAGCGGGCCACCTCCCGGGCCCGGTGAGCGGCGTCGGGACGCCGAGCGTCCCACCGACCCCCGGCGTCGAGCGCCAGGATCCCGTCGGCGCTCAGGCTGCGGATGGCTTCGGCGATGGCCAGCGGGGTGCGGTCGGTCGCTTCGGCCAGCGCCGCCGCCACCGCCTCGTCAGCGACGAGGAGGGAGATCGCCTCAGGGCGAAGTGGCCCCACAGTGATCTCCATGAGCGGGCCTCGCACGACGCGCAGCTCCTCGAGGAAGGTACCGACGGTGGCGTCGACGGCGACCTCCTCCGGCCGGTAGGCCAGGGCCATGGCCGCCTGGGGCACTCTCCGGGCGACGAGGCCCAGCACCGCCAGGCTGGTGGCGTCGGCCCACTGGAGGTCGTCGACCACCACCAGCGCTCCCTTGGCGGCGGCCGTCGCCATCACCCTGGCCGCCCCCTCGAGGGCCAGCGCCCGGCGGCTCTCAGGGTCGCCCTCGACGGCGGGAACGGGACGCAGCTCCCCGAGCTCGGGCAGGACGTCGGCCAGGGCCGGCACAGCGCGTGCGGGGACGGCCCCGGCGGCCCCGAGGTCCAGGGTGAGCGCCTCCCGCAGCAGCTCCCGAGCCAGGCTCCACGGCTCGTTCCGCTCGGGCAGAAAGGCCCGAAGAGCCAGCACGGGTAGCGCCGAGCGCGCCGCCGCCTCGGCCAGGAGCCGCGACTTGCCCGCCCCCGCCGCACCGGCGACCAGCACCGTCCCCGGCTCCGCTCCGCCCACTTCCGCCAGGACGGCGGCGAGCTGTTCGTCCCGCCCGACGAAGGCGAGGCCCTCGAAGGCCGGACGCAGCGGTGCCACGGCCGGCGGGCGCGCTGTCCCAGGCACCGGCTCGCCCCGCTGGAGACGGGTCTCGAGGGCCACCGCTTCGGACGAGAGCTCGAGCCCCGCTTCCTCGGCGATCCGCCGCCGGAGTGAGTCGATCGTTCGCAAGGCGGCTACCAGGTCACCGGAGGCGACCAGGGCCCGGGCCAGGAGCAGGGCGGCGGGCTCCCGGAGCGGTTCCCGGGCCACAGCCCGCTCGGCCAGGACCACGGCCTGGCTCGGTTCACCGAGGGCGAGGGCAGCTTCCCCCGCCCCCTCCAGGGCCAACAGGTAGGCCCGGGTCAGCACCGCCCGGAGTTCCTGGGCCCAGGCCTCGTAGGCGTCTTCGGCCAGGGGCTCGCCGGCCCATCGTTCCAGGGCGGAGCGGAACTCACCCAGGGCAGCGGCGGCGCGGCCGGCGGCCAGGTGGTCCTGACCCGCCTGCACGGCAGCCAGGAACACTTCGGTGTCGATGACGCAGGCCTCCCCCCCGGCGAAGGAGTACCCACCCGGGCCGGTGACGATCAACCCAGGATCCCCAAGGGCGGCGCGGGCCCGCCGGATCAGCGCCCAGAGATTGGCGGTGGGGTCGGCCGGCATCCGCTCGGGCCACAGCGCCTCGGCCAGCACGTCCCGGGAGACGAAGCCGCCCCTCCGTGTGACCAGGAACCGGACGAGGACACGGACGAGGCGACCACCGAACCGCCCCGGGGGAATCTCCTCGCCGGACCTCCGAACGGAGAACCGCCCGAACAACTGGATCTCGACCGCTGCCACCGGCGCTCATGCTGCCCCAGCCCGAACCGCGAGGAAACCGCAGAGGGGCAACCCGTACCGTGTCGGGCATGCGTCGCGGGTCATGGAGTGACTGCCCGTGCCAGGCGGTCGCAGACAACCTGCCCCTCCCGGCGGCCGTGTCCGGCTCGGTCACCATGGCCCACGCCGAGGGAATGTTCTGTTCGGTTGCGGTGGTGTCGGCTGGCCGACCGCGGGCGCGGAGTGACCCGAGCGCCGCGGGGTCGCCGCTGAGTTGCTGTCGCTGGCTCAGGAGCGTTTGGCGTAGTCGGCGAAGCCTTGCCAGTCGATTACGACGCAGGGCTCGTCGCCGACGATCCAGGCGTCGTGCCCGGGTGGGCAGACCATGAAGTCGCCGGGGCCGAACTCGGCTTCTTCGCCGTCGTCCATGACGATCTTCATGCGCCCGGAGATGAAGTAGCCCGTGTGGGCCGCTTGGCAGCTGGCGGTGCCGGCGATGGGCTTGACGTGCTTGGACCATTGCCAGCCGGGCTCGAAGGTGGCTCGTCCGACTGGACCGGCGTCGAGGTTGACCAGCTCGAGGCGCCCGGAGCCCTCTTCGAAGGGACGTACTTCTTCGGCTTTGTCGAGGTTCTTTTGGATAAGGCCGGCCATGGGATCTCCTTGTGTTGGGTGTTGGATCTTGTGGCTTGTCGCGGTCGTCTGGCGTGGAACGCGCGGGTGGTTCCATCGCCTCTCGATCTCGGTTGTCCGGCCCGGCCTCGCCGCCGGGGTCGCTACGCCGGCCGGCGGCCGCTGGCGACGAGGAGTTCGCAGGGGCCGACGAAGCCGTCGGCTCCCTCGAAGTGACCCAGTTGGTCGGCGATCTCGGCCCAGGCGGCTTCCCGTCCGGGGTCGTCCAGGCCGGACAGCATCTGGTGCAGTGCCCCGAACGACTCGCGTTCAAAGCGCAGGCATTCGGCCGCCGAGTCCAGCCGCAGCGGCGCCGCCACCGCACGCACGTCGATGTCGATGAATCCGGCCGCCGTGAGTGCCGCCTCCAGCACACCCGGGGCGCCGAGGCTGAACGGCCCAGGCTGGCCGGGAAGCGGCGGGGGCAGCTGGGCTCGTTGCCGGATGATCGAGACCGGGATCGAGAAGAACCGGTTCTTCTCCGGCGTCGCCCAGGTCACCGTGGCGAAGCTGCCCCCGGGCCGCAGCGCCCGAAGGATGCCAGTGAGGGCCGCGTGCTGGTCGGGGAAGTAGATGAGCCCTAGCCGGTTGATCGCCGCGTCGTAGAAGCCCTCGTCGACCTCGAGGTGCTCGCCATCCATCTCCCGCACCGCCACGTTGGCCAGCCCGGCCCGGACCGCCTCGGACTCGGCGAAGCGCAGGATGGCCGGGGAGATGTCGGTGGCCAGCACCGCACCGGTCGGGCCCGCCCGACGCGCCGCGGCGATGGTCTGGCCCCCGGCACCGGCCGCTACATCCAGCACCCGGGACCCGGTGGAAATGCCGGCGAGGTCGAGCATCATCCCGGTCGCCTCACCGAGCCAGCGCTCCAGGGTCGGCCCCCAGCGGTGCCACGCCTGCGCCGCCTCTTCCCATTGGGCTCGCGTCGTCGTCTTGTACGCCGCCGCGTCGAACAGCGGCGTGGTCGTGCCGGTCATCGGAACCTCCGAGAGTGGGCTACTCCACTTGGATCCAGCCGAGCAGGTCCTCCCGCCCGACGGATTCGAGGAGGGCCGGATGGTCGGTGCGCATGTGCTCGCGGATCCCGTCGATCACCTCGTCGTCGGTGTCGCCTCGGGCCACGAATCCGCACTCGCATCGAATCAGCCTGGCCATCTGAACCTCCCACCCGGTTATACGACGAAGCTATTGCCACAATGTTGTCGTGACCTTGGCGTCCCCGCCGACAATCCGGGTCCAGCTGTGCGGCCCGCTGGCCATCGAGCGGGACGGCCAGCGGCTCGACGGCCGACTCCCCGGCCGCCAGGGTCGGCTCCTGTTCACCTACCTGGCCGTCAATCGTCATCGATTCGTCGGTCGTGACGAACTGGCCGATGCCCTGTGGCCGGAGCAGCCTCCGGCTTCCACCGAAACCGGGCTCAACCCGCTGGTCTCCAAGCTGCGCCGGGCCCTCGGCGTCGACGCCGTCGAGGGGCGGTCCAGCCTGCGACTGCGGCTGGGCGGAGCCTGGGTCGATGTGGAAGCAGCTGCCGAGGCGATCCACCGGGCCGAGTCGTCCGTAGCCCTGGGGGACTGGACCCGGGCGTGGGGCCCGTCCCAGGTGGCGCTGTTCGTGGCCGAGCGTGAGTTCCTCTCCGGCGAGGATGGCCCCTGGATCGACGAGGAGCGCCGCCAGTTGGCCGAGATCCGGGTCCGGGCCCTGGAATGCTACGGCGCCGCTGGGCTGGGCATCGGCGGTACCGAACTCGCCGCCGCTGCCCGAGCCGGCCGCCAGCTGGTCGGCCTGGCTCCACTGCGAGAGAGCGGCTACCGGTGCCTCATGCAGGCCCTCGCCGCCCAAGGCAACGTGGCTGAGGCGCTCCGTGTCTACAGCAGCCTTTGCGAGGTGCTGCGCGACCAACTCGGCGTGGTACCGAGCGCGTCGACCAGGGCGGTCTACGAGCACCTGGTTGTCACCTGAGCAATATGGCGACCGGCGTTGTCGGCGCGCCCGATTCGGCGATCGGGCGCAGACAGGGGCCATTCCGGTGGCCCCTCCCTCGCGTTCCCCTCCCGTGCCCGGCGTAGCTCGGGTCAGTGAGGTCTCCGTGGGTCCCCGGGGAGAGGGAGGAGCCGGTCGAACTCGCTGCGAATGATCCCGTAGCACTCACAGGCGGTGTTCTCCAGGCCCTCCCGGTCGAGGATCGCCACCCGGCCTCGGGAATAGCGGATGAAGCCGGCGTCCTGGAGAGCGCTGGCCGCCATGGTCACCGAGGCGCGGCGGACGCCGAGCATCTGGGCCAGGGACTCCTGCGTCAGGGGGAACTCCCGATCGCCCATCCGGTCGTGTGTCAACAGAAGCCAGCGGCTGTACCGGGCTTGGATGGGGTGGAGCGCGGCGCAGGCCAGCCGCTGGGCGACCTGGATGAACAGAGCCTGGACAAAGCGCTGGACCAGTCCTTGGAGTGGGTCGCGCTGGGCCGCCTCCAAGAATGCACCGACGTCCATGGCTCGGGCCTGCCCTGCGATCTCGACCTGATAGCGCTCCCGGGCGCCGACGGTCTCGATTCCAAGGAAGACCGGGACGCCCACGATCCCTTCATTGCCGATGTTGGCGACCTCGAAGGTGGTCTCTCCATCCACCGTGGTGAGCAGGGAGACGACCGCATTCTCGGGGAAGTAGACGGTGTCGATGCGCTCGCCGGACTCGAAGAGGATCTCTTTGTTGTCCAACGAGACCGGTCTGGTGGTGGCGAGGAGGCGTTCGCGCTCCCGAGGCTCGAGCGCCAGCATGATCCTCACGATTCCGGTCCTCCCATGGAGCCCCCCACTGTTGGAGGCGCTCTCGTCGACTCCGATCGCGCTTGCGACGGGATGTACGCTAACGTACAATCAAAGTGCGGTATCGCACGTTAGGTGTCAGGTATCGTACCTTCCCTCGCCGGCGGTGCGGGCAAGCGTCGGCGGTGGTTCGCCAGGAGGGGTGCCTTGCCACAAGGAGTTCTCACCCTCTTGCCGCAGGGCGGGACCCTGCCGGCGGACTCATGGGTTCGGCGCCATCGGGGCGTGGTGTTCCTGCTGTGGGCCCATGCCGTCTGCATCCCGATCTACGCCCTGACCATGGGCTACTCGGGGAGGCACAGTCTGGCGGAAGGCCTCGTCGTCCCCACGGCCGCCGTCGTCGCCAGCATGGGTGGACTCTCCCGACGGCTCCGGACCATGGCGGCCGCTCTCGGGCTCCTGTCATCTTCGGCCGTGCTCGTGCATCTCTCGGGCGGCCTCATCGAGATGCACTTTCACTTTTTCGTCATGGTCGTCGTCGTCTCCCTCTACCAGGACTGGCTGCCCTTTCTCGCCGCCGTCGGCTACGTGTTCATCCACCACGGAGTGCTCGGCGCTCTCGACCCCGGTTCGGTCTTCAATCATCCGGCGGCGATCAACCACCCCTGGAAGTGGGCGGGCGTGCATGCCGTCTTCATCATCGGCATCAGCATCGCCAGCTTGGTCAACTGGCGACTCAACGAGGCCCACCTCGCTCAGCGCCGGCGGGCCGAAGCACGCCTGCGGGAGGAGAGCCGCGTCGTCGAGCGCCTCGATGAAGTGGGCCGGATGCTGGCCGCTGACCTGGATCTCGACCACGTCGTCCAGCGGGTCACCGACGTCGCCACTGAATTGACGTCGGCCCAGTTCGGAGCGTTCTTCTACAACGTCTCCGACGCCTCGGGAGACTCGTATGTGCTCTACAGCCTTTCGGGTGTGCCGCCCGAGGCCTTCGCTCAGTTTCCGATGCCTCGAGCGACGAGCCTGTTCGGCGCCACCTTTTCCGGCGAGGCCGTGGTCCGCCTCGACGACGTCAGGGTTGATGACCGCTACGGCCAGAACCCGCCCCACCTGGGTATGCCCCCCGGACATCTCCCCGTGCGCAGCTATCTCGCCGTACCGGTCGTGTCGCGGGGGACGGTCATCGGCGGCCTCTTCTTTGGCCACCGCGAAGTCGGCCGCTTCTCCGAGGCGGACGAACGCATCGCCATGGGAATCGCCGCCCACGCCGCCGTAGCGGTGAACAACGCCCGCCTCTACGAGGCCGAGCGCCGGGCCCGCGAACACGAGGAGAGGGCCCGGCAGCGACTGGCGATCGTGGCCGACGCCGGACGGTGCCTGCTGTCATCATCGCTGGATTTGGACGCCGCCATGACCCAGTTGGCGCAGCTCGTCGTGCCCCGCCTGGCCGATGGCTGCTGCATCGACATCGTCGAGGACGGCGGAGGGCTACGGCGGGCGGCGGCCGTCACCCGGGATCAAGGAGGGCAAGACCTCGACGGGGACGGGGCGGTGAGCTCCGCCCCGCACGAGCAGGACCACCCGGCCGTCCGGGCGGTCCGGACCGGACACGCGGAGCTCATCGAATCCGGCAGCGCCGACCTTGATCGCCTCGCCGGTAGCGTCAGCCCGAGCGGATCATCTTCGGTGCCGGGGCCGCCGGCCAGCGCCGTCGTCGTGCCCCTGCCGGGCCGCGACCGGATCCTCGGCGTAATGACCCTCGTCACCCACCGGGCATCCGGCCGTCACCTCGGTCCTGACGATCTCGAGCTGGCGGACGTGCTGGCACGGCGAGCGGCCCTCGCCGCCGACCAGGCCGCGTTGTTCGCCGCCCAGCAGGCCGCCGCCGAAACGCTCCAGCACAGCCTCCTGCCTGACCGCCTGCCTCCCGTACCGGGCATGGAGATGGCCGCTCGCTATCTTCCCGGCGGCGCCGGGGTGGAGGTGGGTGGCGACTGGTACGACGTCATCACCCTGCCCGACGGGACCGTGGGGCTGGCCATGGGAGACGTCGTCGGGAAAGGCGTGCCCGCCGCTTCCCTCATGGGTCAACTCCGCAACGGCTTGCGGGCCTGTGCGCGTGACGGCCGGTCCCCGGCCGACATTGTGGAGCTCCTCAATGATCTCCTGGCCGAAGCCGACAACGGCGCGGGAAACATGGCCACTCTCGTCTTCGGAGTCTTCGACCCCGCCACCGGGCAATTGACCCTTGTCAATGCCGGCCATCCTCCGCCGTTGCTCCGCCACCCCGACGGGACGATGACCTTCGTCCAGGGAGCCTCCGGTCTTCCCGTCGGAGCCCTGCCGGCCACCCGCTACACGGCAACGGTGCTGACCATCGAGCCGGGATCGACGTTGCTGCTGTACACGGATGGTCTGGTCGAGGGCCGCAACCTCCCGCTGGACGACGGGATGGAGCGACTTCGGTCGTGCGCGGTCAGCGATCTGGACTGCGAGAGCCTCTGCGATGCCGTCGTGACCCGGTGTTCCGCCGGCGACAGCAGCCGCGACGACATCGCTCTTCTGGCCGTGCGCTATCTGGCCCTCACCGACGAGTTGCATCTGTCGCTCCCGGCCCGGCCGGGAACGCTCCAAACCTTGCGCAGTGTCATTCGGCGCTGGCTGCGCGAGGGCGGCGCCAGCGAGGAAGAGGTCTACGACGTGCTCGTGGCGACCGGCGAGGCATGCGCCAACGCGATCCGCCACGCCCCGGCGACCGGCGCCGCGTTCCAACTCGACTGCCACCGGGGCGACGACGTTTGCATCATCGTCCGCAACCCCGGCCAGTGGCGTGAGCGATGCAACCCCAGCGACGGAGGCCGGGGACTGTCGATCATGAATGAGTTCATGGACGACGTGGAGATCACCAAGGGGCCGCCCGAGACCGTGGTCACCATGCGGCGAACCCTTGGGCACCGACCCGTGGCCTCGGTGGTGTGAGCTCCCGGTGCGCAAGCTCGTCACCGCCGACGCATCCGGCCCCGTCCCCGTCGCCCGGGTCACCGAGGAAATCGATCTCGCCAACGCCCCTCGTCTGCGCCAGGCGGTGCTGGCCATGGCCGTGGACGTCGACGGGCTGGTCGTGGACCTCACCGAGGTTCCCTACCTGGACGGCGCCGGAGTGGAAGTTCTCTTCGAGCTGGCCCGTGAGCTCCGCCAGCGGGACCATCCACTCCTGGTGACGATGCCGATCGGCTCACCGCTCCGCCGAGTCCTCAAAGTCACGAGCTTTCACGAAGTAGCCGCCATCTGCGACGACGTCGAGGCGGCCTTCGACCTCATTGCCCAGCGGCCGAGAGACGACCCGTGATGGGGGACCAGCCACGAGCTCGGATGGGCACAGCCCCGGCGGGGTGTCCCTCTTACGTGGCCTTCACCGTCCCGGCCATCCCGGGGTGGAGGACGCAGACGTAGTTGTAGACGCCGGCCTTGGGGAAGCGGAGCGAGAACGACTGCGCCGGGAACGGCTTCGGACCGATGAAGCCCGAGTTGGTGAAGCCGGCCGTGTAGCTACCGCCCGTCTTGGCGCCGGCGGGCGGTACCGCCCGGGGGTCTTCGGGGTTGGTGAACGGCGGCTCAAAGGTGATCGTGTGGGGCTCGTAGTCGCTCGCCCCCTTCCAGGTCACCGTGTCACCCGCCTTGATCTCGACGACGGCGGGGAAGAACCGGTTGACGGCGGCGGCCGCGGC
>JBIOYN010000081.1:0-2852 GCA_044870155.1 Acidimicrobiia bacterium | reverse complement strand
GATGAGCTTCATCCGGTCCTCGCCCCATGCCTTGACCCGGGCCACGTCATCGTCGGGGATGCCGAGCAGCACGAACAGCACCTCGGCGGGCAGCTCGTAGGCCAGGCCCGAGACGACGTCGGCCGGCCCGCCCGGCGGGAAGCGGTCGACGTGCCGCTCCACCAGCGACCGGATGACGGGGGCCAGACCCGTCATGCGCCGGGGGACGAAGCCCCGCCCGGTGACGCGCCGGGCCCGGGCGTGGTCGGGAGGATCGAGGTTGACGAGGATGTGGCGGGCGAAGCCGGATTCCCGCAGCAGCCGGACCTGGTCGTCGGTGAAGCGGGTCAGGGGCGTCACGGCGTTGCGGGCCGAGTAGGTGGCGGGGTCGGCCAGCACGGCCCGCACGTCGGCGTAGCGGGTGACCAGCCAGGAGTCGAGGTCGGCCTCGTAGCGGACCGGCGCCTCCTCCCGCAGCTGGGCGAAGAGGGGGTAGGGGTCGGCCAGGAAGGCCGGGTCGAAGGGATCGAAGGCGGGGCAGCCCATGCCCTTCCACGCTACCGGCGCGCCCGGCGCCGGACTAGGCCTTGATGTCCGGGGGTTGAGGTTGCATATCCACCTCGTGAGGGGGTCGGTGATGGACCCTGTGGTTCTTCTCAAGGAGCCAAAGGAGTCCATCACCGTGACCCCAGCAGAGATCATCTATCACCGGCGCCTGCGCGTGTTGGAGCATGCGGCGGTGACGGGGAATGTGGCGGAGACGTGCCGGACGTTCGGGATCTCCCGGACCCGGTTCTACGAGTGGCGGAACCGGGCGGAGCGCTACGGCGTGGAGGCCTTGATGCCCAAGACGCGGAGGCGGCCGCAGCTGCCCAACGCCACCCCGACGTGGCTGGTTGAAGAGCTCTTGGCCCTGGCGGTGGCCAAGCCGACGCTGGGGTGCCGGCAGCTGGCCGACGAGCTGGGCCGGCGGGGCTACGCCATCGGCAAGAGCGCCGTGCAGAAGCACCTGGTGGACCACGGCTTGGGCCGGCGGGCTCAGCGGCTGGCCCGGGCGGCGGCCATCGCCGCGCTGGTCGGCGGGCCGGTCACCGAGGCGGCGGCGTCGGATGACCTATTCGGGTTCTGCCACTTCGCCGCTCGCCCCGGTGACTTGGTGGCCATGGACAGCTTCTACATCGGGAACCTCAAGGGCGTGGGCAAGGTGTACCAGCTCACCGCCATCGACACTGCCACCCGCTGGGCGGTCCTGTGGCTCGCCCTCGGGCCGGTCAGTGGCGAGATCGCCGTGCGGTTCCTGGCCCATGTCCAACGGCAGTTCCGCCGGGTGGGGGTGCCCGTCCGGTCGGTGCTGACCGACAACGGCCCGGAGTGGGTCTCGCTGACCTTCAAGGGCCGCCTGGCGACCCTCGGCCTGACCCATCACCGGATCCCGCCCCGATCCCCGAACCACAACGCCGTCTGCGAACGGTTCCAAGGCACCGCCCTCCAAGAATGCTGGCGTCCCGCCTTCCACCGCCGCCGGTTCGACACCGTCCGCCAACTCCAAGCCGAAGCCGACAGCTGGCTCGTCCACTACAACGTTCACCGCCGCAACCACAGCGACTTCATGCGGGGACGCATCCCCGCCGAGATCCTCAAGACACACCGGAGGGACCTGGCAGCATGACCATCAACCACAGGGCTCATCTGTCACCTCGACCCCCGGCCCGGAAGGGCTAGGGGATCCCTCCCCGGCCCGTCACCGGGGCCCGGGGGCGCGGGGGTGTCCCCCGGAGGGTCAGGTGCCGGCCACCGCCACCACGGGGTGGGCGGGCGGGTTGGCGCCCAGGGAGCCGGCGAAAGGACGGTCGGAGAAGTTGAAGATGCCGCCGTCCGCGCCCACCATCAGGTAGCCGGCGCCGAAGGCGACCATGCCGGTGACGGGCTTGTTGAGCCTGGTCGACCCCAACGAGCCCCGGAAGGGGGCGTCGAATGCGAAGACGCCGCCGTCGGCCGCCACCAGCCAGTAGCCGGCGCCGTCGGGGTCGGGGACCAGGGACTGGACGGGCTGGTTGAGCCGCTTGTCGCCCATGGAGCCGGCGAAGCGGGCGTCGCCGAAGGCGAAGATGCCGCCGTCGGAGGCCACCAGGTAGTAGCCGCGGCCGCTCGGCGTCCGCACCGAGTCGACCACCGGGCCGTTGAGGGTGACGGCGGCCAGGTCGCCGAAGCGGCCGGCGTCGCCGAAGGCGAGGGCTCGGCCCTTGGTGGTGAAGATCCAGTAGCCGGCGCCGGTGGGAGTGGCCGACAGGCTCGTGGCCTGCTCGCCTCCGGCGAGCCGGGTGCCGCGCAGGTCGCCCCGGTGGCGGGCGTCGCCGAAGGACTCGACCCGGCCGGCGTCGTCGAGGACCCAGTAGCCGTTGGCCGACGGGGTGGCCTCGAGGTCGACGGCCGCCGCCCGGCCCAGCATGGTGGCGTCGCCCCGGTGAGCGACCCCGCCGAAGGCGAAGACCGTGCCGTCCCGGCCCACCATCCAGTAGCCCGACGCCCGGGACGCTGTGAACGCCGGCTGGGGGGGCGCCGGGGTGGGCGAGCCGGGCGCCGGCGTGGGGTCGGGCGTGGTGCCCGGCGGCGCCGGTGCGGGAGCGGCGGACCGGGGAACCAGGAAGACGGCCCGGGACGCCGCGCCGGTGAGGGGGGCGACCAGCGAGAGCGTGGTCGCCAGCACCGTGCCGGCCACGAGGTCGAGGCGGCGCAGGTCGGCCCCGTCGGCCCGGTACACCTTCCCGGAGAGGAGCGCCAGGCCGCTGACCCGGCTCCAGTCCAGGCCGTCTCCGGGGACACCGTCGACCCCGGGCCCACTGGCCCGGAAGGCCTGGGCGCCGACGACGTCG
>JBIOYN010000080.1:0-5221 GCA_044870155.1 Acidimicrobiia bacterium | reverse complement strand
GCCGTCGCCGGCTGTGGCATCCGCACCGAGGACAGCGCCACCCTGGCCCGCCCCGCCGACGTCCCCTTCGATCTCCTGGCCGAGGTGCCCGAGACGACCACCAGCAGTGTGCCGTCCGCGTCGGGCTCGTCGGTGACCACCAAGGCGACGATCTTCCTGGTGCAGGGCGAGCGGCTGGCGCCCGTGGAGCGCGACGTGCCCTCGCCGCCCACCGGCGAGGTCGTCCTGGAGGCGCTGGAGCGGGGGCCGACACGGTCCGAGGCCTCCCTCGGCCTGCGTTCGGCGCTCGTGGGTCGCGACGTCATGCGCTCCATCGGCATCAGCGGCGGCATCGCCAGCGTCGACCTCGGCCCTGACTTCACCGACATCGTGGGGCGGGACCAGATCATGGCCCTGGCCCAGATCGTCTCCACCGTGACCGGCCTGGCCGGCGTGGGCCGGGTGTCCTTCACCCTCGAGGGCGTGCCCGTGGGCGTCCCCCGGGGTGACGGGGCGGTCACCACCGAGTCCGTCTCCCGCGACGACTACGCCCTGCTCGCCCCCGTCCCCGCGGGCTGACTCTCGGCGGTCGATCAGGTGATCGCGATCCGAGTGACGGCGTCACATCGATCGCCATCACCTGGCGGGCGCGTCCAAGCTCAGCGGCGGTCGGTCAGAAAGGGGTACCGGGCCCGGGTGGCGGCCACCACCTCGGGGTCGACGTCGGCCACGAGCACCGTCTCGATCTCGGCCGCCCCCGCCAGCACCTCCCCCGAAGGCGCCACCACCCGGCTGTCGCCGGAGTAGGGGATGCCGTCACCCTCGCCCACCCGGTTGACCCCCACCACGTAGGCCTGGTTCTCGATGGCCCGGGCCACCAACAGGGCCTGCCAGTGGGCCCGGCGGGCGGTGGGCCAGTTGGCCACCACCACGTAGCAGTCGACGGCCGGCGCCAGGTCCCAGAACTCGTCAGCGAAGCGGAGGTCGTAGCAGACGAAGGGCGCCACCCGCACGCCGTCGATGTCGAGCACCAGCCCCCGCTCCGTGCCGGCGGCGTAGTGCTCGTGCTCGCCGGCGTAGCTGAAGGGATGGAGCTTGTCGTAGCGGGCCAGGGAGCCATCGGGCCCGGCCGCCAGGAACCGGTTCACGGCCCGGGCCCCGGGGGCGGCCGGCTCGGTGCCGGCCGGCCAGATGGCGACCGACCCGCACAGCCACACCCCCTCGGCCGCCGCCCGGCCGAGGAGCCACTCGGTGGAGGGCCCCCCCTCGGGCTCCGCCACCCGGGTGGCGTCCATGGAGAACCCGGTGGGGAACATCTCGGTGAGCACCACGAGGCGGGCCCCGGCGGTGGCGGCCGTCGCCACCAGGGGCTCGAGATGCCGCAAGGTCGCCGGCCGGTCCTCCCACACCACGTCGTGCTGGACGGCGGCGACCTTCATCCGGTGCAGCCCGTCATCAGCGGCCCGTGGACAGGCCCTTGAGCCGGGCCAGCCCCTCCTCGAGCACCTCGGTGCGCTTGGGGAAGGCGAAGCGCACCAGCGTGCGGGCCGGCTCGGGGTTGTCGTAGAAGACGGACATGGGGACAGCGACCACGCCCACCCGCTCCGGGAGCGAAAGGCAGAACTCCATGCTGTCGGTCACGCCCAGGGGGGCGGCGTCGGTGACCACGAAGAAGGTGCCCTGGGGCGGAAGGACCACGAAGCCGGCCTCGGCCAGGCCGGCGCACATCAGGTCCCGCTTGGCCTCCAGGTCGGCGGTGACCCCGGCGTAGAAGTCGTCGGGGAGGCCCAGGGCCACGGCGGCGGCGTGCTGGAGCGGCGTGCCGCCGTGGAACGTGAGGTACTGCTTGGCCACATGGGCCGCCGCCACCATTGGCGCCGGGCCCGTGACCCAGCCGATCTTCCAGCCCGTGAAGGAGAACGTCTTGCCGTGGGACGACACCGTGAGGGTCCGCTCCGCCATCCCCGGCCGGGTGGCCAGGGGGACGTGGCGGCCGTCGAACACCAGGTGCTCGTAGACCTCGTCGGTCACCGCCAGCAGGTCGTGCTCCACGCACACCCGGGCGATGGCGTCCAGCTCCTCGACGCCGAGCACCCGGCCCGTGGGGTTGTGGGGGGTGTTGATCAGCACCATGCGGGTGGCGGGGGTGACGGCGGCGGCCAGGGCGTCGGGGTCGAGCCTGAAGTCCGGCGGCTGGAGGGGCACCACCCGGCGGGTGCCGCCGGCCAGGGCGATGCACACGGCGTAGGAGTCGTACCAGGGCTCGAGGATGATGACCTCGTCCCCCGGCTCGCACAGGCCCAGCACCGAGGCGGCGATGCCCTCGGTGGCGCCGAAGGTGATGGCCACCTGGGTGTCGGGATCGAGGTCGATGCCGTAGAAGCGGCGCTGGTGGTCGGCCACCGCCGCCCGCAGCTGGGGGACGCCGGGCCCGGCGGCGTACTGGTTGAGCCCGCCCCGCAGCGCGGCCACCGCCGCCTCGATGACCTCGGTCGGCCCGTCGGTGTCGGGGAAGCCCTGGCCGAGGTTGACCGCCCCGGTGCGCAGGGCGAGGGCCGACATCTCCGTGAAGATGGTGGAGGTGAAGGGCGACAGCCGGGCGTTCAGGATGCGGTCGGGCACGTGCCTATTTCTAGCTGCCCGCCTTGGCCAGCTGCCCCCGCATGGCTCCGTCGGGGTGCTCGGCGCTGTGGACGTTGACGTAGTAGCCGGCGGGGTTCTGGGCGATGGAAGCGAGCAGGGCGGCATCAGGCTTGATGCAGCTCTCGGAGGCCTCGAAGCCCGACTCCCCCTTGGTGAAGACCGGGTTCAGGTTCACGGCCACCGGGCCGGCAGCGCCCGCCGCCCCCGTGTGGATGTGGGCGGCGGTGGGCGTCTCGCCCATGGTGACGTTGAGCTTGGAACAGATCTCCTCGCCCGCGATCCGGACCTGGGCCACGCCGGCACCGTCGGTCACGCCCGGACCAGGGACCTCGTCCTTGCCCGACATTTGCGCCACCAGGTTGAGGCTGGCCGCCGCCGGGGCGCTGGAGGTGGTGGTGGAGGTGTCGGTCGTGATCTCCCCGTCACCGCCCTCGTCCTTCCCGCAGGCGATGGGAACGAGCCCGAGCAGGCCGGCGACAGCGAGCGCCAGCGAACGGCGGCGGATGGTCATCTCGGCGGTCTCCCTTTCTCGGGGTCGCCCTCTAGTAGGGCGCCTTCGCCAGCTGTCCCCGCATGGCGCCGTCGGGGTGCTCGGCGCTGTGGATGTTGACGTAGAAGCCAGCAGGATTCTCGGCGATCTGGGGCACGACGGACGACGGCGGCAGGCAGTTCTCAGCGGTGAAGCCCGACTCGCCCTTGGTGAACATGGGCATGAGGTTCACCAGCACCGGGCCGCTGGCGCCGCCCGCCCCGGTGTGGATGTGGGCGGCGGTGGGCGTCTCTCCCATGGTGGCGTTGAGCCGGTAACAGATCTCCTCGCGTTCGATGCGGATCTCGGCCACGCCGACACCATCGGTCACGCCCGGACCGGGAACCTCCTCCCTGCCCGACATCTGCGCCTCAAGGTTGACGTTGGTGGTCGCCGGGGGGGCGCTGGAGGAAGTGGTGGTGGTGGTGGTGGCGGAGGTGTCGCTGGTCACCTCGCCCCCGCCGCCGTCGCCGTCTCCGCAGGCGGGGAGAACCAGACCCAGAAGGCCGGAGGCGGCGAGCACCAGCGAGCGGCGGCGGACGGTCATCGGCGGTCTCCCTTCTCCGGAGTCGCCCCCATAATGACCCCGTGCTCATGGCTGAGGTGGTGACCACGTCCGAGGCGGTGGCTGCCACCCCCGCCCGGGGAGCCAAGATCGCGGCCCTGGCCGGGCTCCTGGCCCGCGTCCAACCCGGCGAGGTCGAGGCCGTCGTCGCCTACCTGGCAGGCGAGCCCCGCCAGGGCCGGATCGGCGTGGGGTGGGCCACGCTGGTGGCGCTGGCGCCCGAGCCCGCGGGCGAGGCCAGCCTGACCGTGGCCGAGGTCGACCGGATGCTGGGCGAGATCCTCGTCACCACCGGTTCGGGTTCCGTCGGGGTCCGGGCCGCCCTCCTCACCGACCTCCTGGGCCGGGCCACGGCCGCCGAGGCCGACTTCCTGCGCCGCCTGCTCACCGGCGGACTGCGCCAGGGCGCCCTCGAGGGGGTCATGGCCGAGGCGGTGGCGAAGGCCGCCGGGGTGCCGGCGGCGGCGGTGCGCCGGGCATGCATGTTGTGCGGCGACCTGGGCCGGACGGCGGCGGTGGCGCTCGCTGAGGGCCGGCCCGGGCTCGACGCCATCGGACTCCAGGTCGGCCAACCTCTCCTCCCCATGCTGGCCTCGTCGTCGCCCGGGGTGGGCGAGGCCCTCACGGAGATGGGGCTGTCGTCGGTGGAGTGGAAGCTCGACGGGCTGCGCATCCAGGTCCACCGGCGGGGCGACGACATCTCCGTCTACAGCCGGAACCTGAACGACATCACCGCCCGGGTGCCCGAGGTGGTGGCGCTGTCCCGGGGGCTCCCCGCCGACCGGTTCGTCCTCGACGGCGAGGCCCTGGCGCTGGGGGACGGGGACCGACCGAGGGCGTTTCAGGAGTCGATGCGCAAGGACGAGCGCCTGCTGGCGCGATTCTTCGACTGCCTCCACCTCGACGGGGACGATCTCCTGGACCGGCCCCTGTCGGAGCGCCTGGAGGCCCTGGAGCGCGCCGCCGGGCCGTGGCGCATCCCCGGGCGCGTGACCGACGACGAAGCCGAGGGCGAAGCGGTGCTGGCCGAGGCCCTGGCCAACGGCCACGAAGGTGTGGTGGTGAAGGCCCTGTCGTCGCCGTACGAAGCGGGCCGGCGGGGCAAGGCGTGGCGCAAGGTCAAGGTAGCCACCACGCTCGACCTGGTGGTGCTGGGCGTGGAGTGGGGTCACGGCCGGCGCCAGGGCCGGCTGTCCAACCTCCATCTCGGCGCCCGGGGCCCCGACGGCGGCTTCGTCATGGTGGGCAAGACGTTCAAGGGCATGACCGACGAGATCCTGCGCTGGCAGACGGCCCGGTTCCTCGAGCTGGAGACCGGCCGGGACGGGATCATTGTCTGGGTCCGGCCCGAGGTGGTGGCCGAGATCGCCCTCGACGGCGTCCAGGCTTCGCCCCGCTACCCCGGCGGCGTGGCCCTGCGCTTCGCGCGCGTGAAGGGCTACCGCGAGGACAAGCGGGCCGAGGAGGCCGACACGATCGCCACGATCCGCGCCATCCACGCCGGC
>JBIOYN010000079.1:0-4958 GCA_044870155.1 Acidimicrobiia bacterium | reverse complement strand
CGACTGCTGGCGGTTGCCGCCACATGACACTCTTACAACTCGAGCATCATCAAGTAACACTGACATCCTCAGCTGACGGCCACCTGAAGGTCCTGCGTGGAGTGGGTGAATGGACCACTCCGACATCCGCCAG
Organism: Acidimicrobiia bacterium; assembly: GCA_044870155.1. Lineage (GTDB taxonomy): Bacteria > Actinomycetota > Acidimicrobiia > IMCC26256 > BP-133 > CAWBJP01. The sequence goes on along the minus strand of JBIOYN010000079.1, from coordinate 4,825 downwards.
GGAGACTGCCTCCATGCCCGAGATCCGCCAGACCCCCCTCCCCGGCGTGGGCTTGCGCCATGAGCTCACCACCCGCTCGGGGCAGCGCATCGGCGTGGTGTCCCACCGCACCGGCCGCCGCGACCTCGTCCTCTACGCCGCCTCCGACCCCGACGCCGCCGGGGCCAGCGTGGCCCTCACCGCCGACGAGAGCGCCTCCCTGGCCGAGGTGCTGGGTGGGACCCAGCTCACCGCCAACATCGCCCGCCTCCAGCACAGCATCGAGGGCCTGGCCCTCGACTGGGTTCCGGTGCCGGCCGGATCGCCGTTCGCCGGTCGCAGCATCGCCGCCGCCGGCGTGCGCTCCACCACCGGTGTGTCGATCGTGGCCGTCCTCCGGCCCGGCGACGGGACGGGGGCCACGGGCCCGGCCCATGCCTTCCCCGCTCCCCGGCCCGACTTCCTCCTCCAGGCGGGTGACACGGTGGTGGTGGTCGGCACTCCCGAGGGGATCGAGGCGCTGGTCGAACTGCTGGAAGGCTGACGGGCGGCGTGCACTCCGCCCAACTCCTGATCGAACTGGGGGTCGTCCTGCTGGCGCTGGCCGCCCTGGGACGCCTGGCCGGCCTCATCGGGCTCTCCCCCATCCCCCTCTACCTCCTGGCCGGCCTGGCCAACGGCTCCGGCGGGCTCCTCCCGCTGGGGCCGACCGAGGAGTTCGTGCGGGTGGGGGCCGAGATCGGCGTCGTCCTGCTCCTCTTCACCCTGGGCCTGGAATACTCCGCCTCCGAGCTCCTGGGGGGGCTGCGGGTGGGAGCGCCGGCGGGGGCGGTCGACGCCGTGGCCAACTTCCTCCCGGGATTCGCCGCCGGCGTCCTGCTGCACTGGGACGTGCGGGCCGCCCTGGTGATGGGTGGGGTGACCTGGGTGTCGTCCTCCGGGGTGGTGGCCAAGCTGCTCTCGGACCTGGGCCGGGTCGGGAACCGGGAGACCCCCGCCATCCTCGCCGTCCTCGTCATCGAGGATCTGGCCATGGCCGCCTTCCTGCCCCTGGTCGGGAGCCTGGTGGGCGGCGGCGGCGTGCTGTCGGTGGTGGGAGCGCTGGCCCTGGCCGGCGCCGCGGTGGCGGGCGCCTTCTGGGTGGCGCTGCACCACGGCCCCACCCTGTCCCGGCTCATGTTCTCCCGCTCCGACGAGGTGCTCCTGTTCTCCGTGCTCGGGCTCACGCTCGCCATCGCCGGCGTGGCCGAGCTCCTGTCGGTATCCGCCGCCGTGGGTGCCTTCCTGGTCGGGATCATGCTCTCGGGACCGGCCGCCGACGGGGCCCGGGCCCTGCTCGGCCCCCTCCGGGATCTCTTCGCCGGTGTCTTCTTCGTGTTCTTCGGCCTGTCCGTGGACCCGTCCCAGCTCCTGCCCGTGCTCGGCGTCGCCCTGGCCCTGGCCCTCGTGACCGTGCCCACCAAGGCCGCCACCGGGTGGTGGGCCGCCGGCCGGCTGGGCGTGGGCCCGGCGGGGCGGATCCGGGCCGGCACCACGCTGGTGGCCCGGGGCGAGTTCTCGGTCATCCTGGCCAGCCTGGGGGCCGGGCTGGAGAAGGACCTGGTGGCCGTGGCCGCCGCCTATGTGCTCGCCACCGCCGTCGCCGGGCCGGTGCTGGCCCGGTGGGCCGACCCCATCTCCGTCCGGCTGGCCGGCGCCGTGCCGGGACCCCGTCCCGGCCCACGGCCGCCGGAGTCACCGGCATGAAGCTCGCCTCCCGTCACATGGGCGGCCTGCCCGCCGGCGACATCGTGGCCGGCCTCACCGTGGCCCTCATCCTGGTGCCGCAGTCGCTGGCCTACGCCGAGCTCGCCGGCCTGCCCGCCGAGCGGGGGCTGTACGCCGCCGCCGCCGCCACCGTGTTCGCCGCCGCCTTCACCTCCTCCCCCTACCTCCAGACCGGGCCGGTGGCCCTCACCTCCCTCCTCACGCTGGGGGCGCTGCACCACCTGGCCCACACCGGCACTCCCCGCTATGCGGCGCTGGCGGCACTGCTGGCCCTGGTGGTGGGCGTGGTCCGCCTGGCCATCGGCGGCCTGCGCCTCGGCGGCTTCACCTATCTCATGTCCCAGCCCGTCGTCACCGGCTTCTCCACGGCGGCGGCGGTGGTGATCCTGGCCTCCCAGCTGCCCGCCGCCCTCGGCACCGAGGCCGGCAACGGCGTCTTCCCCGACGCCCTCACCGCCCTGGCCCACCCCGCCCGCTGGGAGCCGGGGGCGGTGGCCCTGGCCCTGGGCACGCTCCTGGTCGTCTTCGTCGGGCGCCGCCTCCATCCCCTCTTCCCCGGCGTGCTGGTGGCGGTGGTGGCGGCCACCGGCGTGAGCGTGGCCCTCGGGTACGACGGCCCCACGCTGGACAACATCCGCGGGGGGCTGCCCCCCATCACCCTCGACCTGCCCTATGGAGACCTGCCCCAGCTGATCATCCCCGGACTGGTCATCGCCGTCATCGGCTTCGCCGAGGCCATCGCCATCGCCCGCCGCTACGCCGCCGCCGAGCGCCAGGTATGGGACCCCAACCAGGAGCTGGTGGGCCAGGGGGTCGCCAACGTGGCGGCGGGCGTGTTCGGTGGCCTCCCGGTGGGCAGCTCATTCGCCCGCAGCGCCCTCAACCACCTGGCCGGCGCCACCACCCGCTGGAGCGGAGCCGTGAGCGGCATCGCCGTGCTCCTGCTCGTGCCCTTTGCCTCCGTGCTCTCGCCCGTGCCCCGGGCCGTGCTCGCCGCCGTGGTCATCGGGGCGGTGGCGAGCCTGCTCCAGATCGGGCCCTTCCTGGAGCTGTGGCGCTACACCCGGCTCCAGGCCAGCATCGCCATCATCACCTTCGTCCTCACCCTCGCCCTCGCTCCCCGGGTGGCCCATGCGGTGGTGGTCGGTGTGCTGCTGTCGATCGTCGTCCACCTGCGGCGCGAGATCCTCATCTCCGTGCCCAGCTGGGCGGAGGGCAACGCCGTGCACCTCCGGCCCAAGGGGGTCCTCTACTTCGGGTCCGTGCCCGGCCTGGAACGCACCTTCATGACCGCCCTCAACCAGCATCCCGACGCCCACCGCCTGGTGGTGCACCTCGACGGCCTGGGCCGGGTGGACGTGACCGGCGCCCTCGCCCTCCAGTCACTGCTGGAGGAGGCGGAGGAGGCCGGCCTCACCGCCCATGTCGTCGACGTGCCCTCCCACGCCGCCCGGCTCGTGGGCCGGGTCCTCCATGACCGCGACGTGCACGTCGAAGGGGGCGAGCCCACCTGAGCGCCCCGCCGGCGCCGGCTATTCCGCGTCGGCGACGGGGGCGGGCACCGACAGGACCGGAGGGGCGACTCCGTCCCGGTAGTAGAGGAAGAGGTTGATGATGGTGTCCTCGACCTGGGCCCGGAGCTCGCCCCACCGTTCGGCGGGAGCGGTCACGGTCACGCTCGACGAGTAGATGGTGATCCCGGTCACCCCGAGGGCGAAGAGCCGCCGGGCCAGCTCGTCGGGCGGCTTCACACCGGTGGCGTCCTCGACCGAGCGGTAACGGTCGGTCTCCATCCCGGTGAGGGAACGGTTGAGCTCGAAGTGCATGACCTCGGGCTTCAGGCCGGGCCGGCTGGTGACGGTGATGGGCTGCCCCATGGTCAGAACCTGCGAAGCAGGGACTGGCGGCCGGGGCAGGAGCCCCCGGCCGCATCGCGATGAGCCGCCAGGCGAAGAGCCATAGGCACTGGAGAATAGCTTTGACGGCTGACGGGGCCGGGTACGGTGGCGGCACATGACCGAGGAACGGCGCCGCTGGGAGGAGTTGCGCTACATCGTCGTGCGCATCGTCCTGGTCGTCCTCGGAATCGGCCTGGCCGTCTCGGTCGCCGTCCTGCTGACCTGGCAGCTGCGACACATCCTGACCCTGCTGATCATCGCCACCTTCTTCGCCACCCTGCTCAACCCGCTGGTCGACGCGCTCACCCGCCTGAAGGTGCCGCGGGCGCTCGCCACCACCGTCGTGTTCCTGTTCGGGCTGGCGACCTTCCTCGGACTCGGGTACCTGGTGGTGCGACCCGTGGTCGACGCCGGCCAGCGATTCGCCGACGACATCCCCGGCTTCGTGGAGCGGGCGGAGAAGGGCGAGGGCCGGGTCGGCGAGCTGATCAAGCGCTACAACGTCGAGAAGTTCGTCCGGGACAACGCCCCCCGCCTGCGGGATCGACTCAACGAGCTCGGCGGCCCGGCGGTGAAGACCCTCCAGACGGTGGCCACCGGCGCCTTCTCCATCCTCACCATCCTGGTCCTCACGTTCCTGATCCTGTTGGAGGCGCCCGACATCATCAACGCCTTCCTGGCCCTCTTCTCCGAGCGCCATCGCGCCCAGTTACGCCGCGTCGGCCACGACGCCGGACGGGCCGTCACCGGCTACATGGCCGGGAACCTCGTCATCTCGCTCATCGCCGGCGCCGTCACCTACGTGGCTCTGAGGGTCGTGGGCGTGCCTTTCGCCAACGTGCTGGCGGTGTGGGTGGGCTTCGCCGACCTCATCCCGCTGGTGGGTGCCACGCTGGGGGCGATCCCCACCGTGTTCGTGGCCTTCCTGCACTCGACCGGGTCCGGCATCGCCATCCTGCTCGTCTACATCGTCTACCAGCAGGTCGAGAACCACCTGCTCCAGCCCGTGGTCATGAGCCGGACGGTCAAGCTGAACCCCCTCCTCGTGCTGCTGGCCGTCCTGATCGGCGTGGAGCTGGCCGGCTTCGTGGGCGCCCTGCTCGCCATCCCCACCGCCGGCATCATCCAGGTGGTGGTCAAGAACCTGTGGGAGGAACGCCAGGCCCGGCTCCATCCGGTCA
>JBIOYN010000078.1:0-12079 GCA_044870155.1 Acidimicrobiia bacterium | reverse complement strand
CCCGCCCCCGCAAGCGACCCCCCACCCCCTCACTGCGCTTTGTCTTTCCCCTCCCTACGGCAGGCCGGCGTGGGGGACGTCGACCTGGGTGGCCAGGAGACGGGCCTGGTGGTCGGCGCTGGCGATGGCCTCGACGAACGTGGGGGCGGCGCACAGGAACAGCGTGCGGCCGTTGGCGCCGCCCAGCATGCAGGCGAACACGCCCAGGTCGCCGGTGGAGATCTCCTCCACGATCTCGCCCCCCTCCCGGGCGCGCACCACCCGGTTGCCGAGGGCGTCGGCGAACCACACGCAGCCTTCGGCGTCGAGGCAGATCCCGTCCGGCGCCGTCTTGAGCTGGGCGAGGAGGCCGCCGAAGTCGGTGGCGGTGGGCGGCTCGCCGAAGGCGGCCCACACCCGGCGGTTCGAGAGCGAGCCGTCGGTGGCGATGGCGAAGGCGGTCAGGCGCCCGGCGATGGTCTCGGCCACGATGAGCGTGCGCCCGTCGGGGGTGATGACCATGCCGTTGGGGAAGAGCAGGTCCTTGGCCGCCAGGCTGGCGGTCCCGTCGGGGTCGATCCGCATGATGGCGGCGGGGGCGGGGGCGCCGCCGCTCATGAGGTCGAAGCCGAAGTGGCCGATGTAGGCCCGGCCCTCGCTGTCGACGACCATGTCGTTGCAGTGCCAGGTGGCCAGACCGGACAGGTCGGCGTGCTCCACCAGCTTGCCGTCGCCCTCCAGGCGCATGACCCGGCGGTCCTTCATTGACACCACCAGCATGCTGCCGTCGGGCAGCCAGCCGATGCCCGAGGGCTGGTGCTCCACTTTGACCACGGTGGCGATGGCCCCGGCGCGGACGGCGATCACCCGGAGGTTGTAGAAGTCCGAGAGGTAGAGGACGCCCGCCCGCCAGCGGGGGGACTCCAGGTACGACAGACCCTCGACGATCGTGGTCAGCTGGCGCATGCGTTGCGAGGCTAGTTCCGGGCGGGGCTAGTGCTCGGTGTAGGCGTCGGCTCCGTTGTCATCCAGGCCCTGGGCCAGGGTGTTCCAGGCCAGGGTGGCGCACTTGATCCGCACCGGGAACTTGACCACGCCCTGGAGCGCTTCGAGGTCACCGAGGCGCACGCCCTCCAACTCTGCGGCCAGGGCGTCGCCGTCCACCTCGCCCTCCAGGCGGGACTCGTGGATGGACATGAGGGCCTTGAACGCCCGGATGAGCCGGCGGACCTCGTCCACCGGCTTGCCCTTGACGGCCGCGCCCATCATCGACGACGACGCCTGGCTGATGGAGCACCCCTGTCCGCCGATGCGCACGTCGTTGACCTTGCCGGCGGCGCCGTCGACGTCGAGGTAGAGCACGATCTCGTCGCCGCACAAGGGGTTGAAGCCCTCCAGCTTACGGGCGGGGGGTACCGGCAGCTCACCCCGGTTCCGGGGCGAGCGGTAGTGGTCCAGGATGATCTCCCGGTACAGGTCCTCGAGGCCGGCCATGGCGTGTCAGGTCTCCTCAGGCGAACAGCTTCTCGGCGGCGACGAGGGCGTCGACCAGGGCGTCGACGTCGGCCTCGGCGTTGTAGATGTAGAACGACGCCCGGGCGGTGGCTGGGACGCCCAGCACCCGCATGAGCGGCTTGGCGCAGTGGTGGCCGGCCCGCACGCACACGCCCTCGGCGTCGAGCACCTGGGCGATGTCGTGGGGGTGGATGCCGGCCAGCTCGAAGGAGATGACCCCGGAGCGGGCTTCGGGTTCGGGCGGGCCGTGAACCGTGATGCGGTCCTCGAAGCGCTCGGCCAGCGCCTCCAGGGCGTAGCCGGTGAGGGCCATCTCGTGGGCCCGGATGTCGCCCATCCCCACGGCGCCGAGGTAGTCGATGGCCGCCCCCAACCCCACCGCCTCGGCGATGGGCTGGGTTCCGGCCTCGAACTTCCACGGGACCTCGGCCGGGGTGAACCCGGTGAAGGACACGTCGGTGATCATCTCCCCGCCCCCCATGAAGGGCGGCATCAGCTCCAGGAGCGAGCGGCGGGCCCACAGCACGCCGATCCCGGTCGGGCCCAGCATCTTGTGGCCCGAGAAGGCGCAGAAGTCGGCATCCCAGGCGCCCACGTCCAGCCCCAGGTGGGGGGCGGCCTGGGCGGCGTCGACCAGGATGAGGGCGCCGGCGTCGTGGGCGGCGGCGGACAGGGGCGCGATGTCGTTGACCGTCCCCAGCACGTTGGAGACGGCGGTGACGCACAGCAGCTTGGCGCCGTCGAGCAGGCGGGGGAGGTCGCTGGTGTCGAGCCGGCCGTCGGTGGTGATGGGCACCCACCGCAGCTCGACGCCGCGCTCGGCGGCCAGCATGTGCCAGGGCACGACGTTGGCGTGGTGCTCCATCTGGGTGACGACGACCACGTCACCGGCTCCCAGCTGGGAGCGGGCCCAACTGTGCGCCACCAGGTTGACGGCCTCGGTGGTGGACTTGGTGAAGACGATCTCAGCCCGCTCCGAGGCTCCGGCGAAGCGGGCGACCTTGGCCCGGGCGCCCTCGTAGGCGGCGGTGGCCTCCTCGGCCAGGGTGTACACGCCCCGGTGCACGTTGGCGTTGAGCCGGCGGTAGAAGTCCTCCAGGACGTCGAGGACGGCCGTGGGCTTCTGGGAAGTGGCTGCCGAGTCCAGGTACACCAGCCGCTTGCCGTTGATCTGGCGCTCCAGGATGGGGAAGTCCCCCTTGAACTGCTGCATCGACGTCGCCCCCCGCGTCGCCATTATGAAACCCCGGCTTGTCGGAAGGCCTCGTAGCCCTCCCGTTCCAACCGCTCGGCAAGCTCCATCCCGCCCGACTCCACGATCCGCCCGTCCACGAAGATGTGGACGACGTCGGGCGTCAGGTAGCTCAGGATGCGCTGGTAGTGGGTGATGAGCAGCACGCCCACGGCGGGCCGCTCCTTGCGCACCTCGTTGATCCCGCCGGCCACGATCCGCAGGGCATCGATGTCGAGGCCCGAGTCCGTCTCGTCGAGGACGGCCACGTCGGGCTCCATCAGGGCCAGCTGGAGGATCTCCGTCCGCTTCTTCTCGCCCCCGGAGAACCCGTCGTTCAGGTAGCGGGACCTGAAGGCCTGGTCGATGCCCAGGCGCCCCATCCAGTCCATGAGGGCGAGGCGGACCTCGAGCACCGACATGTCGAAGCCCTTGCGGGCCGACATGGCCTGGCGCAGGAAGTTGATGAGGGTCACGCCCGGGAACTCCTCGGGGTGCTGGAACCCGAGGAACAGGCCCCGGGCCGCCCGCTCCTCGGTGGGGAGGTTGGTGATGTCCTCCCCCTTGAGCACGATGCGCCCCGACGACACCTCGTAGGCCGGGCTGGCCAGCAGCGTCTTGGCCAGCGTGGACTTGCCCGAGCCGTTCGGCCCCATGAGGGCGTGCACTTCGCCCGGGGCGACGGCCAGCGACACCCCCTTGAGGATTTCGGCGCCTTCGGTGCCGGCGTGGAGGTCGTCGATGAGCAGAACGGGGTCCGTGGTGTCGGCCATTGACCCGAGTCTAATTCCACTACGCCCGTAGTGGAAAAGGCTAGCGTGGCGCGCGTGAGGGAGCTCTGGTTGTGCCTGGTCGTCGGAGTCCTCGGCTTCACCGGCTGCGGCGGTGGCGGTGACGGTGGCGAGGAGGCGTCGGAGAGTGGCGTCGAGCGCTACTGCTCCATCAGCGAACGGCTCGACAAGGCCAGCGACGCGCTCATCAGCGCCGAGGCCGACACCGACGAAGAGGTCAAGAAGGGGTTCGCCGACCTGTTCAAGGACCACGGCGACGATCTGGCCGCCCTCGTGGAAGCGGCGCCGGCCGAGATCAAGGACGACGTGGCCAAGGGCGTCGAGGCCTTCCGCAAGGCGGCCGAGGGCGACTTCTCGGCCATGGAGTCCTTCGACGAGACCCGGATCTCGGACTACGACGCCAAGCACTGCAAGTAGGTCGACCGTCTCGGCCCGCCACTAGCGTGGCGCCATGGTGAGCCCGTGGACGTCGGCGGCGAGCGCATCGTTGGGCGGGGGAGGGGGCACCGTCACCCTGGTGGAGGGTCCCGCCTTCTGCATCTCGGGGCGGACGGGCAACATGCACTCCTCGTTCCCCGAGGGGCTGTTCTACCGGGACACCCGGTTCCTCTCCGAGATGGAGCTTCGGGTCAACGGCCAGGTGCCCGAGCCGCTGGCCGCCACCGCCACCGACCCCTTCTCCGCCTCCTTCGTGCTGCGCGACCACCCCCTGCGGGGCCGGGCCGACTCCCACCTGGTCGTCTTCCGCCACCGCTACGTGGGCCGGGGCATGCGGGAGGACCTGGTGGTCCGGAATTTCGGCGAGGAGCCGGCCTTCTGTGCCATCGAGCTCACGCTGGGCTGTGACTTCGCCGACCTCTTCGAGGTCAAGGAGGGGAGGAGCGAGCGCTCCGGGGACCTGGGCCTCGAGTCCGACCGGGCCCGGATGACGTTCACCTTCAAGCGTGGCGCCCTCCAGCGGGCGGCGTACATCGACTTCTCCACCGCCCCCAAGATCAACGGCAACATCGCCTCCTACGAGCTCATCATCCCCGCCCGGGGGCAGTGGTCCACCTGCCTGCAGGTGACTCCGGTGATCGACGGCAAGCCCATCGAGCCCCGCTACCGCTGCGGCGTCCCCGTGGACCGGGCCACGCCGGTGGAGCGCCTGGAGGCGTGGCGGCGCCAGCTGCCCGTCATCCGCACCGACCACGACGTGTTCCAGGCCCTCCTGCTGCGGTCGACCGAGGACCTCGCCGCCCTGCGCATCTTCGATCCCGACCATCTCGACCGGGCGGTGGTGGCCGCCGGAGCGCCGTGGTTCATGACCCTCTTCGGGCGGGACTCGCTCATCACCTCGTGGATGGCGATGATGGTCGACCCCGACCTGGCGCTCGGCACCCTCCAGACGCTGGCCCGCTTCCAGGGCCGGGAGGTGAACCCGCTCACGGAGGAGGAGCCGGGGCGGATCCTCCACGAGATGCGCTTCGGGGAGGCGGCGGGCATCTCGCTCGGGGGCGGCAAGATCTACTACGGCACGGCCGACGCCACCCCGCTGTTCGTGATGGTCCTGGGCGAGCTCCAGCGCTGGGGCAACCGCCGGGGCGACGTCGACGCCCTCCTTCCCGCCGCCGACCGGGCCCTGGAGTGGATCGACCGCTTCGGCGACCGGGACGGGGATGGCTACGTGGAATACGAGCGGGCCTCCGACCGGGGGCTCGTGAACCAGGGCTGGAAGGACTCCTGGGACGCCATCCGCTTCGCCGACGGGCGCCTGGCCCGCCCACCCCTCGCCATGTGCGAGGTCCAGGGCTACGTGTACGCCGCCTTCGTGGCCCGCAGCCACTTCGCCACCGAGGCCGGCGACCACGCCGCCGCCGAGCGCCTGCGCAAGCGGGCGGCGGCGCTCAAGGAGGCGTTCAACCGCGACTTCTGGCTGCCCGGGGCCGGGTACTTCGCCATGGCCCTCGACGCCGACAAGACGCCCGTCGACGCCCTGGCCTCCAACATGGGCCACTGCCTGTGGACGGGAATCGTCGACGAGGACAAGGCGCCGCTGGTGGCCCGCCACCTGCTGTCCGAGGGGCTGTTCTCCGGCTTCGGGGTGCGCACCCTGGACGAGTCGGTGAAGGGCTACAACCCCATCAGCTACCACTGCGGCAGCGTGTGGCCCCACGACAACGCCATCGCCGCCGCCGGGCTCATGCGCTACGGCTTCGTCGACGAGGCCCACCAGGTGATGGAGGGGCTGGTGGCCGCCGCCCCCTTCTTTGACGACCGCCTCCCTGAGCTGTTCGCCGGCCTGCCCCGCTCCCAGTTCCGCTTCCCGGTGGCCTATCCCACCTCGTGCTCACCCCAGGCGTGGGCGGCGGCGGCCCCGCTGCTGTTCCTGCGGACCATGCTCCGGTTCGAGCCCGACATCCGCAACGACCTCATCAACCTGGCGCCGGCGGTGCCGCCCTGGATCGGCTCGCTCACCCTGGAGCAGATCCCGCTCATGGGCGGGTTGCTCTCGGTGCGGGTGGAGGGCGAGCACTGCGAGGTCCTGGAGTCGCCTCCGGGCCTGACCGTGGTCCACACCCCTCGTCAAGCGACGTTCTAGGGCCTTCTCCGGCGCTCAGTACCCCCGCTCGGCCCACTCGCCCAGGTGGGGCCGCTCGGTGCCGATGGTGGTGTCGAGCCCGTGGCCGGGCAGCACCAGCGTGTCCTCGGGCAGCGGGAGCAGGCGGTTGTCGAGGGAGCGGATGATCTCGGCGAAGGCCTTCGGGCTCTGGGTGGCGCCGGGGCCGCCGGGGAAGAGGGTGTCGCCCGAAAAGAGGATGGGCCACCCTTCCAGGGTGAAGCACACCGAGCCCGGGGTGTGTCCGGGGGTGTGCAGGGCGTGGAGGCGCAGGTCACCGACCTGGATGACGTCCTCGTCGGCCACCACGAAGTCGTAGCCGGGCAGCATGTCGGCGTCGGCGGGGCCCACCCCGACGTCGATGCCGGCGTCCCGGGCGGCGGTCACGGCCTGGATGTGGTCCCAGTGGCCGTGGGTGGTGAGCACCCGGCGGACGTTGGCCGCCCGGGCCACGGGGATGAGCAGGTCGTGCTCGTTGGCGGCGTCGATGATGAGCCCTTCGCCGGTGCCCTTGTCCCGGAGGACGAAGACGTTGTTCTCGTACGGACCGACCACAATCTTCTCGATCCGGAGGCGGGCATCTTCGAAATGCGCGGGCCGCGGCATGCAGGACAAGCTAGCGGTCCCGTACCCTGGGTTGAAGCAGGGGAGGAGGTCGCTATGGCGGCAGCGGCGCAGACGGAGCAGTGGAAGCCCACGCCCGGCCAGATCGCACTCATCGAACCGGTGGGGGCGTCGCCGGGACGGGACTGCCTGACCGGGGTGGTGGTGCCCGACGAGCGGATCGTCGTCGACCTGGGCGCCTCGCCCCGTCCCGACGCCGATGTCACCGACGTGGTGGCCAGCATCTTCGCCCCCGAGGCCCTCTACCGGCTCTCGGCCAAGGCCACCATGGAGCCCGACGGCCTGCTGGTGCTCGACGTCGGCGGTGTGGAGCGCATCCAGCGCCGGACCGCGCCCCGGGTCCGGCTGTCCCTGCCCGTCCGCATGGGGATGGGGGAGCGGGCCGTGCCCACCATCGTGAGCGGCGAGACCATCGACCTGTCCACCGGCGGGTGCCGGGTGACCACCGACCGCCCCTGGCCCGACGACTCCGACCCCGTGCTCTCCATCGACCTGCCCGACGGCGGGGCGGTGGTGACGCCGGCCCGGGTCATCACCGTCGACCTCTCCGGCGACGGCTGGGAGTACCGCCTGGCCTATCCCACCATGGACGGCGACGACCGGGACCGGCTGTCCCGCCTGGTCGCCCTCGAGGGGTAACTCAGGGGCGCCGAATTTTTCTTGACCGCCCGGTCTAGTAGTACCGTCACGGACGTGGATTTCCGGGACTCCCCCGCCGAGGCCGCCTTCCGCGACGAGGTCCGCACCTGGCTGGCCGAAAACCTGACGTCCGAGTTCTCCCCGTTGTGCGGCGGGCGGGGCGTGGACCGGGACGAGCACTGGCAACTGGCCCTGGCCTGGGAGCGCAAGCTGGGGGAGGCGGGCTGGATCGGGCTGTCGTGGCCCACCGAGTACGGGGGCCGGGGGGCGTCGGTGCTCGAGCAGGTCATCTTCTCCACCGAATACGCCCGCGCCGATGGCCCCGTCCGGGTGGGCTTCTTCGGTGAGGGCCTGCTCGGCCCCACGCTGGTGGCCTATGGCACCGACGAGCAGAAGCGTCGCTTCCTGCCCCCCATCCTCAAGGCCACCGAGCTGTGGTGCCAGGGCTACTCGGAGCCCAATGCCGGCTCCGACCTGGCGGCGGTGCAGACCCGGGGCGTGCTCGACGGCGACGAGTGGATCGTCAACGGGCAGAAGGTGTGGACCACCTTCGCCCACCACGCCGACTGGTGCTTCGTGGTCACCCGTACCGACCCGACCGCCCCCGCGCATGCGGGCATCAGCTACCTGCTCGTGCCCATGGACCAACCGGGCGTGACCGTCCGGCCCCTGCGCCAGCCCACCGGGACCAGCGAGTTCAACGAGGTCTTCTTCGACGACGCCCGGACCCCGGCCGACATGGTGGTGGGCGAGGTCAACGGCGGCTGGAAGGTGGCCATGGCCACCCTCGGCTTCGAGCGGGGGACGGCGTTCCTGGGCCAGCAGATCGCCTTCGAGCGGGAGTTCTGGCAGCTGGTCGACGTGGCCCGCAAGGTGGGCGCCACCGACGACCCCCTGATCCGCCAGCGTCTGGCCGACGCCTACGCCGGCGTGAAGATCATGAGCTACTCGGGCCTACGGATGGTGACGGCCCTGGCCCAGACGGGCGTGGTCGGCCCCGAGGCGTCCGTGGGCAAGCTGTACTGGAGCACGTGGCACCGGAACCTGGGCGAGCTGGGGCTCGACATCCTCGGTCCCGCCGCCGGGATCCTGGCCGGAGACGGCTACCAGATGGACGAGCTGCAGCGGAACTTCATGTTCTCCCGGGCAGAGACCATCTACGCCGGCTCGTCCGAGATCCAGAAGAACATCATCGGCGAACGCGTGCTCGGGCTGCCCCGGGAACCGCGCTGAGAAGGAAAGGTCGAGCGCGTGAACTTTGCTTTCTCCGAGGAGCAGGAGGAGCTGCGCCGCTCCGTGCGGCGGTTCCTGGAGGGCAAGTCGCCCATCCCCGAGGTCCGGCGGCTGATGGAGACGACCGAAGGCTACGACGAGGCGGTGTGGGCCCAGATGGGCAAGGAGCTGGGGCTGCAGTCCCTCCACATCCCCGAGGCCTACGGCGGCCAGGGCTACTCGTTCGTCGAGCTGGTGGTGGTGCTGGAGGAGATGGGACGGGCCCTGCTGTGCGCCCCCTTCTACGCCTCCGTGTGCCTGGCCGCCAACGCCATCCTCAATGCCGGCACGGAGGACGAGAAGCAGGCGCTGCTGCCCGGCATCGCCGCCGGCGACACCATCGCCACCCTCGCCTTCACCGAACCCAACGGCCGCTGGGACGCCTCCGGGATCACCATGGAAGCTGTGCCTGCCGGGAATGGGTCTGACGGTTCGGGTGGCTACACCCTGTCGGGCACGAAGATGTTCGTCCTCGACGGCCACACCGCCGACCTGGTGGTGGTGGCCGCCCGCCGGGGCGGCAGCGAGGGCACCGACGGCATCTCGTTCTTCACCGTGGAGGGCGGGGCCGAGGGCCTCACCCGCACGGCGCTGCCCACCATGGACCAGACCCGCAAGCAGGCCAAGCTGGAGTTCGCCGGCGTCCCCGCCCAGCTGCTGGGGGAAGAGGGGTCCGGCTGGGGGGCCCTGTCCAAGACCCTGGACCAGGCGGCGGTGTGCCTGTGCGCCGAGATGGTGGGGGGCGCCCAGCGCGTTCTCGACATGTCGGTGGAGTACGCCAAGGTCCGGGTCCAGTTCGGCCGGCCCATCGGCAGCTTCCAGGCCATCAAGCACAAGTGCGCCGACATGCTCCTCGAGGTGGAATCGGCCAAGTCGGCGGCCTACTACGCCGGGTGGGCGGCGGCCGAGGACAACGACGAGCTGCCGGTGGTGGCCAGCCTGGCCAAGGCCTACTGCTCCGACGCCTACTTCCACGCCGCCGCCGAGAACATCCAGATCCACGGAGGGATCGGCTTCACCTGGGAGCACGACGCCCACCTGTACTTCAAGCGGGCCAAGTCCTCCGAGATCCTGCTCGGTGACGCCACCTACCACCGCGAGCTGCTGGCCCAGCGCATCGGCATCTGACCCCCGACCGCCCGTTAGCCTGACCCGCCGTGGCCGTGGTGCTCGGGGCGTTGGCGGTGGGGTTGGTCCTGCTGGTGGCGGCGTGGGCCGTCCTGCGGGAGAGCCGCCGGCTGGCGGCCATGCCACCCCGACCCACCTTCGACATGGACGAGGCGCTGGACTGGGTCGTCACCCACATCGCCGACGAGGCCGCCGCCACCCTCACGGTCCAGGACGTCCGGAAGATCCTCGACCTGCAGATGCAGTACTTCCGGGCCAAGGGCGTCTCCGGCAACGGCTCGTCCGCGCAGGTGACGGCGCCGGTGGTGATCGGCGGGTCGGAGACGGTGAGTTGGATCCTGGAGCGGGCCGGCGCCGCCGGGCTCGCCTTCTCACCCGAGCAGGTCCACGCCGTGATCGAGACGCAACTGGCGTACCTGCGCTCCATCGGTGCCGTCGGTCCGCCGGCCGACGATATTGATCCCGATGCCCCCTCCTAACTGGTATTAATAGAAGCAACGGAGAAAGGAGGTGGTCCAGACAATGCATGATGGTAGATCTGGGACCCCGGAGGTGCGCGGCCACTAGGCCGTTTGGCTGGACCGCCTAGCGGAATCTCCCCGCTGCACTGGCGTCGAATCCCGAGTGGGAGCTGGTCCCACCCACTGCAGTCCGGGACGGCGCGTGAAACAGCCGACTTCTGACCTCGGGGGCCTCTGCGGAGGCCCCCGGGTCGTTTGGTTTCGAAGAGGCAGCCCGTGAGCCGTCCCACCCGCTTCGAGCATCACCGCTACGTGGGCGACAAGCGCAGCCGGGTCGTCCACGATCTCGACTCCGCCACCGACGCCTGTGCCATCGACGAGCTGGTGGCCTCTGAGCGCTTCGCCGCCTTCGGCCCGGACACCGTCCCCGAGGCGGCCAACCGGGGCTACCGGCCCTGCCGCCACTGCACTCCCGTCAAGACCGCGTAGTCGCGGCGAACGGCAAAGGCGCAACGAAGAGGCGTGGGTGCAACCGGCGCTCCTGACGGGCACCTGTCGCCCTTCAGGAACGCCAGAACCTCTGACCAGCGTCGCCGCGCACTTACCTGCGTTCCTTACCGGCACCCCTCGCCCGTCAGGTACGCCGGAAGCGGCGGTCAGCGGGCGGAGAGGCCCCCGGGGAGGGCGTCGGCCAGGCCCTTGAGGCGGGCGTCGAAGGCGATGTCGGACAGTGCCACGTCGGTCTTCTCCGTCGACGGGTCGGCGGGCAGGCCGGCCCCGTCGGCGTCCACGGTGAGCGGCTCCACCAGGCGGTGGGCCCGCAGGGCCAGGACGGTGACCTCGCCGCCGGCGGCGGCACCGGCCAGGGCATCGAGGTCGAGCACCGTCTTGGAGTTGAGGGCCGCGATCCGCTGATCGTCGAGCCGGGTGGTGGCCCGCCCCACCAGCTCGGCCCAGCCGTCGATCCTGACTTTTCCGGGCGGCGGCTCCTCCTCGGGCAGGGAGAGCTCCCGGGCCCGGCGGTAGGCGGCCTTGAGCTCGGGCCGGGTGCCGTCGGGAGCGAGCCAGAAACGCCGGGCGTCCGGCGGGGGGCTCGAACCCGGGGCCCGGAAGTCGGCGACCTGCTCGCCGGCCACCAGCGCCCGGATGGCGGAGCCGGGAAGGTTGAGGACGGGTACGTCGTCAGGTTCCACGACACGCCAGGATAAGAGAGGAACATGCACGAGTCATTCACCTCGGACGGGTTGCGTCTCGCCTCGCACTACGCCCGGCCCCCGGGTTTCGCCCGGGTGCCCGGGCTGGTCCTGTGCCACGGCTTCCCCCAGGGGCCCCGGGGCGGGCAGAGCGCGGCCTCGACCTACCCGGAGCTGGCCGAGCGCCTGGCCCGGGAGACGGGCTGGGCCGTCCTCACCTTCAACTTCCGGGGCACGGGCATGTCCGAGGGCGACTTCTCCCTGGACGGGTGGACGGATGACATGCGGACCGCCGTCGACCTGCTCTCGGCGCGGGACGACGTCGGCGGGGTGTGGCTGGCGGGCTCGAGCGCCGGGGGGTCGCTGGCCATCTGCATGGCCGCCGAGGACGAGCGGGTGCGGGGCGTGGCCACCCTGGCCGCCCCGGCCACCTTTGCCGACTGGGCCGCCAACCCCAACCGGGTGCTGGAGTACGCCCGGGACATGGGGATCATCCGGCGCAGCGACTTCCCGCCCGACCCCACGGCCTGGGGCAGGCGATTCAGCGAGCTGTCCCCCCTGGCCAGCGCGGCCAAGCTGGCGCCCCGGCCGTTGCTGCTCATCCACGGCGACCAGGACGAGGTCGTACCCCTGTCCGACGCCCGGGC
>JBIOYN010000077.1:0-6343 GCA_044870155.1 Acidimicrobiia bacterium | reverse complement strand
TGCCGCCTCCCGTCCGGTGGTTCGCGCTTCGTCGGGCGCCCTGACTTCGGGCCTCCCTCCACGCGCAGTGGCGGCAAGCCCTGCCGCCAGGATGTTCTTCGCCGCGTTGACGTCGGCGTTCTCGGCGTGGCCGCAGACCAGGCAGGAGAAGACCGCCTGGGATGGGCGGTTGCCGGGGTCGGTGTGGGCGCAGACCGAGCAGCGCTGCGACGTGTGGCGGGGGTTGACCAGGAGCACCTTGCAGCCGGCGGACGCCTCCGCCTTCTGGGTGGTACGCCGGATCAGGGTCGACCAGCCGGCGGCGGCGATGCGCCGGTTGAGACCGGCTTTGGCACGCACGTTGCGGCCAGGCTGGCTGAGCGTGCCCCGGCCGGAGCGGAGCATGTCCTGGACTCGAAGGTCCTCGAAGACGATCAGGTCGTGGTCCCGCACCAGGTCTGTGGAGGTTTTCTCAACCCAGTCCTTGCGGCGGTCGGCGGCCCGGGCGTGGAGGGCGGCGATGGCGTGCTTGGTTCTCGCACACCGGACGCTGCCCTTGCGCTGGCGGGCCTTCTTGCGTTCGAGGCGGAGCAGGCGGGCCGCCTCGCCGGGGCGGAAACCGGGGACGTCGAGGTGGTCTCCGGTGCTGGTGGTGACGGTGTGGGCCACACCCAGGTCGACACCCAGCGCGGTTCCGGTGTCGGTACGGTCGACGGCCGGTTGAGGGGCGGAGAACGAGACATGCCAGCGGCCGGCCCGGTCCTTCGTGACCCGGGCCATGCCGTGGTCCCCGAGCTTCCGGGTGAGACGGAAGCGGACCCAGCCGACCTTGGGGATCTGTACCTCGGCCCACCTGCGGCAGATCCGCCGAACCCTGACGTCTCGGACACAGAACCCTTCGTGGACATCTTTCCTGCGCCAGCGGGGACGCCGGTGCGTGCCGGCCCACCAGTTCCGCAGCGCCTGGTCGAAGTCCCGCAGGGCCTGCTGTTGCACGGACGACGAGCCTTCCCCCAGCCACGTGCCCTGGCGGGCTTCGGCCAGCTGGCGCATCCGCTCCCCCGCGCCCGGTGTCGCCCGCCCCGCCCGGTACCAGTTGGCCTGTTCCAAGGCCAGGTTCCACACGAAACGGGCGTCGGCGCAATGGCGGGCGAACACCAAGGCCTGGTCGTCCGCCGGGGAGAGCCGGTACCGGAACGCCACCGCTACCCGGCCCGCTTCTGGTTCTCGACGTTACCGCGGACCACCTCGAGCGGCGCCCCACCTACCGTTGAGCAGAACCACCACTGGCCCCACAAGCACGGCAACCGTCCCAACGCCGCCAGCTCGGCCCGGCCCAGCCGAGACGAGCGGCCCTTGGCGACCCGCATGAACTTCGAGAGCGCGACAGCCGGCGGGATCTCGACGCGCAGCTCGACATGATCGGGCATCACCTCGACCTCCATGATCTCCGCCCCGACCTCCTGGGCCACCCGCCCGAGGATCTCCTTGAGCCGCTCCTCGACCGCACCGACCAGCACTCGCCGCCGGTACTTCGGGCACCAGATCAGGTGGTACTTCGCCGAGTACGCCGTCTTGTTCGACGAGCGGTAGCCCACCACCACATTCTCGCAGCCGGGTACGACAACTACCTTCGGGGCTGCGCCCCGGCTGTCGCCTTGACCACGGCTGAAGCCGTGGGCTCGCGGCTCGATTTCAGTCACGGCTCGATGGGCACCTCGAACGTGGCCTCCGTCAGCTCGTCGGCCGTGGCCACGATCCCCTTGGCCATCCGGGTGGCGAGCAGCACGCCCATGACCACGGCGGCAGTGGAGGCGCCGGCCAGGAAGCCGCGCTCCACCCTGGGCAGCAGCCCGGACTGGGTGGCGGTGACGACGACGAAGGCGATGATGCCCGACGCCCAGCCGGCGACCACCCGAGCGTAGGCCGACAGCGCGATCAGGGCCTGGGCCAGGGCCAGGGCCAGCATGTAGGCGGCACTGGCGCCCGCCAGGTAGGCCAGGTCGGTGCGGGAGAGCTCGAAGCCGGCCCCGAAGAGGATGTCCACCACCTGGTGGCCGATGGCCCAGGCCACGATGGTGGCGAGCACGCCGATGCCCACCACCACCATCAGCAGGCGCTTGAGCCCGGCCCGGAAGTCGTGGTGCCGGCCGGCGCCGGCGTGGGCGGCCAGCGCCGGCAGCAGGGAGGCCTGCACGGCCTGGAACATGAACAGCGGCACCCGGGCGATGATGAGCCCGTTCAGGAACCGGCCCGCCACCTCGGACTCGCCTTGCGAGGCCAGCAGCTGGACGGCCAGCACGCCCGAGTTCACCAGCAGCTGGGCCAGCACCGAGGCGGCCAGCAGATAGCCGAGGGCGGCGGTCAGCTCGGCCCAGGGGGCGTCGGGCCCGGGGGTGACGAGGCGGTGGCGTTCCCGGCGGACCCCGATGGCGGTGGCGGCGAAGGGAGCCAGGCCCAGGGCGAGGCCATAGGGACCGGCGGTGTCGATCCCGACCACGGCCAGGGCGACGCAGGCGGCCAAGCGCAGGGCGGCCTCGGCGCCGATGACCACGCCGTAGGTGCCGAACCGGCCGTTGCCCGACAGCGTCCCCCGGAGGAGGTGCTCGGTGAAGTAGCCGGTCAGCCCGAACATGAAACCGGCCAGGAGGAGCATCTTGCTGTCGAACAGCTCGTCGAGGAGGAGGTTGCTGCTGGCCGCCGTGACCAGCACCAGCATCGTGGCGACGGCGCCGCCCGCCAGGCACGCCCGGCGGATGAGGGGTCCGCCGCCCAGACCCTGGGCCCGACGCTCGGCCAGGGCCCGGCCCACCTCCTGCTCCAGGGGGAGGAAGAACCCGGGGCCGGCCACGAACATCAGGGCCCACAGGACGCCGAGGGGGGCGTAGCGGGACGGTCCCAGCGCCCGGGCGGAGATGGCCAGGAAGCCGTAGGCGGCGATGCCGCTCACGATGAGGCCCGCCCCCACGGCCAGGGTGCCTTCAGGGAGGGGGTTCTTCTCTTCGAAGCGGCTGGCCAGGGACAACGGCGGCTCGATCCTCGAGGGGCGACGCCTCAGCACTCTATGCGGCCCGATCGGCTCCGATTGCGATATCCGGGTCGCACTTCGGGGATCATGGGGCCGCGTGAGCACCCGGTTCCTGATCCTCACCGCCCTGGCCTGCGGCGTGGCCATCCTGGTGGCCGGCGCCCTCCAGATCCTGCTGAACTGAGGCCGATCAGGTCGTGGCGAACACGGCGCCCAGCGTCGTTGCCAGAATGGCCAGTGAGCTTCCCAGCATGGCGAGAACGATCGTCCGCGTCTGATGGGCGAAGTCGCCGCGAAGCCTTTCCTCGACGGCGCGGATCTCGCTGGAGACGGTTTCGAAGCGGAGATCCATTCGCTGCTCGAGCTGATCGAGGTCCCGTTTGGTGGCCACGTCGGCCCAGCCCACGGGTGGCAGCATCTCCATCAGCGTGGCGGCCTGCTCGGGGCCGAGAACCTGCTCGAGCTTGAGCCGGAGCTCGTGGCGGGACCGTTCATCAAGAACCATGTTCCCCCTCCGGGAGATGGGCGACAAGCGGAAGGGGAGCAACGCGGCCTGCTCCGAGCCGGGCACGTGGTACCGAACATGTGTACGACTCGGCAAATCTCAGGAGGGTCCGGCCGGTCCTATGCTGAGGGGCACGAACCCCGATGTGGGAGGCGTTGATGGCCCAGGAATTCGACGTCGTGGTGTTGGGAGGCGGCCCCGGCGGCTACGCCACCGCCCTCTACGGGGCTGCCGCCGGCCTGTCCGTGGGGATGATCGAAGAGGCCCGGGTGGGCGGAACGTGCCTGCACCGGGGCTGCATCCCGGCCAAGGAGCTGCTCCAGACAGCCGAGGTGTTCCGGACCGTGGGCGGCGCCAAGGAGTTCGGCGTCGACGCCGGCCAGCCCGCCCTCGACCTGTCCGTCTCCCAGCAGCGCAAGCAGGCCGTCATCGACCGCCTCACCAAGGGCCTCGAGTCCGTCCTCAAGGGCCGCAAGGTGACGGTGTTCCCGGGCACGGGCACCGTGGCCGACGCCGCCGGCCGGACGCTCCGGGTCTCCGATGGCACCGAGATCACCGGCACCAGGGCGTTGGTGCTGGCCACCGGGTCGGCGCCCCGCGCACTCGGTGGCTTCGATTTCGACGGCCAGCGGATCATGTCGTCCGATCATGTGCTCGAGCTCGACCGGATCCCGCCCCGGGTGGCGGTGATCGGCGGAGGCGCCATCGGTTGCGAGTTCGCCTCC
The DNA here is from genome assembly GCA_044870155.1 of Acidimicrobiia bacterium. Taxonomy (GTDB): domain Bacteria; phylum Actinomycetota; class Acidimicrobiia; order IMCC26256; family BP-133; genus CAWBJP01. Next base: position 2,106 of record JBIOYN010000077.1, on the reverse strand, counting down.
TTCCTGGGCGACGTGGGCAGCGAGGTGACCGTCCTCGAGGCCCTGCCCCAGATCCTCACCGGGGTCGACAAGGACGCCGCCGATGTGGTCGTGAAGGCATTCCGCAAGCGGGGGATCAAGACGCTGGTGGGCGTGAAGGTGGCCGGCGCCGAGCCCGACGGCGACGGGGTGGCCGTCCGCTACGACGCCGGCAAGGGCGAGCAGCGCCTCGCCGTCGACCTCGTGGTGGTGAGTGTGGGCCGGAGCCCACGCTCCGGGAACATCGGGCTGGAGGGCTCCGGCGTGGCGGTCGACGACCGCGGCTTCGTGGTCGTCGACGGGCTCATGCGCACCAGCGTCGAGGACGTCTACGCCGTCGGGGACCTGGTGGCCACCCCCCAGCTGGCCCACGTCGGCTTCGCCGAGGCCATCGTCACGGTGAAGGCCATTCTGGGCGAGCGGGTGGTGCCCATCGACTACACCAAGGTGCCCTGGGGCATCTACTGCCACCCGGAGGTCGCCTTCTGTGGCCTGACCGAGGCCCAGGCCCGGGAGGCCGGCCACGACGTGGTCACCTCCGCCCACCGGTTCATGGGCAACGGCCGGGCGCTCATCATCGGCGAGGCTGACGGGCTGGTGAAGGTGGTGGCGCAGCGCGACGGCCCCATCCTCGGGGTCCACATCGCCGGCCCGTGGGCCACGGAGTTGCTGGCCGAGGGCTACCTGGCAGTGAACTGGGAGGCGCTGCCCGAAGAGGTGGCCGCCTTCGTCCATCCCCACCCGACCCTCTCCGAGGTGTTCGGCGAGACGGCCCTGTCCCTCACCGGACGCAGCCTGCACGGCTAGAAGGAAAAGGAAAAGCGAGGCCCCGTGGACATCACCATGCCCCAGTTGGGGGAGACGGTCACCGAAGGCACCGTCACCCGGTGGCTCAAGCAGATCGGCGAGCAGGTGTCGCCGGACGAGCTGATCTTCGAAGTGTCGACGGACAAGGTCGACTCCGAGGTGCCCTCGCCCGGCGGCGGATATCTCTCCGAGATCCTGGTGCCCGAGGGCGAGACCGTGCCCGTGGGGACCAGGCTGGCCGTCCTCACCGACGCCCCTCCCGGGGAGGCCCCCGGTGGCGAGGGCGACGGCGCCGAGGCTCCGGCCGCGGCCCAGGCCGAAGCACCCCCGGCGGAGACGAAGTCCGAGGCGGCTCCGGCGGAGACCAAGGCCGTGGCCCCGGAGGAGACCAAGGCCGAAGCGGCCCCGGAGGAAACGAAGGCGGAGGCGGCCCCTGAGGCGGAACCTGCCGCCGCGCCGAAGGCCGAAGCCGAACCGGCGCCCGCCCCGGAGGCGGCCTCCCCACCGCCGCCCCCCGAGCAGGAGACGGCCGCGGCCGAGCCCGAGGCGGAGCCGACGGGGACGGGGAACGGCAACGGCGGAGCGGCGGGGATGCTCCTCTCGCCCGTGGTCCGCCGGCTGATCACGGAGAACGGGCTCGACCCGACGGACATCCCCGGCACCGGCGAGGGCGGGCGGATCACCCGCAACGACGTCCTCGCCTACATCGACAAGCGCCGCGGTGGGGCACGGCCGGCGGAGGCGCCGGCGGCCCCGGCCCCCACCCGGGCCGAGGCCCCGCCGGCGGCGGCCCCTGCCCCCGCCGCCGAGGAGGCCCCTGCCCCTGCCCCCGCGCCCGCACCCGCACCCGAGCCCGCCGCCGCGCCCGTCGGGCGGGCGTCGGGCGACCAGGTCATCCCCTTCGACAACATCCGCCGGCGGACGGCCGAGCACATGGTGCGGTCGAAGGCGACCAGCCCCCACGAGCTCACCGCCGTCGAGGTCGACTTCGACGCCGTCGAACGGGCCCGGGTGGCGGCCAAGGAGGAGTGGAAGTCGAAGGAGGGGTTCTCGCTCACCTACCTCCCCTTCATCGCCCGGGCGGTGTGCGACGCCCTGGCCGAGTTCCCCCGCCTCAATGCCAGCGTGGACGGCGACAGCCTGGTGGTGCACGGGTCGGTGCACCTCGGCATCGCCGTCGACTTGGGTGAGAAGGGCCTCATCGTGCCCGTGATCAAGTCGGCCGACGGCAAGCGCCTGCGCCAGCTGGCCCGGGAGATCAGGGATCTGGCCGAGCGGGCC
>JBIOYN010000076.1:0-5266 GCA_044870155.1 Acidimicrobiia bacterium | reverse complement strand
CAGGATGCGCCGGGCGTCACGGGGCGACAGGCGCCGGCCCGCCGAGTTGAGGAAGCAGGCGTCAGGGGGCGAATCGGCCCGGGCCAGGACCGGGCGGCCCGCGGCCAGCCAGTGCTCCAGGGCGCCGGCCGCCGGCCCGCCCATGGGGACCCGCCGGACCTTGGCCCGCTTGCCCAGCACGGTCACCGAACCGGCGCCGAGGTCACAGTCGGCGCGGTCGAGGCCGCACAGCTCGGCCACCCGGATCCCCGTTCCGTACAGCAGCTCGAGCACGGCGACGTCGCGCGCCGCCACCGCAGTGTCCCGGACGGGGCCGGCGGGGGCGGCCAGGCCGTCCAGCATCGAGCTCATCTCCGCCGCCCGGGGCACCCGGGGGAGACGCCGCTCGCCGGCCGGCGCCCGGAGGCTCCGGCTGGGATCGGTGCCGATCATCTCCCGCCGGCGCAACCAGCCGAAGTAGGAGCGCAGGGCCGCAGCCTTCCGGGCGATGGACCGCCGGGCCAGGCCCTTGGTGGTGAGGAAGGCGAGGTACCGCCGGAGGAGGAGCCGGTCCACCGCCCCGGGGCCGTCCACGCCCCCTCGCCCGCACCATTCGGTGAACTGGGTGACATCGCGCCGGTAGGCCGCTCGAGTGTGGGGGCTGGCGGCCGTGAGAGACAGTACGAAGTCGTCGACGGCCCAGGCCATCGAGAAGACGCTACGGAGCGTGGGCGGGGGGAGTCAACGACCCCCGTTCCATTTGGGGCATTAGAACAGCGCGCCCTGGGCCGCCGGGGGGAAGGCCCAGGGGAGGTTCTCCATGTAGATCCACGACCGCCGGTGGATGGCCGTGGCTCCGTAGCCGAGGAGGGCGCACTTGTGCCGGGGGGACGGGTAGCCGCGGTTGGAGTCGAAGTCGAAGCCCGGGTAGCACTCGGCCTCGGCCGCCATCAGGCGGTCCCGGGTGACCTTGGCCACCACCGACGCCGCCGCCACCGACAGGCAGTGGGCGTCCCCGTCGATGACCGTCCGCACCCGGTCGGGCTGGCCCAGGTAGTCGTGGTTGCCGTCGAGGATGATCCGGTCGGGTTTGACCCCGTCCAGGGCCGCCAGGGCCCGCTCGGCGGCCAGGCGGAGCGCGGCCGTCATCCCCAGGTCGTCGCACTCGGCAGCGCTGGCATGGCCCACCCCGTAGGCCAGGGCCCAGCGGATGATGCGGGGATAGAGCGCCTCCCGCTCCTCCACGGTGAGCACCTTCGAGTCGCGGACCTTGAGGATGCGGGGCCGGTCGGGGCAAGTGACCACCGCTCCCACCGTCACCGGACCCGCCCACGCCCCCCGGCCGACCTCGTCGATCCCGCACACCAGGCCGTCACCGGCTTCGAAGCAGGCCTGCTCCAACGACAGATTGGGAACCGGCGCTCGTCTCGCCGCGGCCGCCAACACCATGGAGTTGGAAGGTACCAGCCGCCGGCACCCGGATCAGGGAGCCGTCTTGCTCTTGAAGCTGAAGACCGACGAGCTGGACGGGTCGACCGTGCACAGCACCCAGTGGTCGCTCTGGGTGGTGGCGTAGGTCTCCACCCGGGTGAAGTTGCGCACGTCGCTCCACGGATGGTCGATCTGGAAATTGTGGGTGTCCCCGTGGACGAGGACCACCGGCTTGCCAAATGACTTCGTCCGGGACTTGAGCGCGGCCAGGGTCTTGGGTTCGGCGCTGCCGAAGGGGTTGTCCTGCCAGGCGATCATGACCCCGGGGCTCCCGAGCTGGGCGGCCTGGTCGAAGGCGGCGTTGATCCACTTCACGTCGGCGCTGATGCGCGCGCTGCTCTCACTGGAGCTGGGGCTGGTGCCGAAGGACCCGGGCAGGTTGACGGTGGCGAAGACGACGTTGCCCCGAACCCAACGAGCGTTCTCGGGGTACCCGGACTGGCGGGTGAGCGTGATCCGGCTCTTGCCCAGCGACTGGCTGGAGGAGAAGAAGAGGTCCCGGAGGTAGTCGAGGCGCCCGAGCGGATCGCTGCAGTCCGACCACTCGTTGTCGCCGGGCGTGTAGATGAACGGCGCGTTGAACCCGTTGAACGTGTCCTTGGCCGATTGGAACTTGGAGTTGGAGCACGAGGAGCCGCCGGACTTGAAATCACCGTCGTGGATGACGAACCCCAACGGGAAGGTGTTCATGTGGGAACGGGCCCGCCGCAGCATCGACTCCTGGTCGGAGGTGTAGCCGGTGTCGCCGATGAGGCCGATCTGGAACGACCCGCCCGAGCCGGAGGGCGGAGGCGTGGTCGTGGACGTGCTGGGCAGCCCGCAGTTGGGCCGGGCCGGGGGCGGCGTGACCGCCGTCCCGGCGCCGCTGGCGGCGATGGCCACGATCCCGGCCGGCAGCGGGCACTCATCGGCCTCGCCTGAGAACACCGCCGATCCGAAGCTGGCCACGTCGCCGGTGGAATCGGCCAGCCAGTACCCGCTGCCGTCGGGCACGATGGTCATGCCGACGACGGGGCCGTCGAACATCGAGCCGGCCCCGGAGCCGAAGAACGGGGCGTTGAAGGTGAACACGCCCCCGTCCGTCGCCACCAGCCAGTAGCCGTCGCCGGACGGGGCCGCCGCCATCCCGACCACCGGAGCCACCAGCGTCTTGTCCCCCATCGACCCCTTGAAGGGGGCGTCACCGAAGGTGAAGACCCCACCGTCGGCCGCCACCAGCCAGTAGCCGTCACCCGAGGGGGTGGCGGCCATGGCCACGATCGGCTTGTTCAGGCGCATGGAGCCGAGCGAGCCCTCGAAGCCGGCGTCGCCGAAGGTGAAGATCCCGCCGTCGGCCGCCACCAGCCAGTAGCCGTCACCGGAGGGGGTGGCCGCCATCCCGACGACGGGCTGGTTGAGCGCGTGACCACCCATCGACCCCTTGAAGGGGGCGTCGCCCTGGGCGTACACGCTGCCGTCGGACGCCGCCAGCCAGTAGCCCTGGCCCGACGGGGTGGGCACCATGGCCACGACGGGGGCGGTGGCGGTGGCGGACCCGGCGAAGGGCGCGCCGCCGAACTCGTAGACGTTGCCCTTGGCATCAACCAGCCAGTAGCCGCTGTCGGCCCCGGCCGCCGAGGAATCCACGGTGGCGTGGGCCGCGAGGGCGGCGACCGCGATCAAGATGGCGCCCAACCGGCGCCGGAACGAGGGTGGCACGACCGTATCCCCTTCGGAAGGTCACTCTGAGTGGTCAACAGCGTGCCTAGTGATTTCCGCCTGGATTGCTCGATTCCTGTTTATCCAGGCGGAAGTTATGAGAAAGGGCGAAGTGCCGGAAATGGTCGGATTCGCGCGCTCCGCGCGCAGTCCTCCCGTTTGCCCTAGGGCTCCAATTTCGCCAGATTGGCCGTCTCGTCGGGGTCGGGGCCGGTGCTGAACCAGGCGTCGAGCATCTCCCCGGCCACCACCGGGCTGGTGAGCCGCAGCGACAGGACGAGCACGTTGGCGTCGTTCCAGCGCCGGGCACCGCGGGCCGTCTCGGCGTCGGTGCACAGGGCGGCGCGGATCCCGGGAACCTTGTTGGCGGCGATGGACGCGCCCGTCCCCGTCCAGCAGAACAGCACGCCGCTGTCCGCCTCTCCGCCGGCCACCTGCTCCCCCACCCGCCGGCCGACGTCGACCCAGTCGAGGCTCTCGCCCCCGGGCGGGCCCACCAGGGTGACCTGGTGGCCGCGGCCCCGCAGATCCTCGGCCACGGCGTCGGTGAGCACCGTCCGCTCGTCTGAGCCGAGCACGATCCTCATCCGAGTACGGTACCGCCGTGGCCCGGCAGCCTGTGCTCTCCATGGTGCTGGCCGGCGGGGAGGGCAAGCGCCTCGGCCCCCTCACCGCCGACCGGGCGAAGCCCGCGGTGACCTTCGGGGGGCACTACCGGATCGTGGACTTCGCCCTCTCCAACCTGGCCAACGCCGGGTACCTCAAGATCGTCGTCCTGACCCAGTACAAGAGCCACAGCCTCGACCTCCACATCACCCGCACGTGGCGGCTGTCGACCCTGCTGGGGAGCTACGTGACGCCGGTCCCGGCTCAGATGCGCCGGGGCCCACGGTGGTTCGCCGGCTCGGCTGACGCCGTCTACCAGAACCTCAACCTGGTCCACGATGAGAACCCGGACTACATCATCGTGTTCGGCGCCGACCACATCTACCGCATGGACCCCCAACAGATGGTGGAGCAGCACGTCGCCTCGGGGGCGGGGGTCACCGTGGCCGGGATCCGCGTCCCCCGCTCCCACGCCCCCCACCTCGGGGTCATCGAGGTGGGCGAGGGCACGCGGATCGTCGACTTCAAGGAGAAGCCGCCGGAGGCGCAGGGCCTGCCCGACGCTCCCGACCAGATCTTCGCCTCCATGGGGAACTACGTCTTCACCGCCTCGAACCTGGTGGAAGCCGTGAACCTGGACGCCGAGGACCAGGGCAGCAGGCACGACATCGGCGGCAACCTCATCCCCGCCCTGGTGGCGGCGGGCGAGGCCCACGTCTACGACTTCTCCAAGAACCACGTCCCCGGCGAAACCGAACGGGACCACGGCTACTGGCGCGACGTCGGCACCATCGACTCCTACTACGACGCCCACATGGACCTCGTCTCGGTGCACCCCATCTTCAACCTGTACAACCGGGAGTGGCCGATCTACACCTCGCTCCCCACGCTGCCGCCGGCCAAGTTCGTGCTCCAGGGGATCGAGGGGACGGGCCAGGCCCTCGACTCCATGGTGTGCGCCGGCAGCATCATCTCCGGCGGCACCGTCCGCTCCTCCGTGATCTCACCCGGCGTCATCGTGGACAGCTATGCCCTGGTGGAGAACTCCGTCCTCCACCACGACGTGGTCGTGGGGCAGGGCGCCATCGTCCGCAACGCCATCATCGACAAGCACGTGCACGTTCCCCCGGGGGCCCACATCGGTCTGGACCCGGACGCCGACCGTGCCCGGTTCACGGTTTCCGAGCACGGCATCGTGGTCATCGGCAAGGGAGAGAAGATTCCTGAAGCCTGACCGGATGCCCGGCCCCGCCCGGTGATGCGAGTCGCCCTGCTCACCCGGGAGTACCCGCCCGAGATCTATGGCGGCGCGGGCGTCCATGTCGAGTACCTGGCCCGGGAGCTGGCGCGCCTGGTGGACGTGGCCGTGCACTGCTTCGGCGCCCCCCGGGAGTCGCCCCTGGTGGCCGGCGCCTACCGCCCCTGGGAGGCCATCGGCGGGGCCGCGCCCCACGACGCCGTCCTGGGCGCCATGTCCGTCAACCTCCTCATG
>JBIOYN010000075.1:0-8826 GCA_044870155.1 Acidimicrobiia bacterium | reverse complement strand
GGAAGCGGTTCATCCCGTTGCCGGTGCTCAGGTGCTCGGCGGTCATGGCCCGGTCGACCAGCAGGCCGGCGATGGCGACGCCGGCCCGCGTCGCCAGGAGCAGCACGGCGCGCAGCCGACGGCGCGGCGGCGGGCTGGTTGCTGCTTCGGCGGGGGGTTCCGTGGACATGCCTGGTGGAGACGTTTCAGCCGCTCCCCGGTCGCGCATAGGCGCCGGGGGCGCTCATCGCGCCCCGGCGCCAACGCCCCGGGGTGAGCACGAGAGCCCGGGGATAGTCCTCGAACAGCCAGCGGGCGAAATTCCGCCGCGTCCAGTCCGTCAGGCCGGCGGCTCGCACCGCCGTCCGGGCGCCGAGGGGGGAGCGCAGGATCTTCCCCAGGTTGGCGGCGAAGCGCAGGTCGGGCCCGAGGTGGTGCTCGACGGCGGCGTCGTACCGGCGGGCGATGTCGCCGGGTCCGCCGCCGGCCAGGATCGCCTCCACTGCCATGGTTCCGGTGGCCAGCGCCTGGGCGATGCCCTCGCCGGTCATGGGGTCGGTGGCGCCGGCGGCGTCGCCGGCGAAGAGCACCCGTCCGGTGCTGAGCGGTGCCCGCCGCAGGTCGGCGGGGATGGGCCAGGCCCGGTGCGTACCTTCGGCTTCGGCGTGGGCCAGCACCGTCTGGAGCGCCGGGCGGTGGGGGAGTTCCCGCCAGGTGGCGGCCATGGGCCGGACGGACACTCCGGGGCGCCGCGGCAGCCCGAAACCGACGTTGGCCCGGCCCTGGCCCAGGGGGAACACCCAGGCGTAGCCGGGGAGCAGGTCGGGCTCGAAGAACACCCACAGGCGCTGGTCGTCGACGCCGCTGAAGTACTGGCGGAAGGCGTGCCACTCCCCGAGGTAGGGGCGGGTGCTCTCGTCGTTGCCACCGGCGTGCCCGTTGCCGAGCAGCTTGCGGACGGTGGAGTACACGCCGTCGGCCGCCACCACATGAGCGGCGCTGACCTCGGTCCCATCGGCCAGGCGGGCCTGGGCGGCGTCGGGCCGGACGTCGAGCTGCTCGAGGCCGGCGCCGGCACGCTGATCCGCCCCGGCCTGGCCGGCCAGGTCGAAGAGGGCGGCGTCGAGGGTGGCCCGGGGGGCGACGGCGGCGTAGAGACCATCTGCCGGTAGCGGCAGCTCGACGACCCGCCCGCTGGGGGAGCGGACGACGACGTCGCGCACGGGCGTGAACCCGTCGACCTCCTCGGGGGCGAGCCCGAGGTCCTCCAGGCGGCGCAGAGCGTCGGCGGTCAGTCCGTCCCCGCACGTCTTGTCCCGGGGAAAGGTGGCCTTGTCGCACAAGAGCACGGAGCGCCCGGCCCGGGCGGCGGTGATGGCCGCCGCCGCGCCCGCCGGCCCACCCCCCACCACCAGGACGTCCACCGTCTCCGCCATCGCGCCGGACGGTAGCCCAACCGGCGTTTCTCACCCCCGACAGGTGGGGCTGAGAAACGCCGGTTGGAATGAGGGGGACCCTCATGACCGCCTGACGGCGGCTTCACAAACTCCTCACATTGCGGGCCGACCATCTGGTTGTGAACACGAACATCCGCCCCCGCCCCCGCCCCCGCTGCCTGGCCGCCCTCCTCGCCCTCCCGCTGGTCGCTCTGACGGCGGGATGCGGGACGGGCGGCCGCCCGGAGCTCCCCGCCGGTCCGGCGGCCATCGTCACCGACATCGACCCGGACAGCACCGCCGGCGCCGAGCCGGCGGTTCCCCCTGCCGACCCGGTGGCGAGCGGCGGCACCGCCCCCTCCACCCCGGCGTCCGGTTCCGGTCCCGCGGACCCGGCGGCGGCGGTGGACGACCCCGCAGCGACCATCGACCTTGCCCAGCTCGACGCCGACCTGGCCGAGCTCGACGCCCGACTCTCCGAGGCCGACCTCGACCTCGCCACCCCCGAAGGAGACTTCTGATGACCGCCCTCCGCACCCGCCTCGCCGCCGCCGCCCTCGGCGCCGGCCTCATCGTCACCGTCCCCGCCGCCGCCTTCGCCGCCGACGCGGGCCGGAGCCGCCCGGCGCTCTCCGAGCGCACCCGTGATCCCGAGGCCCTGAAGGCCCGCTGCCGGGAGGCCATCACCAAGCGGCTCACCGCCCTCGACACCGCCTCCGAGCGCCTGGCCGGGGCCCAGCACGTCACCGACGACCACGAGGCCACCCTGGCCGGGATCATCGACGACACCGTGGCCAGTCTCACCGCCCTCGACGCCCAGATCGCCGCCGACACCGACCCCGAGGCGCTCCGGGCCCACTGCCGGTCGATCTTCGAGGACCACCGCGTCTTCGCCCTGGTCCTGCCCCGAACCCGGCTGGTCGTCGCCGCCGACACCGCCGTGGCCGGTGCCGACCGCCTCGACCGGGTGGCCGACCGGCTCGAGTCCGCCATCGACAAGGCCGAGGCCAAGGGACAGGACGTCACCCAGGCCCGGGCCGACCTCGAGGCCCTGCGGGCCAAGGTCGACTCCGCCCGGGAGACGGCCTCGGGAGTCCCGGACAGCATCCTGGACCTGACCCCCGCCGACTGGAACGCCGACCACGAGGTCCTCAGCCCCGCCCGGGAGGAGCTGCGTTCGGCCCGGGGTGACCTGAAGGCGGCCCGGGACCTGGCCCGGGGGATCGTCTCCGGTCTCAAGGGCTCGGCATCGAACCCGGTCTGACCCACCCTTCATCCCGCACATCCGTCCGGCCCGGGGGTCGCCCCGGGCCGGACTCTCTTTTCGACCCGTCCGCGAGCTACCAGCAAGAATCCACCCCGCCGCCACCACAACCGGGGCGGACCACGGCGCCCCGATAACGCCACCGAACGCGACGGCTCCAAGGAGTCCCATGAACATCGTCGTCTGCGTCAAGCAGATCCCCGACCCCGCCATGCCGGGGCAGCTCGACCCCAACACCAAGACACTCGTGCGGGCCGGCAAGCTGATCATGGACGAGTCCGACAGCTACGGCGTGGAGATGGGCCTGCAACTGGCCGAGAAGGCCGGCGGGGGCGAGGTCACCGTCGTCTCCATGGCTCCCGTCTTCGGGGCCCAGGCGCTGCGCAGCGCCCTGGCCATGGGCGCGGCCAAGGCCATCTTCGTCTCCGACGAGAGCCTGGTGGGAACCGACGCCCTGGGTACGGCCAAGGTGCTGGCCGCCGCCATCAGGAAGGCCGGCGACGTCGACCTGGTGCTCACCGCCACCGAGTCCACCGACGGCTACACGGGCACGGTGCCGGCCCAGGTGGGCGAGCTCTTGGGGTGGCCGTCGCTCACCTTCGCCAAGCACATCGAGATCGGCGACGGCACGGTCACCATCCAGCGCCAGACCGAGGCGGGCTACGACACCGTGCAGGCCCCCCTGCCCGCCGTGGTCAGCGTGACCGCGGGCGTGGTGGAGCCCCGGTACCCGTCGTTCAAGGGGATCATGGCGGCCAAGAACAAGCCGGTCGAAGAGGTGACGGCGGCCGACCTCGGCCTCGACGACTCCCAGGTGGGCTGGGGTGGCGCCCGTCAGGAGATCACCGGGATCCGCCAGGCCGAGGAGCGCCAGGCGGGGGAGAAGATCGAGGACGACGGCACCGCCCACGAGCGGATCGTGGCTTTCCTCGAGCAGCTCAAGGTCATCTAGGAGGCTTGGGAATCATGGGTCTGTCCAAAGTCTGGGTCTTCGCCGAATCCGACGCCCCCGGGAAGCCCACCTCGATGACGTGCGAGCTGCTGACCAAGGCCCGCTCGGTGGCCGAGACCGTCGAAGCCTTCTACGTCGGGGCCGACGCCGACTCGGTGGCCGGCCCCATCGGCGAGCACGGCGCCACCACCATGTACGCCTTCGACCCCGGCGACGCCCTCTTCGGCCCCCCCGCCGCCGCCGCCCTGGCCGAGCTCATCGGCGAGCACCAGCCCGACGCCGTGTTCTTCGGGGCCAGCTACGACGGCCGCGACGTCTGCGGCCGCCTGTCGGCCCGCCTCGACTCGCCCGTCCTCTCCAACGGCATGTCCTTCGAGGCCGATGGCGACACCGTCCAGGTCGGCACCGCCATCTTCGGCGGCAACACCCTGGTCGACGCTGCCTTCAAGGGCCCCAAGCCCCACTTGGCCCTGTTCCGGCCCAAGTCCTTCACGGCCGAGCCCGGTGGCGGGGGAGCGGCCCAGGTGGTGCCGGTCAAGGCCGTCGACACCGGCCACGCCGGCGAGGCCCGCGTCCTCGATCGCCACGTGGCCGAGCAGGAAGGCCCCAAGCTGGAGGAGGCCGCCGTGGTCGTCTCCGGCGGGCGGGGTCTGGGCGGAGCGGAGAACTACCAGCTGGTGGAGTCCCTGGCCAAGCTGCTCAAGGGAGCCGCGGGGGCGTCGCGGGCCATCGTCGACGCCGGCTGGGTCCCCTACTCCCACCAGGTGGGCCAGACGGGCAAGACGGTCAAGCCCAAGGTCTACATCGCCGCCGGCATCTCCGGTGCCACCCAGCACATGGTGGGGATGAAGGGCTCCGACAACATCATCGCCATCAACAAGGACCCCGAGGCGGCCATCTTCGGCATCGCCGACCTGGGCATCGTGGGCGACGTCCACAAGGTGATGCCCAAGCTCATCGAGGCCCTGCAGAACCGGAGCTGACCTACCGCCGCACCGTGGAGCTCTCCGCCCCGGACTACGTGGTCCTGGTGGTGGCTGACCTCGACGCCTCGCTCCGGTTCTGGAACGGCGTGCTGGGACTGCCCCTCGGACACCGCTCCGGCCCCTACGCCCAGCTCGACACGGGGACGACCCGCATCGCCCTCTACCAGCGCGACGCCATGGCGGCCACGCTCGGGCTGCCGCTCCAGGCGCCGGCACCCGACGCCCCGGCCTTCGAGGTCGGCTTCAAGGTCCGCGATGTCGACGCCGCCTACCACGAGCTGGTGGCCGCCGGCGCCCGGGGGGTCCGCCCGCCCACCGACCAACCCTGGGGCCAGCGCACCGCCTACGTGGCCGATCCCGACGGCCACCTGGTGGAGCTCGTGCGTGCCAATCCACGTACGTAAGACCAGTCTTACCTAATATCGCCGTCGTGGATACCGGCGGTTCGTTCGTGCCTCCTTCGCCCGCTTCGGGCAGCGAGAGATGGGGCAAAACGCGCGCGGGACTGGAGGGAAGCCCCGAAGACCTGCCGAAAGGGCTGGTTGTGACGGGCATCATCTTCAACCTGCTCGAAGAGGCGGTCGTGCGCCGCTTCGGGCCGGACGCGTGGGCGTCGATGCTGGCCCACGTCGGCTCGTCCGGTTACCTGCCCTTCGACCGTTACCCCGACGAGGACCTGTTCGTCCTCCTCGAGGCCCTGCCCGTCGACCCCGAGACCAGCGCCCCCGAGCGCCTCCGGTGGTTCGGGCGGGCGGCGGTGCCGCTGCTGGCCGAGCGCTACCCCATGATCTTCGCTCCCCACCGCAGCGCCGAGTCCTTCCTCCTCACTCTCAACCAGCTGCTGCACCCGGGCGGCCCGCCGGCCGGGGCCCAGAACGGCCCGCTGGACCTCGAGGTGCTCGAGAGCGGCCCCGACGCCGACCTCGTCCTCGGCTACCGCTCGACCCGGCGCTTGTGCGCCCTGGCCGAGGGGTTCGTGACCGGCGCCGCCGACTGGTACGGCGAGCGGGTGCGGATCGTCCAGCCCCGCTGCATGCTCGAAGGCGAGGAGCGCTGCGCCCTCGTCTGCACCTTCGAAGCCGCCGCCTAGATCCGCCCGGTAGATTCGAGGGTCGGTGCATCCCGACCTCGCCCCCATCGCCTTCCTCATCGGGACGTGGCGCGGCGAGGGGACGGGCGTCTATCCCACCATCACCGGCTTCGCCTACGGCGAGGAGATCCGCTTCGGCGAGGTGGGCAAGCCCTTCCTGGCCTACACCCAGCGCACGTGGGCGCTCGACGACGGGCGGCCGCTGCACGCCGAGGCCGGCTACTGGCGACCGAAGCCCGACGGGCGCCTGGAGGTCGTCCTCGCCCATCCCACCGGCATCACCGAGATCCAGGAAGGGACGGTGGGGGAGGACCGCATCGAGCTCGCCGCCACCGTCATCGGCCGGACGGCCACCGCCAAAGAAGTCGCCGCCCTGCGGCGGACATTCGAGCGGACAGCGCCCGATGCGCTGCGCTACCAGGTGGACATGGCCGCCGCCGGCCAGCCCCTCCAGCTGCACCTGACCGCTGAGCTGCACCGGGTGACGGAGCCGGGCTGACCTGGTGCCGGGTAGCGAACCATGGCCTGAGGCCCGGCGGTTTCCCAGCGCCGCACTGGCCACGCCCCACTATCTGGCCACCGCGGCCGGGCTCGAGATCCTGGCGTCGGGCGGCAACGCCATCGACGCCGCCGTGGCCGCCGCCGTGGCCCTGGCGGTGGTGGCGCCCTACACGTCGGGTCCGGGCGGCGACTGCTTCGCCCTGGTATGGGACGGCGACGGCCTCGCCGCCTACAACGGCTCGGGCCGGGCGCCGGCGGCGGCCACGCTCGACGCCGTACGGGCGGCGGCCGGCGGCGGCGCCACCCCGCCGGTCCGGGGGCCCCTCACCGTCACCGTGCCCGGCGCCGTCGACGCCTGGTTCGCCCTCCTCGAGCGCTTCGGCGCCCGGTCCTTTGCCGACGTGGCTGTTCCTGCCCGGCGCCACGCCGTGCGGGGCGTGCCCCTGACCGCTCAGGGCGCAGGCCGCATCGCCGCCGGGGCGCTGGCCGCCGCCGGGCAGCCGGGCGAGTGGTACGCCGTCTACGGCGAGGCCGCCGCCGGCCGGCGGCTGGTTCAGCCGGGGCTGGCCCGCACGCTGGCCGCCCTGTGCCAGGACGGGCCCGGCGCCATGTACCGGGGCGAGTTGGGCGAGGCGGTGGCCGGCTTCGTGCAGTCCGCCGGCGGGCTGCTGGCCATGGGCGACCTCGCCGATCACTCCGGCGAGTGGGTGACCCCGGTCTCCTCCCCGTACCGCGACGTCGAGGTCGTGCAGCTCCCCGCCCCGAGCCAGGGGACGACGGCCCAGTTCGCCCTCAACCTGGTGGAGGCGGCGGCGCCGGCCATGCCGGTGGGTGACGTCGCGTGCCTGCACCTCCTGGTTGAAGCCACCAAGCTGGCGCTGGTGGAGCGGGACCGCCACCTCACCGATCCTGACTTCATGGCCATCGACCCCGGGGCCCTGGCCCATCCCGCCCGGGCCCGGGCCTTCCTCCCCGAGCTCCGGCCCGAGGCGTCCCACCCCACCGGCGGCGGCCCCGGTTCCGGAGGCACGGCGGCGGTGGTGGTGGTCGACTGCGACGGCCGGGCCGTAAGCCTGCTCGGGTCCAACTTCATGGGGTTCGGATCGGGCCTGACCGTCCCCGGCTGGGGGGTCAACCTCCAGAACCGGGGCGCTTACTTCAGCCTCGACCCCGGCCATGTCAATGTGATCGCCCCCCGGAAGCGGACCCTGCACACCCTGATGCCGGCCATGGTCCTCCGGAATGGGCGGCCCTGGTGTGTCCTCGGCGCCATGGGGGGCGACGCCCAGGCCCAGACCCACGTCCAAGTGGTGTCCCGCCTGGTCGACGAAGGTGCCGACGTGCAGGTGGCGGTGTCCTCCCCCCGCTTCGTGGTGGAGCGGGACGGCTGGCACCTCCACCTCGAGGGCCGCTTCCCGCCCCCCGTCGTGGACGGCCTCCTGCGCCGGGGCCACGACGCCCGCCCCGCCGCCCGCTGGGATCAGCGCATGGGCCATGCTCAGGCCATCGTGGTCGACCATGATGGCCTGGCCGGGGCCACGGATCCCCGGGCCGAGGGGCTCGTGGCCGGCACGTGAAGAGTTTCTGGGGCCGTCGGGACGGGAATCCTCAGGGCGCAGACACCATCGGTACAGGAGGTTCGGCTGTCATGGGCATCATCGGTTGGCTCATCCTCGGGTTGGTGGCGGGTGCCATCGCCCGGTTCGTGGTGCCCGGACGCGACCCCATGGGTTGGGGCGGGACCCTGCTGCTCGGCCTCGCCGGGTCACTCCTGGGCGGCTTCTTGGCCGACCTCATCTTCGACGACGAGGCCGTCGGACTCTTCGGCTCGGTCGTGGGAGCGGTGATCGTCTTGTTGGCCTACCGAGCCTGGGCCCGCCGAGAGAGTGTGGCCTGACAACCAAGGAGCGCAGATGAAGCTGTTCAAACCCACCACCATGGCGATCTTCGGCTTGGGGTTCCTGGCCGGGTCCCGTTCCGGCAAGGGAGCATGGAACGCCTTCGAGAACAAGGTGTCCCAGCTCCAGAACCGCAACGGCGGCAACAGCTTCGGGAGCGGCTCCCGGTCGATGACCAACCCCGAGAACGGGAACGTCCGGGAAAGCGTCCGGGCTGAGTTCTAGCCGCGCCGGTCCGGCGTCGGGAGACGACCACCGAGCCCGGGTCTTCCGGCGCCGCTAGCGTGGCGCCCCATGGACGCCAACGAGGCACGCGAGTTCATCAGGAAGAACCACCGGGCGATTCTGGCCACCTACCGGGCCGACGGGACGCCCCAGATGTCCCCTGTCGCCGCCGACGTCGATCCCGAGGGCATGGTCGTCATCTCATCCCGGGAGACGGCCATGAAGGTGAAGAACCTGCGGCGCGACCCCCGGGGATCGGTGATCGTGTTCAGTGAGAGCTGGTACGGCCCCTGGGTCCAGGTCGACGGGCGCGCCGCCATCGTGTCGCTCCCCGAGGCCATGGAGGGCCTGGTGGAGTACTACCGCCGGGTGGCGGGGGAGCACGAGGACTGGGACGACTACCGGGCCGCCATGGAGCGGGACCGCCGTCCGTGCGCGGATGAAGGCGGCCAGGTCGTCGGCGGAGCGGCTCACGGCCTCGGGGGCGACTCGCCG
>JBIOYN010000074.1:0-17757 GCA_044870155.1 Acidimicrobiia bacterium | reverse complement strand
ACCCAGCTCTAAGAAAGAGGTTGCCACGCTTCAGACGGCTCCGAAAGGAGCGACAGGAGGACGACCTGGCGAGCATGGATCAGACCGCCGCGGCGTCCGACTCGACCGGGGAGGCACTGGGTGCGGGCGTCGCCGCCGGCTTCCTCCTGATCTGACGGCCGAACGTCAGTCCTGCCGGGTGGTAGATGACGTGGGCGAACTTGGAGAATGGGAAGTAGACGAACAGGGCGAAGACGAAGACCAGGTGGACGGCATAGGCCGGATAAGCCATCCGGACGCCGGCGAACCGGAGGATCTCGGTGAGGAACCCGGTCACGGCGGTGAGGACGAGCAAGCCGGGGAAGAACCAGTCGGAGTAGGTGGCCCTGGCGGTGGGGGGCCGGCGGCGCCACACCGAGAGCACCTGAGCCAACCCGATGAGCAGGGCGATGCCGCCCACGTTGCCGACGATCTTGACCGGGTCCCAGATGGGGAGGGACAGCTCGTTTTCGTGCCAGTTGATCCCGAGGAGGGGGAAGATCTCGGTGTAGAGGGCGGCGCCCGTGGTGGCCGCCAAGAGGCCGATGAAGCCATAGAAGATGGCCAGGTGCGATCCCCGCCGGACATCACTGGAGGTCCAGTCGGAGAAGCCCTTATGGCGGACGACGTCTCCGGCCGTCTCCCGGAGGGCCCCACCGAAGGGCTGGCGGGGGATGCCGGGGGGCACCGTGGCCTGCAGCGCCCGGTAGAAGCGCCGGACGCCCGTGACCGCCAGCAAACCGACCACACCCACCAGGGACAGGGTGAAGATGTCGAGCCAGCCATGGCCGATGAAGTGCTCGAAGAGGATGTCGCCGTCGGGAACGGCGGGGCCGTTTTCGAACAGCACCGCAGCGGTGAGGACGAGCAGGGCGACGATGGCGGCAGGGATGGCGATGGCCACGGGCAGGTGGCGGACCGAGGTCGGGAGGCGCCCCATGAACCGGGGTGCCTGGAGCGACCAGGCATCGCCCCCCACCGCCGACGCCTGGGCCGGCTTCCCCGGCGCCAGATCGCGGCGGAGCTGCCGCACCGTCTCCTCCAGGCCCGCGACCCGTTCGGCCAGTTCGCCGCCGAGCTCCTTCATCGTCTGTTCCAGACCGGCGAACCGCTCGGCCAGGTTCCGGACGGCCCCGACGAGCTCCGGGTCCGCCTGGGAGCCGCCGCCGCCAGCACCGTCCTGGGAGTCGCCGGCGCCGTCGGCCGCGGAGTCGTCGGCAGCGACGCCATGGGAGACGCCAACCACGTCCGCCGCTGCGTCCTGGGAGATGCCGGCGCCGTCCGCAGCTGCGTCGTGGGAGACGCCGGCGCCGTCTGTGATCCTGTCCTGGGAGACGCCGGCGCCGTCTCCGGCCACCGCCACCGCCACCGGCGGGCGCGGCGCCGCCGAGTCGAGCGGTTGAATGCAGACGAGAACCTTGCCGTCCTCCACCCTCACCTCGTGGGCGGGCACGGGGCACTCGGCGGGCGGCCCGAGGACCGCACCGGAACGAACGTCAAAGGCGCTGTAGTGGAGGGGGCAGTAGACGACGTGCCCTAACAGAGCCCCCTGGTCGAGGTTGGATCGTTCGTGGGTGCAGGTGGCGCCAATGGCGAAGAACTCGCCCTCGACCTTCGCCAGCAGTATCCGCCTCTCGTCCACCTCGAAGCCGACCATCTGGCCGTCGTCCAGCTCGTCGACGCTCGCCACTTCGACGAATTCCATCGTCTCGGTCGGCCTCTCCTCCTGGTTGGGGCCCGAAAACTACGTCCCCTCGGCGCCACCCTCCTTCGGCGACCACTGCACGACCCTGGAGAATTCCTTCCGCTCCTCCTCCTGCATGTACACGGTGTGCTCGGGCCCGGGGTAGATGTGGTCCCGAACCTCGTCGCGATATCTGACGAACACATCCTCCATGATCGGAATGAGGTCCGTGTAAATCTTCGAGTGGCGGGGGACGTGCTCCTCATAGAGGTGGAAAAGATCGCTGGTGATGATGTGCACGCCGTCGGCCTTGTTGCCCGCCCCCAGTGAGATCACCGGCACCGGCAGCGTCTCCGCCAGGTACTGGCACACTTCCTCGGTCGTGACCTCGCACAGGATGGAGAAGCATCCGGCGTCCACCATCGCCCAGGCGTCGTCGACGAGTTCCTTCGCCCGGTCAGCGGTTTTGCCCTGGGCCCGGAAGCCACCGAGCTGCGGCATCCGCATGGGGGTGATCCCGATATGGCCCTGCACCGGGATCCCGGCCTTGACGATGGCCTCGATGTGCTTGGCGTGGTGTTGATTCCCCTCGCACTTCATGACCTCGGCCCCAGCTTCGTGGCAGAACCGGCCTGCATTTTCGACGGCCTGCTCAGGCGAGATATGGAAGCTCCAGTACGGCATGTCCACCATCCGGAGGCCGTACTTCGAGCCCCTGTCGATGGCCTGGGCCATGCTCATGACCTCATTGAAGGTGACCCGGGTCGTGTCGGGATGGCCGAAGAGAATCATGCCGCCGGTATCGGAAACGCAGAGGATGTCGATCCCGACGCGGTCGGCGATCACTGCCGACCGGTAGTCGTAGATGGCCATCTGGACGATCTGCTCGCCCCGCGCCTTCTTGGCGTTGAGCTCCGTGATGGTGACCTTCTTGCGCTTCTTCTCAGGCTTCTGCTCAGCCTCAGCCATATCCGCCCTTCTCCTTATCCTTTGCGTCTCTTGGCTTCACCAGGCCCTACGTCGAAGCAGCAGCAGGACTCGGCGCCGGCGGGGCCAGCTCGACGACGATCTCGTCACCCTCCTCCAATACCGTGAATTGCTGAAGCCGTCGGCTCGGGTCCGCGACCACGCAGCCTGTCCGGATGTCGTACTCGAACCCGTGCCAGGGGCATTTGAGGATCTCATGGGCTTTGTCCGGGACGTAGCAACCGACATCGTCCACCGGGGTCATGTGGTCGTAGAGCTTGCCCTTGTCGAGGGGGCCCCCCTGGTGAAGGCACTTGGCGATCAGTGCGTAGAGCGAGCCGTCACTCGCACGGATCACCACCACCGGGATGG
The DNA here is from genome assembly GCA_044870155.1 of Acidimicrobiia bacterium. Classification (GTDB taxonomy): domain Bacteria; phylum Actinomycetota; class Acidimicrobiia; order IMCC26256; family BP-133; genus CAWBJP01. The sequence continues at coordinate 14,717 of JBIOYN010000074.1, read as the reverse complement.
GACCGACCTGGCCGGAGATGACCTCCCCTGGCCCAAGCTCCTCCTTACGACACACGACCTGTTTCATCGACGATTCTCCCTTTCCCGTCCTGGCTCGCTCAGCCGACCAACGCGGGGATCTTCGAGTACAGCTTCTTGGCGTTCTCGGCGAAGATCTTCCTCTTCAGCTCGACGGGAATGCCGAGCGGAAGAGCCTCGTACGGCGAGTCGAAATCCCAGTGCGGGTAGTCCGTCGAGAAGCAGAGCAGCTCATCCGATTCCATCCACTCGACGATCTGCATGAACCGCTCGAGGGTCATCTCCTCAGTCGGCTGGGTGCAGAAGCGCACCTGATCGCGAATGATGTCGCTCGGCTTGCGCTTGACCCACGGCACCTCGGAGTGGAGCTGCTTGTACTGCTGGTCGGCGCGCGACATCAGGTGGGGAACCCAGGTGAACCCGCCCTCGATCATGAGGACCTTGAGCTCGGGGAACCGGTCGAAGACCCCGTTGAAGATGAGGCTCACCAGCTCGGACATGAAGACCTGAGGCACGAGCGTGTGCCACTCGACGTAGTAGCGGTGGAAACCGAGGGCCGTCGGGGAGTTCTCGCTGTGGTGCATCCCCACGGGAAGGTTGTTCCGGACCGCCGCCTCGAAGATCGGAAGGTAGAAGGGATCTCCCCAGGCCTTGTCCCCGATGTAGAGGATGGCCTGGGCCATCCGCGGGTGGCCGCCGATGCGGTCGATCTCGCGGGCCGCGCCCACCGGGTCGTGACAGTTCACGTGGACGGAGCCCATCAGCCGCTCGTCCTTGGCGATCCAGCAGTCGAGCTGCCAGTCGTTGTAGGCCGTCATCAACGCCGTCTTGAACTCCGGCCATCCACCATTGAGCGCCGACGCATCCAGCCAGCCCGTCAGGACGGCGTAGTCCATGTCGTACTCATCCAGGAGCTGCTGGCGCAGGAGGGGGTAGTCGCAGCCCGCAGGCCGGCCGTCGGGCAACTTGGCGTCGGCGCGGTCGAGCCCGCCGGCCGCGTACTGGGCGAAGGGCAGAATCCGGTCGGGAACCCAGCCGAAGTCCGTGATGTACTTGTGCCACATCGGGTCGAGGTACGGGAGCAGCGCCGGCAGTTCGGCCCGCTCGTGGACATCGGTATCAATGATGTGGAACTTCCGCTCGGCCTGCATGACGGGGGTCCTCGTGGCGACCTCGGTCATCTACCTTCACCTCCGAGTGAGATTGGCGAGATTTGCATTTCCGACTCGACCCAAGCTTTCTGCCCTGGGCTGAATGCTCGTTGCCGGAGCAGGCTCATACTCCCTACGCGCACTTGCCGGCTCGGCTGAGGAGCGGCGCGAACCCTGATCCTGTCCTGGCGCGAGCCGCCGCCGGCCCGTCCGCGGGCCGAGAAGCCGCCTCGGCACGAAGCCGCGCGTAGAAGTCCGCCGCCACGACAAGCTCTCGAAGAGTACAAGACCGCCTTTGGCATCATTGAAATGTTACATCATTACCAGTATGGTGCAAGGCGAAGGCGGAAATGGATGAGGTGCCAACACCGTACGTGTTCGACCGGGCCGCTGAGGCCCTGATGTCCTTGGGCCGAGGTCTGGTGCGCCCTGTCCACGAGGTCCCGCAACTTCCCGGACCGATCCGACTCAAGACGTCGGGGAGACCACCCGAACCGCGGAAGGCGGCTAATCCCTGTGTCTGAGTCTTACTATTGTGGCCATGTCACTAGCCAAGGGTCACAATTTTGTCCTCGACCCGCCGGCGCCTACAAGCCCGGTCCCGCTCCACTACCAGATTCGCGAGCAGATTTCGCTGGCTATCGCGGACGGCCGGCTTGTCCCCGGTGATCTCCTGCCTCCCGAAGAGGATCTCGCCGCGCAGGCCAGCGTGAGTCGGACGACCATTCGCCAGGCGCTCGCCGCTCTCGTCCACGAGGGTCTCATCGAGCGAAAGCGTGGCAAGGGCAGTTGGGTCGTGGAACCGAGGATCGACCAGCAACTGAGCGAACTGACAGGCTTCGTCGAAGACATGCTCTCGCGCGGGCTCGAGCCCGAGGCCCGGGTCATTTCTGCGGAGGTGACCAGTGCCGACGTCGTCGTGGCCGAGGAGCTCGGCATCCCTGAGGGCTCCAAGGCCGTGCGGATCGAGCGGGTGCGATTGGCAGACGGCCGGCCCATCCTTTTCGACGTCAGCCACCTTCCCCTCGAGATCGGGCAGCGCGTCCTCAACGAGGACCTTACTCAGCGCCCCATCTTCGAGATTCTCGAGGCTGACCTCGGAGTTGCCCTGAACGAGGCCGACTACCACATCCGCGCTGTCGCCGCCCAGGAGCCCATTGCCACTCACCTCCGTGTCCGGCGCGGCACCCCGCTCCTCATGATCGAACGAACCACCTATTCCCGGGACGGCGCGCCGGTCGACTTCGAAAACCTCTACTACCGGGCGGACCGGATGACCTTCTCGCTCCGTCTGCAGAGGAGCGGGGCGCACAAGGAGCCGGCCAGTGCCGGCAGAGCCAGCTGGGTCGCCCTCCGGCAGAGGTCGTGACTGGCGGCACCCTGCAGCTGTGTCTCGCCGCGTCCCTCCCCGTGGCGGCCGCCGGCTCCGTCCAGGTCACGGGTTTTGCCCTCGCCGTGGTCTTTTGCGCCGGCTACGTCCAGGGGTTTACCGGCTTTGGCTTCGCCGTCGTCTTCACCCCGCTCTCGGTCCTCTTCATCTCTGATGCTCAGCAGGTCGTCCTGCTCTCACTCTTTCTCGGGGCGGCCTTGAGCGTCGTGGTTCTCCTGGAAAGCCGCCGCGGCCTTCAACGCCGGCGCGCCGGGCTGCTGCTCGGCGGCGCCGTCCTGGGCACACCCGCCGGGATCGCCGTCTTGTCGCTGGTCAGTCCCCATGTCCTTCGGATCATCATCACCGCCAGTGCCCTCCTCGTCGCCACTCTCTGGCTGGTCCGGCTCCCACCGCCCTTGAAGAAAGAGGCCAGGGCAGTTTGGATCGGGGGACTGATCGGAGGGTTTCTCAACGGGAGCACCAGCATGGGAGGCCCTCCACCGGCGCTCGTCGCCTCGGTCCAGAGGTGGCCGGTTCAGGAAAGCCGCGCCGCCCTCACGACGTTCAATCTGGTGAGCTACCTGCTCGGGCTGACCACGGCGGCGATTTCGGGCCTCCTGCACACCGACTTCGTCCTGAGCGGCCTACGACTTCTCCCCGCCGCATTCGCGGGGAGCCTGCTCGGCGGGTGGTCCGTCCGGCACGTCTCGCGGGGCGTCTTCAGTTACGTCCTGCTGGGGACCGTCTGGCTCGCCGGCCTCTTCGGCCTCGTGTCGGTGTTGCGTGGCTGATCGCGAGGCCCGACCAACGGTCCTGTTCGATGTGCTCTGCCGGGCCGGTGCCGAGTTCGTGGAGTGGGAAGGCTGGCTATGGGCGGACCACTTCGGGGATCCGGTCCGCGAGCACCTTGCGGTTCGGCGAGACGTGGGCGTCTGGGATCTCTCCCCTCTCCGGAAGTGGGAGTTCCGAGGTCCGGACGCCACCCGGGCGGCCGACCACATCTTCACGCCGGACATCGGCGTCCTTGAGCCGGGCCAGATCCGCTACGCGCCCTTCTGCGATCCGGATGGAATGCTGATCGGCGACGGCACGGTGTTCAAGTTGGCCGAGGGGCGGCTGTGGACCTTCACGGCCCGTGACGGCGACGGTGAGCACTTCCGGGAGGCGGCGAGCGGGTTCGACGTGGACATCCGGTCCATCACCGACGAGCTGGCGTGTCTGCAGGTCCAGGGCCCGGGCGCGCGCGACTTCTTGTGCCGGTTCGTGCCCGACATCGCTCACCTCCCGTACTTCCGCTTCTGGTCCGAGCCCGTATCGCTGGCCGGCGCATCCTGCTGGGTCGCCCGGATCGGATACTCCGCCGAGCTGGGGTACGAGCTGTTCTGTCCTGGGCGCCAGGTGGAGGGGCTGTGGGACGCGCTGCTCGCCTCGGGGGCGATGCCGTACGGACTGGCCGCAGCCGAGACGCTCCGGATCGAAGCGGGACTGATCCTGATCGGGCGGGAGTACCTCCCGCACCGATCGAGCCCCTACGACGTCTCGCTCGACCGGCTCGTCCGGCTGGAGAAAGACCGCTTCATCGGCAGGGACGCCTTGGCAAAGTTGGCGGCGAGCCCTCGGCGCCGTCTCGTCACGATCGTCGTCGAGGGCAACACGATGATCCCGCCGGCCGGGACACCGATCGCCAAAGAGGGCAACACCGTGGGTCTGGTGACCAGCTCGTGCTGGAGCCCGACCTTCGACGCCATCCTCGCTCTCGGCGTCGTGGAACGCGCCGCGGCAGGGGAGGGAAGCAGCGTCCAGTTGCGGGTCCCGGCGGCAGATCTCCCGGGCACGGTGAGGAGGGCACCGATGCGTGACCCGGAGAGGATGCGAGCCCGTTCCTGAGGGCGGACTGCGGATGGATGCCCTGGGGGACGAGGTCCACCGGCGAGCGGCGCCTCGACCTCGGGGGCGCCTGGGGTTAGGCGGGGCTAACGCGTTATAGTCGTGACATTCCGGGCTCGCGGAGAGCACGGCGGGATCGATCAAAAAAGGAGGGCGCGTTCAGCCACGGCCTACTCTCGTCCTCTGTCATGGAGCGGCGCCGAAGGCCGGTGAAGCCGGAGATCGTCCGGGCTCACCGGGAGCCCTGAGAGCGCGCTCCAACCTATTTCCGCCGCGAGATCCAGCGAGTTGCGCAGGGGCGGATTTGTCGTATCATAGCTACTCTGCAGCGGCTGGAGACGACGACGACTCTCGACGAGAGGGCTAAACAGCCGAAGCGGGGGGGAGCATGTCTTTATCTAGGCAGACAAATTCCGACGCCCTCACAATTTCGGAGGCGCCGGACTCAAGTGCGCGTCCAGCACCCGAGGCGCACGCTGCCGAACCTGAGGTGGGACGGAAACCCAAGCGCGTTTACGCCTACCGTCTGAAGAAGTGGATCCGAAGTCCACGACCCCTCTTCATGCTGACTGGCTTCGCGATCTTTTTCTCGTTGTGGGTGCTCGCAGTCGATGTGCTCCATTTCTGGCGCTTCCAGTACATGCCGGGCCTCGGGGAAGTCATCACGGAGTGGACGGCACGCAAGCCGAGATTTGGCGTTTCCATATTTACCGCGGAGTACTACACCCATACCTGGGTCAGCTTGCGGCGAGTTCTCATCGCATTCTCGCTCTCCCTCGTGTTCGGTGTGCCCCTGGGTCTCGTCATGGGTTGGTACAGCAAATTCAAGGAATTCACATTTCCAGTCTTTGAGACGCTGCGCCCCATTCCGATCCTGGCCTGGGTTCCTCTCGCCATTCTCATGTTCAAGAGCGAGGAGGGACCGGTTATCTACCTCACATTCCTGTCGTCCTTCTTTGCGACGTCGCTCAATACCCTTCTCGGGGTGCAGTCGATCGACCGGGACCTCATCCGCGCCGCCTACTGCCTCGGGTCGAAACCGAAGGATGTTTTCCGGCACGTGGTCATACCCGGAGCGATGCCCTACGTCTTCATCGGGCTCCAGATCGCCATGGGCGTCGCTTGGTTCTCGCTGGTCGCCGGCGAGATGATCGCCGGTCGATTCGGACTTGGGTATCTGGTCAATACCGCGTACACGACGGCCCGGTACCCAACGATCGTCATCGCCATGTTCACTCTGGGGTTCGTCGGCTGGCTCACGAGTGCTTTGATTCGGTTGGTAGGGCACCGGCTGATGCAGTACCGCGCTCGGATGCTCTCGACGGGGTGAGCATGCATCCTTCGGAAGGCGAGAGTTTGACCATGAACACACCGGTACGAGAGGCCACGAAAGACGGGCACGGCATGCAGCCAACCAGACAACTCCGTGGCGGGCTCAGCATCCGCAACGTGAGCAAGATCTATGACGCCGAGGGGACATCGGTGGCGGCAGTCGAGGACTGCTCAATCGAGATCGCTCCGGGCGAACTGCATGTGATCGTTGGTCCGTCGGGATGCGGGAAGACGACGTTGCTCAACGCCATCGCCGGATTTCACAGCATCTCGTCAGGGGAGATCTATCTCGATGATGAGTTGCTGTGCGGACCGAAGAAGCCGCAAGCGGCTCCCGGCGCCGATCGGGTGGTTGTGTTTCAGAACGGAGCGCTGTTCCCCTGGAAGACAGTGCTCGACAACATCACGTACGGTCCCGTCATCCAGGGACGGATGACGAAAAAGGAAGCCCAGGAACTCGCCCGGGACAAGATGGTGGAGGCCGGACTGTCGGGATTGGAGGACAGCTACCCGGGTGAGCTGTCCTCGGGCATGGCCCGTCGGGTGGAGATTGTGCGGGCTCTCGTCAATGATCCGAAGGTGCTGCTCCTGGACGAGCCCTTCCGAGGCATGGACGACCTCACCAAGTCGATCATGCACGAGTCATTGCTCGAGATCTACGACAAGAACCAGGTCACGTTCTTTCTCATTACGCACGATGTCGAGGAGGCAGTGTTCCTCGGCAGCAAGGTCTCCGTGATGACGACGCGGCCGGGGCGGATCAAGGAGAGCATCGACGTTGACATCCCCCGGCCCCGCGACTTTCGAGTGCTGACCTCAGACAACTTCCGCGGCCTGATGGGCCGAGTCGTCGACGCCGTGCACGACGAGGCACAACGGGCGTTCGAGGCCGGTGAACGGGAGATGGCGTGACCGAGGGAGCGCGGAGGCTGAGATGAAAAGCGATGAGACGATCACGGATCCGGTTCTCGCCGCCAGCCCGGTGGCGGAGCAGGTGGGTCAAGACGTTGCCCCGGCCTCCCCATTCGGAACGGCGATCGTGCCGGGGCGCCGCTCGGCGGGCGGGCTGGGAAGGGTCCGCAAAGCGGTCGGCGCCACCTCGCTGCGGCGAGGGATCATCGGCCTGGTTGCCTTCGTCGCCGTGTGGCAGGTGGTGACGAGCCTCGACGAGTGGGTGGGATTCTCGGTCCCGGTGGTGGCGAACCTCCCGCCGCCCTCCTCGGTCGTCTCGGCCTTCGTCGGCCTGGTCGGCACCGGCGGCTTCTGGCAGAGCGCCTACCTCAGCTTCGTGCGGGTGATGTGGGGCTTCCTGGCGGCGATGGTCATCGGGATCCCGTTCGGCCTGCTCATGGCGGTGAGCCGCACGGCCAAGGCCATCTGCTTCCCGCCCTTTGAGATCCTGCGCCCCATTCCGCCGCTGGCCTGGGTGCCGGCGGCGATCATCTTCTGGCCCACCCAGGAGCTCTCCATCACCTTCGTCACCTTCCTGGGGGCGTTCTTCACCGTCGTCATCAACACGGTTGGCGGTGCCGAGCAGATCGACCGTCGTTTCCTGCTGGCGGCGCGCTCCATGGGAGCGAGCAAGAAGACGATCTTCCGCCGGATCCTCCTTCCTGCCACCCTGCCGTCCATCGCCACCGGCGCCGTGGTCGGGATGGGAATCACCTGGCAGGTCGTGGTTGCCGCCGAGATGATCTCCGGAGGCGGGCAGGGAGGTTCGACCGGCGCAGGCGGCGGGCTCGGGTTCCTCATCTGGAACTCCTACCTGGGCGGTGCCATCCCTCAGGTCGTGGTCGGGATGATCGGCCTTGGCGTGGCGGGATACGTGTCGAGCGCCATCGTCCGGAGCATCAGCATCAAACTGATGCCCTGGAAGCGGATGGCGTAGAGGAGAAATGGAGCGTGACGAAATGCTGGACGGGAGGCGTTCGATGAAGTGGCGAGCACTGGTTGTTGCGGCACTCTTGGTCGCTCCAGCATGTGGCGGTGGCGGTGGTGGCGGCGACAGCAAGGACGGAGCTGCTGCCAGTGAATCCAACACCGAGACCGGCACCTCCGGGGAGCCGGTCCACCTGACGATCGGCTACCAGCCCTATTACACGCAGGCCTGGTCCGGGGTGGCGATGCGGGCGAAGGAGTTCTGGAAGAACCACCTGCCCAAGGGCTCGACGGTCACCTTCCAGGTCGGCCTGCAGGGCGCGGTCATCGTGACGCAGCTCCTGGCCGGCAAGCAGCAGATCGGCTACATGGGCGACATGCCCTCACTGGTGGCCACGTCAAAGCGGGCCACCCGGGATCTGCGGATCGTGGCCACGCTCGGCATGGCGCAGGACCAGTGCAACGTCATCCTCACCCGGACGGACGCCCCGGACTTCAAGACACCGGAGGAAGCCGTCAAGTGGATGGGCGGGAAGACGGTGGCTACTCCTACGGGAAGCTGCACCGACCGCTTCACCCAATCCGTCTTCCAGGAGGATGGGATCAAGCCGTCGGCCTACCTGAACCAGAGCATCGAGGTCATCTCGTCGAACTTCCAGAACAAGCGGATCGACGCCGCCACCGTCTGGGAGCCGGTGGCGTCGAGACTGGTGAACCAGGGGCTGGCCAAGCGCGTCGCCAGCGGCATGGACTTCGACAAGAACGACGCTGGATTCCTGGTCTTCGCCAAGGAGCTCATCGACAGCCGTCCCGATGTCGTCGAGGGCTACCTCAAGGCGGAGCTCGAGGCCCAGCAGTGGGTGGCGGATCCCGCCCACGCCATGGAACTGGCGCAGCTGGCGGTCGACCAGACCGAGGGTTACACGCTGGCGGACATGTGGGACGCCATGTTCGAGTCCGAGCCGGGCGAGAAGACCGACGTCAGCAACCGGATGCCGTTCATCGTCGACGATCAGGCTCAGGCGCACATCAAGAGCTCCTGGGAGTTCCTCAACACCGTCAAGGTGATTCCGGAGCCGGAGCCGATGGACGGCATCGTGCAGGACGAGATCACCCGGAAGGTCCTGACGGACAGCAAGGCCCAGTTCCCGGTCGTGGTGAAGAACCTGCCGAAGTCCGACTTCAAGGGTTGAGGGCCGGGACGGCCTCCAGGACGGCCCGCTACCAGTAGCGGGCCGTCTTGGGCAGCACCCACCGGACGCCGCCCCGGGGTTCGTCGACGTCGCCCGCGTAGCGGGGGATGACGTGGAGGTGGGCGTGGCGGATCGTCTGGCCCGCGGCCGGCCCGATGTTGGCCCCGAGGTTGTAGGCGTCGGGCTGGAACTCGGCGTCGAGATGTTGACGGACGGGCGCCACCAGGGCCACCATGGCCGCCTGCTCGTCAGCCGAGAGGGCGAAGAAGTCGGCCTCGTGGCGGCGGGGGACGATGAGGACGTGTCCCGGGCTCACTGGGAACCCGGCCATGAACCCGGCCGCGAGGTCGTTGGCCGCCAGCAGCGCAGCTCCCGTCAGCCGGGAGCAGAAGACACAGTCGCTCACGTAGTCGTCGAGGACACCCCGCGCCCCGGGGCGGTGACGTGGGGGAGGCAGTACTCGTCGTAGTCCGCGATCCTGATGGTCGCCCGCGGGCCGCACGCCGGGCAGGCGGGGTCGCGGTGGAGCTTGAAGGTGCGGAAGGACTGTTCCAGGGCGTCGTAGGACACCAGGCGGCCGATGAGGGGGTCGCCGATGCCGAGGAGCACCTTGATCGTCTCCAGCGCCTGGATGGACCCCACGATGCCCGGCAGCACGCCGACCACGCCGGCCTCGGCGCACGATGGGGCCAGCTCCGGGGGAGGCGGCTCGGGGACCAGGCACCGGTAGCAGGGACCCCGGTAAGGGGAGAAGACGCTCACCTGGCCCTCGAAGCGGTGGATGGACCCGTGCACCACGGGGATCTCGATCAGGAGCGAGGCGTCGTTGACCAGGTAGCGGGTGGGGAAGTTGTCGGTGCCGTCGACGATGATGTCGTACCCGTCGATGATGTCGAGGACGTTGTCGGCAGCCAGGCGCACGTCGTAGCCCACGACGTTGACGTCGGGATTGAGGGCCGTCAGCGTCTTCTTGGCCGAGTCGACCTTGCGCTCACCCACCCGGTCGACGGTGTGGAGCAGCTGGCGCTGGAGGTTGGACTCGTCGACCACGTCCATGTCGACGATCCCCAGCGTCCCCACCCCGGCGGCGGCCAGGTACATGGCCGCGGGCGACCCCAGTCCGCCGGCGCCCAGCACCAGGACCTTGGAGCCGAGCAGCTTCTGCTGGCCCTCTTCGCCCATCTCGGGCAGCAGGGTGTGGCGGTGGTAGCGCTTGTGCTGGTCGGGGGTGAGCGTGAGGGGCACCAGCCACCGCAGGCCCTCGTCCTTCCAGTGGTTGAAGCCCCCGGCCAGGGAGGCCACGTTGCTGTACCCGAGGTTGCCGAGCGTGTCGGCGGCAAAGGCGGAGCGCGTCCCGCCGGCGCAGTACACGATGACCCGGGCCGAGCGGTCGGCGATCTTCGACTCGATCTGGGACTCGAGGAAGCCCCGAGGGATGTGGAAGGCGCCGGGGATCGCCCCCTGGTCGTACTCCTCCGGCTCCCGGACGTCGAGGAAGAAGGCCGTCTCCAGCTCGGCGGCGGCCTTGTCCGGCGTGATCTCGGTGATCCGGGCCTTGGCCGCGGCGAGGAGGTCTCCGAAGCTGGGCATGACAGCAAAAACCTTACCGCTTTGGTCAGAATTCCCGAAAGACGGCCGCGGGTGGGCAGACGAACTACTTCATTGCGTCTTTCATGCCAGACAACGGCGCGGGCTCCGGCTCGCAGGGCTCCTTCACGTAGAGCACCTTGGGCCCGCCGTAGCGGGCCTCCTCCCGGTAGCCGGTGAGGAGCCCCGGCAGCTCCGTGAACCGCCCGAAGCGGGACGACCACACGACAACGGCGCACACCCGGGAGTCGGCGGCCGCCTCGGCCAGGGAGGCGGCGGTGATGCGGCCCGAGTCGATGCGCAGCACCGAGGTGTCGACCAGGTCGGCGGGCGTGCGCCGTCCGGTGCGCCACACCAGGCCGGGTTCGTCGCTGATGGCCCAGGCCCCGGCGGGCAGCGCCTCCAGGCCGGCCCGGGCCGCGGCCTCCCGACCCCGGGGCCCGGAGGGCCACAGCACGTCGTCCATGTGGAGCAGGTGGTAGGGGGCGGCGAGCACCAGCGTGGCGGCGCCGGCGAGCACCGCCGGCCGTCTGAGAGCCGGCCCCGCCCGTTCGAGGGCGAATGCCACCAGCAGGGCGCCGGCCGGGACCAGGTGGGCCACATGGTTGCGCCACAAGGGGTGCTCGAGCACCAGCACTCCGGCGGTGGCGGCGAGCCACCAGGCCAGGAGGGCGGCGGTGCCGGGCTCGGGCGAGTGCCGGGGGCGGACGCGGAGCCAGGCGACGAGCACGCCGGCCCCGGCCAGGGCGAGGACGAAGGGCAGGTCGCGGTCGGCGAGCGTGGAGAGGACCTTGGCGGCGTTGGCCCCTGGCGTCCGGGCGCCGGCCGCCTCCAGGTGATAGGTGACGGACTGGTCCCAGACGTCGGCCAGGCCCCAGGGCAAGGCGCTGGCCAGGCCCGCGCCCACCGACGCCCCCATGGCGGCGGCCAGATGGCGGGGCCGGCGCCACAGCACGAGCCCCACGGGGACGGCGGCCGCCACCAGCAGGCTCTTGACGGCGAGGGCCGCACCCAGGGCGGTCCCGCACAACACCGCCGTGCGCAGCGCCGGTGCCCGGCGCCAGGCCAGCGCCAGGGCCACCGCCGTGGTGGCCAGGGCCAGGGCGGGACCGTCGGAGGTGAGCGGCCCGGTCACCCACAGCACGCTCCCGCTGGTGGCGACCAGGCCGGCGGCGGCGCCGGCCGCCGGCCGCCCGCAGCCGGCATCCCGGGCCATGATCCACACCGCCGCCACCAGGGCGACGCCGGCGGCCACGGCCAGGAGCCGGGGGCCGTCAAGCGTCCGCAACCCCACCAGGTCGGTCACCCACACCAGGGGCAGGAACAGCGGCCCCTGGCTGGAGAAGACCTCCCGGAACGGCGCCGCCCCGTCCCGTAGGGCCAGCGCCGACGCCCCGTACACGCCGTCGTCGAAACTCAGGTGCCGGGTGGCGAGGAGGGCGGGGAGCCGGAGGACGACGGTGCCCGCCACGAGAGCGGGGGGCACACGGCGGAGGAACTTCACGGTGCCGGCAACGGTAGTGCGCCGTCCCGCTCCGACACCCCCCTCCACACCGGCAGCGTGGGCGCCCTAGGCTTTCCCACCATGGCGAAGTCGTACCGGGACCTGGTGATGGAGGCCAAAGCGGAGCTCCTGGCGGTGACGGCCGAGCAGCTGAAGGCCCGCCTCGACGCGGGCGAGAACCTGTTCGTCATCGACGTTCGCGAGCCCGACGAGTGGGCGAGGGGAGTGATCCCTGGCGCTCATCCCGTGGCCCGGGGTGTTCTCGAGCCCTCGGTCGACGGGAAGCTCCCCCGGGACGCCACCGTGGTGCTGTACTGCGCCGTCGGCGGCCGCTCGGCGCTGGCCGGCAGGAGTCTGCGGGAGATGGGCTATTCGGCCGTGGAGAACCTCGAGGGTGGCTTCGACGCCTGGGCCCGGGCGGGGCTGCCGGTGGCGCGCCCCTGAGCGCGCCGCGCGCCGAGGGTGGTCGCCGGAGCGGCGGGTCGGGCATGGTAGGTTCGCAACCAAGTCCGGGCGGGCGATCAGGAGGTCGTGGGGCGGTGGCCAAGCACATCTTCGTCACGGGTGGTGTCGCGTCCAGCCTGGGGAAGGGCCTCACGGCCTCGTCCCTGGGGCGGCTGCTCAAGAGCCGGGGCCTGCGGGTCACCATGCAGAAGCTCGACCCGTACATCAATCTCGATCCCGGCACCATGAACCCGTTCCAGCACGGTGAGGTGTTCGTCACCGACGACGGGGGAGAGAGTGACCTCGACCTCGGGCACTACGAGCGCTTCGTCGACGTGTCGCTGCACCGGGACTCCAACTCCACCACCGGGTCCATCTACACCACGGTGCTGGGCAAGGAGCGTCGGGGCGACTACCTGGGTAACACCGTCCAGGTCATCCCCCACATCACCAACGAGATCAAGGACCGCATCCGGCGCCTGGCCACCGACGAGGTGGACGTGGTCATCACCGAGATCGGCGGCACGGTGGGCGACATCGAGATCCTGCCCTTCCTGGAGGCCATCCGGCAGTTCCGCAAGGACGTGGGGCGGGACAACGTCTTCTACATCCACGTGACCCTGGTGCCCTGGATCGGCCCGTCGGGGGAGCAGAAGACCAAGCCCACCCAGCACTCGGTCACCGAACTGCGCAGCCGGGGCATCCAGCCCGACGCCATCGTGTGCCGCTCCGACCGGCCCATCCCCACCCGGTTGAAGGAGAAGATCTCCAAGCTGTGCGACGTGCCCGAGGAGGGCATCGTCTCCGCCATCGACACCCACAACATCTACGAGATCCCCCTCGTGCTCCACGACGAGGGGCTCGACGGCTACGTGTGCCGGGTGCTGGGGCTCGACCACCCCGCCTCGCTCGACGGATGGCGGGAGCTGGTGCGCCGGGTGGAGGCGGCCACCACCGAGGTCCGCGTCGGCCTGGTGGGCAAGTACGTCAACCTGCCCGACGCCTACCTGTCCGTGGTGGAGGCGCTCAAGCACGGCGGCTACCAGCACGGCGCCAAGGTGGTGGTCGACTGGATCGCCTCCGAGGACGCCGAGGGGTTGCTGGCCGAAGGCCGCCTCCACGAACTGGACGGCATCGTGGTGCCCGGCGGCTTCGGCGTGCGGGGAGTAGAGGGGAAGATCGCCTCGGTGACCTATGCCCGGGAGCACAAGGTCCCCTTCCTGGGCCTGTGCCTGGGCATGCAGTGCGCCGTCATCGAGTTCGCCCGCAACGTCTGCGGGCTGGCGGGCGCCAACTCCTCGGAGTTCGACCATGCCACCCCCCACCCCGTCATCGACCTGATGGACGACCAGCGCGAGGTGGTCGACAAGGGCGGGACCATGCGCCTCGGGGCCTACCCGGCCATGCTCGCCCCCGGCTCCATCGTGCGGGAGGCCTACGGCTCCGAGGTGGTCTACGAGCGACACCGCCACCGTTACGAGTTCAACCCCCGGTACCGCCGCCGGCTGGAGGAGGCGGGCCTGTGGGCCTCGGGCAGCTCGCCCGACGACCGCCTGGTCGAGTTCGTGGAGCTGAACCGGGCCACCCACCCGTTCTTCGTGGCCACCCAGGCCCACCCTGAGTTCAAGAGCCGGCCCAACCGTCCCCACCCCCTCTTCGCCGGGCTGGTCGGCGCCGCCCTGGCCCGGGCCGACGCCCGCCGCCCCCGCCTGCCCCTGCCCGAGGAGGCGCAGGTCGGCTGAGCGCCGAACGGCCGACCTACACGCATCTCGATTCCCGGGAGATCGCCCGGGGCGGGTTCCTCACCTTCGTCGAGGAGCGCTTCGTGGCCCCCGACGGGGAGGTGTTCACCCGCTGGGTGGTCTGCCACCCCGGCGCGGTGGTCGCCGTCCCCGTGGTGGAGGGGTCCCGGGGCCCGGAGGCGATCTGTGTGCGCCAGTTCCGGGCCGCGGTGCGCCGGGACATGCTCGAGCTGCCTGCCGGGAAGCTCGACGTGGAAGGCGAGGACCCTGACGCGGCCATGACCCGGGAGCTGGCCGAGGAGATCGGGCGTCGGCCCGCCCGGCTGGTCAAGCTGGCGTCGTTCTGGAACTCGCCCGGGTTCTGCACCGAGCTGACCCATGTCTATCTGGCGCTCGATCTGGAAGAGTGTGAGCCGCCCGCGCCGGCCAAGGCGGAGGAACGCCACATGACCATCGAGACCGTGCCCCTGGTCGACGTCGACCGCCTGGTCGCCGCCGGTGAGATCGCCGACGCCAAGACCATCGTCGGCCTGTGCCTGGCCGATCGGTGGCTGGCCGGGGGCCGGTCATGAGCCCCGGCCGGGGCACCCCCAAGGCGGGCGGCAAGGCCAA
>JBIOYN010000073.1:0-6974 GCA_044870155.1 Acidimicrobiia bacterium | reverse complement strand
GCTTGTTGGTGGTGGGGACGTACCGCGACGTGGAGATCGACTGCTCCCACCCGCTGGCGCAGGCCTTCGGGTCCCTCCACCGGGAGACCAACTTCGAGGTGATCGCGCTCGGTGGCCTGGAGGGGGCGGCGGTGGCCGATCTGCTCGCCGACCTCGCCGGGCACGACGTCCCTGAGGCGGTGGGCGGGGCCTGGACACGAGAGACGGACGGCAACCCGTTCTTCGTCATGGAGCTCCTGCGCCATCTGCTGGAGGAGGGGAAGCTGTTCCGGGGCCCGGACAGCCGGTGGACGACCGAGCGGTCGCTGCGCGAGCTCGACCTTCCCCGGAGCACGCGGGAGGTCATCGGCAGGCGTCTGGTGCGCCTTTCCGATGGCTCCAAACGCCTCCTCTCGGTGGCCTGCGCCTTCGAGGGCCCGTTCCATCTGGCCATCATCGGCGAGCTGGCCGAGATGAACGAGGACGCCGGCCTCGACGCTCTCGACGAGGCCCTGGCCGGGCACCTGCTCGAGCCCGCCGGCGGCCTGGACATGTACGGCTTCACCCAGGCGTCCATCCGCCACACGATCCACGGCGAGCTGAGCCCGTCCCGCCGGGTCCGCCTCCACCGGCGCGTGGCCGAGACTCTGGAGAAGAGCTACGGAGCCGAGCCCACGCCGGCCCAGGTGGGGGAGATCGCCGCCCAGTACCAGCGCAGCGCCGAGCTTCCCGGAGCCGAGCGGGGCGTCGACTTCGCCCTGACCGCCGCCACCCACGCCGAGACGTCCGGGGCCCACGACGACGCCGCCCGGTTCCTGCGCACCGCGCTCGAGCTGTTGCCCGGCGGCGACGACCGCCGGCCGCGGCTCCTCGGGCGCCTGGGCATCGCCCTGGCTTGGGCGGCGGCCTTCGACGAAGCAGTGGAGGTGGCCTCGGAGGCGGGGGAGGCCATCGCCGTGGCCGAGGGAGCGGAGGCCGCCGGCGAGTATCTGGCCGAAGCGCTGACGTCGTGCCTGGATAATGCCGACCGCCTGGCCGCCGTCCAGGGCACGGGCCTGCTCGACACCCCGGCCCGGCCCGAACTCGACCGGCTCACGGAGGAGGCGGCCCGGCGGCTGGGCACCCCCGTGGCCCTCATGACCCTGCTGGACGAGCACCGCCAGTTCTGGGCCGGCCAGTACGGGCTGTCGGGCGAGGTGGCCGAGAAACGCCAGACGCCGGTCGAGTACTCCTTCTGCCGGTTCGTGGCCGCCTTCACGTCGCCGTTCCGGGTGACCAACGCCGTCAACCACCCGCTGGTGCGAGACCTCCCCGGTGTGACGGCGCGGGGCTTCCGCTCCTACCTGGGCGTCCCCCTCACCACCCGGGAGGGCCAGGAGCTGGGCGCCTTCTGCGTCGTCGACATGGAACCGCGCCAGTGGAGCGCCGACGACGAGAAGATCCTCGAAGACCTGGCCCACCAGGCCATGGCCATCGCCGACCCGCCGGCCGAACCCGGCGCTATTTGAACACCGTCTCCCGGTAGTAGCGGAGCTCGGAGATGGAGGCGTGGACGTCGGAGAGGGCGCGGTGGCCCTCGATCTTGTCGGGGCGGCCCTTGAAGGGCTCGGGGTACCAGCGCCGGCACAGCTCCTTGATGGAGGACACGTCGATGGAGCGGTAGTGCAGGTGGTCCTCGATCTCGGGGAGGTAGCGGGCCAGGAAGCGCCGGTCCATGCCGATGGAGTTGCCGCACAGGGGGACGGTGCGGGGGGTGGCGGCGTGGCTCTTGATGTACTCCAGGACCCCGGCGCCGGCCTCGGTCAAGGGCACGGTGGAGGCCCGGATCTCGTCCAGGAGGCCGGAGCGCGTGTGCATCTGGAGGACCACGTCGCCCATGCCGGCGAGGACGTCGTCCGGCTGGTGGACGACGATGTCGATGCCGTCGTCGAGCGCGTCGAGCTCCCAGTTGGTGGCCAGGGCGGCGATCTCCACGATGGCGTGGCGCTCGGTGTCGAGCCCCGTCATCTCGAGGTCCATCCAGATGAGAACCCCGGGGGCCGATTCCACGTCTGCCGTCATGGAAGACAACCTATCTCGGCGCAGAAATTCCAATGGGTTGGAAAATCTGCGCCGAGATGATCAGGACGCCGGCGGGATGGACGGAGGCGCCGGCGGGGCCGGGCGCGGGGGCGTGTCTCCGTTGCCGTCGCCCTTGAACAGCTCGGCGATCCCGGCCAGGGAGCCGAGGTAGCCGGAGGTGTCGAGGGGCAGGAACACCTTGGTGGCCCGGCCGTTGGCCACCTGGCCGAGCATCTCCAGGTACTTGATGGCGATCAGGTCGGGTGTGGGGCCGCCCTCGTGGATGGCGCTGAACACGGCCTGGGTGGCGGTGGCCTCGCCCTGGGCCAGGGCCACGCGGCGGAACGCCTCGGCCTCGGCCACCGCCTTCATGGCCTGGGCCTGTCCTTCGGCGGTGAGGATGTCGCGCTGCTTGACGCCTTCGGCGCTGAGGATGGCGGCCGCCTTCTCACCCTCGGCCCGGGCGATGGCGGCCTCCCGCTGGCCGTCGGCGGTGAGGACGATGGCCCGGCGCTCCCGTTCCGCCTTCATCTGGTTGTGCATGGAGGCGACGACGTCGGGCGGCGGGTCGATGCGCTGGATCTCCACCCGCACCACCCGGGTGCCCCACTTGTCGGTGGCGTCGTCGAGGATCTCGCGCAGCCGGGCGTTGATCGTGTCCCGGGAGGTGAGCGCCTGGTCCAGCTGCATGTCGCCGATGACGTTGCGCAGGTTGGTCTGGGCCAGCTTGGTCACGGCCAGGTAGAAGTTGGCCACGTTGTAGACCAGCCGCTGGGGATCGGTGGCCTCGTAGTAGACGACGGCGTCGACGGAGACGACCACGTTGTCGGAGGTGATCACCTCCTGGGGCGGGACGTCGACCACCTGCTCGCGCATGTCCACCCGCCGGATGTTCTCGATGAAGGGGATGATGGTGCGCAGGCCGGGATCGGCCGTGGTCTTGTACTTGCCCAGGCGCTCGATGAGGCCCCGCTCGTAGGGCCGCACGATCTTCACCCCCTGGGCCACGAACACGAACAGGACGAGGGCCACGACGAACAGCAGGATGGCCAGCTCTTCCATGGTGACGTCAGTCCTTTCCGGCGTCCTGGTTAGGGCGCCACCCGCTCGACCACGGCCCGGGTCCCGTCGATGCGGACCACCTGGACCACGGCGCCTTGCTCGATGGGGGTGCCGTCGGCACTCTCCGCCCGCCACTGCTCCCGCTCCAGGCGGATGACCCCGGTGCCGGCCACCCCGCCGGGGATGTTCTGGATGACCTCGGCCCGTTGCCCGATCCATCGCCGGGAGCCGGGCGTGCCCTCGGAGGGGGTGCCGCGCCGGTCCATGCGCCGGCCCAATGGCCAGAGGACGGCCGAGGCCACCCCGGAGGCGACCACGAAGGCCACCCACTCCCAGGTCACGCCCACGCCGGCGAAGGCCAGGACGGCGGCCAGAGCGGCGCCCAGGCCGAAGGGGAGAGCGAAGAACGAGCCGGCGGTGGCCATCTCGCCGATGAAGAAGACCACGGCGGCCAGCGTCCAGATCCAGCGCCACGTATCGGGGGAGTCGAGCACCGACCCAGCCTATCGGCGCGCCGGCGAGCGCCTGCGGGCGATTTCGGGCCGTCCTGGCTGTGGCGTCCGAGTGATGCCCGATATCGTCTGGGTATGACGACCCGGCTCGTCGGTCCCCGCGTGGTGCTCCGGCCGCTCGAAGCGGCTGACGGCGACGCGTGGCGGGAGGTCCGCCGCCGCAACCGGGACTGGCTCGAGCCCTGGGAGCCCATCCCCGAGCCGGGCTCGCCCGATCTCCTCCGGGATCCGTCCGCCTTCCGGGCCCGGTGCGCCTCCGCCTCCCGCCAGCGCCACCTCGACACCGCCCACCCGCTGGGGATCTTTCTCCACGACGGGACCCTGTGCGGCGAGATCAACCTGTCGGGCATCCAGCGGGGCCCGTTCCAGAGCGCCCACGTGGGTTACTGGATGGACGAGAGCCAGGCCGGGCGAGGCCTGATGCCCGAGGCGCTGGTGCTGGTGCTGCGCTTCGCCTTCGAGCAACTGGCCCTGCACCGTATGGAGGTCAACATCGTGCCCCGCAACCGGGCCAGTCGGCGGGTGGTGGAGAAGCTCGGCCTGCGGGAGGAGGGCGTGTCCCGCGCCTACCTCCAGATCCGGGGCTCGTGGGAGGACCACGTCCGCTACGCCATGACCGCCGACGAGTGGTCGGAGCGCAAGGGGGAGCTGACCGAGAGCTTCCTCGGCGCCAACCGGGCCAGCGGCGTCTCCGGTTAGATCCGGCGAGCGGGTTAGCGGTCGCGTTCCCGGGTGACGGCCGGCGAGCGGCGGAAGAACTCCTCCACGTCGGAGTCGTAGCGGTAGGTGGGGCGGTGGCGCCCCACCGTTCCTTCCAGGCGCAGGGTGCGGGCGAAGTCCTCCACCGCTCCCGCCGAGGTGTACCGGTAGTGGTAGCCCGCCCGCTTGAGCCGCTCGTTGTCCACCCCCCGGCCGAACCGCAGCAGCTGGAGCAGCTCCGGGGGCAGGTCGACGACCCCGAGGCGCCGCAGCACGCCGGCGGCCGTCCCCGTGGCCCACGGCGGCAGCGCCACCCGGCGCCGGCCCACCAGCCGGCACACGTCGCTCCAGGTGACGAACCCGTCGCCGGCCACGTTGTAGGTGCCGGGCACGTCGTTGAGGCCGACGTGGCACAGGGCGCCGAGCACGTCGTCCTGATGGGTGAACTGGAGCCGGGGGTCGAAGCCGAAGATCTCGGGGGCGACGGGCAGGCGCAACGCCCGGGACAGCGGTGTCTCCAGGTCGGGCCCGAGGACGTTGGTGAAGCGCAGCAGGGTGACGACGATGTCGGGGCGGTCGGCGGCGAAGTCCGACAGGTAGCCGTCGACCTCGAGCAGGGAACGTTCCACCGCCGTGCGGGCGGGCCGGGACCGTCCCATCTCCTCGGAGAAGTGGTAGGGGTCCCGGTGCGACGCCCCGTAGACGAGGGTGGACGACTTGAGCACCACCTTGCGCACCGAGCTCTCCGCCGCCCCCGCCGCCGCCAGGAGGTTCATCGTCCCGATGACGTTGGTCTCGTGCAACGCCCGGGAGCGCAGGGCGGTGGAGTCCACCTCCAGGTGGGTGTGGAGGATGGTGTCCACCTCGGTGGCCCGCACGATGCGGGAGAGGATGGAGTAGGAGGAGTCGGCCCGGACCACCTCGGTGCGCTCCAGGGGCACGGATGGGGCCCGGGTGTCGACGCCGACCACCACATCCACCCGCGGGTCGCGCTCCACCACCTGGGCCAGCCGCCCGCCCCAGAAGGTCCCGACGCCGGTGACGAGGACCCTCACCGGCGACGGGCCCCGACCATCAGCCGAACCAGACACTGCGCCGGCGGGAGAGCATGTCGTAGAGGGCATCCTGGATGTCGCTGCGGATGGCCTCCGCCTCCTCCATGACCCGGCTGCGGGAGTAGCGGTCCTGGTTGGGCGGGACGTCGAAGGTCACCGGCGGCAGCACCCGCAGGCGGAACTTGGCCGGGAACCACAGCAGGCCGAGCGGGGTCAGCATGTTGGCCGTGAGGGGGGCGTAGGGCAGGCCGGTGAGCTTGGCCAGCGTGTTGGACCGGGCCAGGATCGGCATCGACTCCTCGGCGCCCACCACCGCCACCGGCACGATGGGCACCCCGGCCCGCATGGCCGTCTCCACGAAGCCGCCCCGGCCGAAGCGCTTGAGGTGGTAGCGGTCCTTGTACAGCTTGGAGGGGCCCTTCACGCCCTCGGGGAAGACGAGCACCAGCTGACCCTCGTCGTGGAGGAGGCGCTGGGCGTTGTCGGGGTGGGCGGCCACGCCGCCGGAGCGCGCCCACAGGGTCCCGACCACGGGCACCGCCCGGAAGAAGTAGTCGGCCAGGCCGTAGACCGGCCGGCCCAGCTCCGATTCGATCCCGTGCATGATCACCGGGGCGTCGGAGGGGATGGCCCCGGCGTGGTTGGCCACCAGCAGGGCGCCGCCGGAGCGGGGGATGTGCTCCAGGCCCTCCCACTCGGCCCGGAACCAGTGGCGGTACATGGGGTCGAAGAGGGTCCGGGCCAGGCCCCGCATCCGCTCGCTGCGACCCCAGGTGTCGACGTCCGACAGACCCTCGACGGGCAGCGGCGGCGCCGGACGGGGCTCGACCAGCACGAGTGCGCCGGGCCGGGCGGCGCTGGAGATGTCCAGTTCGGGTTCGGCCGTCAGGTCGATGGTGGGGGGGTCCTGGTCGGCCACTGCCCAACGGTATCTTGAGTTGGATGGCCCTCGACCAAGCAGCGGTGACTGAGGTGCGGGTAGCCACCGTAGGTCGCATTCCCGACCGGGGGCTGCGCCACGCCTTCCGGGCCCTGCGCCATCGGGACTTCGCCCTCTTCCTCACCGGCGCCTTCCTGTCCTCCACGGGGATGTGGATGCAGAACGTCACCGTCCCCTACGTGCTCAACGAGGCCACCGGCTCGGCCACCTGGGTGGGGCTGGCCGGCTTCGCCCAGTTCATACCCGCCATGGTCATGGGCCCGGTGGGCGGCACCTTCGCCGACCGCTTCCCCCGCCGGAGGATCCTGATCGCCTCCCAGTCGGTGGCCATGGTCATCGCCTTCGTGCTGTGGCTCACGGTTCGGGACGGGCAGGTCGACCCCGGCCTCATGGTGGCCCTGGTGGCCGTGGGCGGCATCGCTTCCGGATTCGGGATCCCGGCCTGGCAGAGCTTCGTGCCCGAGCTCGTCCCCCGGGAGTCGCTGCTCAACGCCGTGGCGCTCAACTCGGCCCAGTTCAACGCCTCCCGGGCGCTGGGCTTCCTGATCGGCGGGATCAGCCTCCACGCCTTTGGGCCCTCCACCGCCTTCCTGGTCAACGCCGTGTCCTACCTGACCGTCCTCGGTGCCCTGCTCGTGGTCCACGCCGGGCGCACGCCGGAGGCGC
>JBIOYN010000072.1:0-27477 GCA_044870155.1 Acidimicrobiia bacterium | reverse complement strand
GGTCCTCGGTGCCGCCGTTGGTGGCCTTGAAGTAGATCTTGTGGCCCTCGACCTCGGCCGGCCCCTTGAACCGGTAGTCGAGGAGCTCGTAGTCCAGGACGGCGTCGGCGTCCGCCTCCTCGAAGGCCGGCGCCTGGCCGCCCACCGTCGACGTGGTCACCCTACCCATCGTCGTGGTGGTCGTCATCGCATCAGTGGCCATATCCCGCTGGGACAACTCCGCCGTGCCTCCGCAGGCCACACCCAGCACCGCACCCGCGAGGACGCAGAAGGTCAGCCCTCTCCCCATCTCATCTCCCCTCCCTTACGCCGCCCATCCGCGACGATGCTGGTGACCCTACTAGCAATCGTAAGGACGACCTAATCCTCCGTCGCCGCCTAGCGTGGGGGGATGCCGGCCGGCCCCGACGACGACCGCAGGACGGACGCCGGCTGGATCCTGGGCGAGGCCCTGCGGCTGGCCAACGCCATCTGGGAGAACGAGGACCGCAACGTCGAGCACCACTCCGCCTACGACGTGAACGTCACCGTGAACGCCGCCGTCGAGTTGGCTGGAGCCGTCAAGGCCCTGGACGGGCTCCTGGAGAACGGATATCCCCTGCCCCGCTCATGGCGGAAATACCAGGCGGCGGTGGCCCACGGCGAGGCCCACGACATCGAGCTGAGCGGGTGGCGGCGCACCGCCTGGCAGGTGGTGAGGCTCCCGGGCGTCGGCGAACTGGTGAGCTGGTTCGAGGGTCGTGTGCCGGGTATGCGGAGGCGCCTCGAGAAGGCCACCCGCCCCTGGCTGTGGAGGCAGCGCTGACCCGCCGTCAGGACGTGTGGGTGACGCCCTTGGCCCGCTCGGCGAGCTCGGTGAGATCGACCTCGCGGGCCTTCTCCCGAGCCACCTCGGCCGCGTGGCGGGCCTTGTCGGGCAGCTCCGCCTCCTTGACCATCTCGGCGGCGCGCTCGGCGGCGTGGCGGGCCTTCTCGGGAAGGTCGGCCTCCCGGAGGCGCTCACCGGCCACCTCGGCGGCGTGGCGGGCCCGCTCCTTCAGCTCGGGAGCGCGCTCGCGCAGCTGGTCCCGGGCCGTGCCCGCCCGGTCGGAGACGCCTTCGAGGAGGTCCAGCAGCACGCCGGCGGCGACGCCCGTCAGGCCCCCGACGACGAGTCCCTTCCATACGTTTTGCATGATCGTTACGTCCCCACTCCTCGGGCCCTGGAAACTTCTGGCTTGGTGATCCTAGGTGGGGCTCACCCGACGCGCAGGACGGGCGCCGGCGTCTCGGAGTCGGGCGGGCCATCCCAGCGCGACGCCGACCCGTCGTCGTAGAACTGGTTGACCTCGAAGGGGTAGTCACCGGCCTTTCCCGGCGTGTGGACCTGGAGGGTGAAGCGGGTCTCCACCGGGGCCGGGCCACGGTCGTAGGTCACCACCGTCCGGCCCCGGGTCGCCGGCTGCGACCCGCACGCCCATCCGGCCGGCGTGGAGCAGGCGGCCACGGCGAAGCCGGATGGCACCTCCACGATCACCTTCTGGTTGTGGACGTCGGGTCCCCGCTCCTCGGGCACGTCGAGCGTGATGGCCGAATCGGCGTTGGGCGGGGCCGTGCCGTTGACGAAGGTGGCATGGGCCCAGGCCACACCCGGGACCGCGGCCAGGACGGCAGCCAGGCCGGCCACGGCCGGTCGCAGGATCGTTGAACGCTTCACTCTTCCCTCCCCAGATGCGATGCGGAACCCGGGAACTTCCCGGGCCCGCCGGGCGACCTACATCTCGAAGCTGCTCCACGGGTGGGTGACTGAGGAGGGGGCGGTATGCCGGCCGCCCCCTCTTCGCGTCGCTACTCCTTGGCCGGGTTCTTCTTCAGCAGGGCGCCGCCGGAGAGCACCAGGGCGACCCCCGCCACCACCAGGGCGAAGACCCCCAGTCCGTTGGAGCTCTTGCTGGCGGTGCCGTCGGTGGTGCTGCCCGCCTGCTCCTCCTGCGCCGCCGTGGTCTCGGTGGTGTCACCGGCGGGCTCGGCCGTCGTGCCGTGCTCGTCCTCACCGCCGGCGACGAGCTTGAGGACGGGGGCGGGAAGCTCGGGCTCCGCCCCACCGGGGCCCGCCTCCTCGATCCAACGCACGACCTCTCCCGAGGAGTAGGTCTGCACGGCCTTGAACACGAGCTCGTCGGCGTCGTCGGGCAGCGGGCCGCCGGACACCTCGAACTCCTGGAACTCCCCGGGGGCGATCTTCCCGCCCTCCCAGGTGATCTTGGAGACGTACTCGGTGACGTCCTCCTCCCCCGGCTCGTCGGACTTGATGGGCGTGGCCAGCTTCTGGCGCTCCACCTGGTAGGTCCAGCCGGGGACGGGCCGGACGCTCACGAAGGCCAGGGGATGGTCAACGGGGAAGGACACCTCGAGCTTGGTGGTGTCCGCGTCGGGACGTTCGCTCGGCACCCGGAAGGCGAGCTTGGTGAAGCCACCCTTGCTCGCCTCGCCCGGGTTCACGGTCACGTGGGCGCTCGCCGGGGCGGCCACCGCCCCGATGGCCAGCGCCACCATCGCGACCAGGGTCTTGCGATTCATGGTTGTTCTCGTTTCTCTCAGCGGACCGGAATGGTGGTCTTCGCCCGCACCTGGTCGATCTCGGTCAGGCGGGCCACGACCTCGAGCTCCCAGCTTCCCCGCAGCGGCAGCGAGGATCCGTAGGCGGAGTAGTGACCCGGGGCGACCTTCTCGATCTTGAGCGGCAACGGTCCCACATCGGCGGAGGGCAGGCGCAGGCTGGCCGTGAACTCGGCGACATCGGCCACCGCCCCTTCGGGGGTGAGCGTGTAGAAGTGGAAGTCCGCCGGGCCCGCCTTGGCCGGGTCGACGGTCACGTCGACGAGGAGGTCGTCGGTGGTGAGCTCGGTGGAGAACGGCCGGGCCAGCGCCGAACGGGCCGGCTCCGCCGCCACCAGCAGGGAGGTGATGACCAGAACGATCACCGCCACCACCGTCTCGGCGCCCACCGTGCGCCGCAGGCGCGACACCGTCTCGGAGTCCTGGTCGGCCGCCGCCGCCCCGGGGCCGGGGGACAGCCGCAGGGCGGGAACCCGGTAGCGGGCGTGGACCCAGCGCCGGCTCAGGCCGCCCAAGCCCACCATGAGACCGAAGAGGAGGAACTTCACCAGCAGCAGGCGGCCGTAGGTGGTGGACATGAGGGCGTCCTTGGACCCCACCTCCCGCCATCCCTGGAACAGGCCGGTCACGAGGATGGCGCACACTGCCATGCCCGCCAGCCGGGAGAAGCGGGGCACGACCTCGGAGAGCTCGTCCGCCCGGCGCCGGGGGAGGACGCAGGACACCAGGCAGACCAGTCCGCCCAGCCAGAGGCTCACCGACCCCAGGTGGACCAGATCCGAAACGATGGCCAGGGGCACGAGATCGCGGGTGGAGGCATGGCCGGCGAGAGCCGGCGTGAGGAGCAGGCCGAGAATCACCACTCCGCCGCCGATCAGGAGCCCGGATGGCGGGACGGCGTCCTCGCTGCTGCGGGCCGCCCACTTGCGGAAGGCCACCAGGATCGCCGCCAGCACCATCAGGAGCACGAGGCGGGCCCCCCACACCTGGCCGAACCGGCTGTCGAGCAGGTGCCCCCCCACCGACGCCAGCTTGCCGAAGCCGAGCCCGTTGGCGTAGAGCGCCTCGGTGGGGATACCGACGGCGGTGCTGGCGGCCAGGGCGGTGAACGCCCCGGCCACCAGGCGCCGGGCGCGGGCCACGTTCCGGCCCCCGGGCCAGATCACGGCGAGGAAGGCGATGCTGCCGGCCAGAAGCACCAGGGAGCCGTAGGCCAGGAACCGGAGCAGGGTGTACAGGGCGCCCACGGCCGTGTCGCCCCCGTCGGCGGCCAGGAGCCGGCGGGCCAGGGCCTGGTCGTCGCCGCCACTGGCGGGCACGGGGCCCACCCGGAAGGTGAAGGCGCCGTGGACAGGGTGGGAGTCGGCCGAGGTCACCCGCCACGTGACCACGTAGAGGCCCTTGTCGAGCTCGGGGAGGGCGAGCACCACCTCTTCCGACTTCCCCGGGGCATGGCGGGCGGTCTCGGTGTCGACCCGCTTGGCGTCGGAATCGAACACCCGCACGCCCGCCTGGGACACCTGGACGGGCTCGCTGAAGCGCAGCAACACCTGCTTGGGGGCATCCCCGGCGGTCCCGCCCACGGGCTCAGTGGAGAGGAGCTGAGCATGAGCCCAGGCGGGGGCCGCCGGGAGCGCCAACCCGAGGGTGACGAGCGCGACGACAACCAGGACGCGTCTCACTTCCTGATAGTCGTTCCCCGGGGTCTGGAAGTTCCAACCGATCTCGAACGCGAGGTGGCCGGTGCGGACACCCGGAGAAGGGAGACGGGTGTCCGCCCCGGCAACCTGGCATGGACCGGCCACAGGGGGGGCCGGGTGGCGAGCCAGCGCCGGGCCGGGTGGGCCGGCGGGACCACGCTGGACCTAGAGGCCGAGGGGAGGCAACCTGGGTCCTGGAGCTGTATGGCCCGCCGGTCCACAGCCGGCACGACGTCGGCTGGTGACCACGAAGCCATTAGTCGTGCGGATAGTGTTCGGAGTTCCCACCCCGGCCCGAAGTTCTTCGCGGCCGGGGTCGTCCCCACGAGGAGAGGGCTGCCACGGACGAGCTGACCTCCCTGTTGCTGGCCGCCCGCGAGGGGGACCGGCTGGCGCTCTCCGCCTGGATCCGCAACAGCCAGGCCGAGGTCTGGCGCCTGTGCGCCCAGCTGGTGAGCCGGGAAGCGGCCGACGACGTCACCCAGGAGGTGTTCCTGCGCGCCTACCGGGCCTTGCCGGGATTCCGGGGCGACTCCTCGGCCCGCACCTGGTTGCTGTCCATCGCCCGGCGCACGTGCGCCGACGCCATCCGCGATCTGCGCCGCCGGCGCCGCCTGGCCACCCGCCTGGAGCGGCCCGAGCCGATGGCGGACCCCACCCGGGCCGTGCCCGTGGAGGCGCTCCTCGCCGGGCTCGACCCCGATCGGCGGCAGGCGTTCGTCCTCACCCAGGTCCTGGGGCTCTCCTACGGGGAGGCGGCCGAGGTGTGCGACTGCCCCGTGGGCACCATCCGCTCCCGGGTGGCCCGGGCCCGGGCCGACCTCATCGCCCGTCTGAACGAGGCGACCGCCGAGTGAGCGGGAACTTCCGTACGTCCCCGAACGACTATCGGGCCATGAGCAAGGGATTGCTTCGTCGCGCTTCAGGACTGGCCGCCGGGCTCGTGCTCCTCACCGCCTCGCCGGCGCTGGCCCACGCCCTGAACGGCGCCTCCCCCAGCAACTACAGCACCCGCATCCTCGACGTCGCCCCCGAGCACCCTGGGATCGACGTCAAGGTGGTGGAGGCGGGGAACCGCCTGCTGCTCACCAACACGTCGCCGGACGAGGTCATGGTCCTCGGCTACAGCCAGGAGCCGTACCTGCGGATCGGACCGGACGGGGTGTTCGAGAACCAACGCTCCCGCGCCACCTACCTCAACCGCTCCCGCCTCCCCACCAGCCAGCTGCCCGCCAAAGCCTCGGCCGACCCCAAGACCGAGCCGGAGTGGAAGAAGGTGTCGTCCAGTCCCCAGTTCCGGTGGCACGACCACCGCATCCACTGGATGAGCCCCCAGCCCCCCGGCCCCGTGCAGGCCAATCCGGGCCGGGAACAGGTCATCATCCCCGCCTGGGAGGTTCCCCTGGTGGTGGGTTCGGAGCAGATCCTGGTCAAGGGCGACCTGCGCTGGGTCCCGGGCCCGTCCAACCTTCCGTGGCTGGCCATCGCCGCCGTCATCGGCCTGGCCTTCGCCGGCGTCCTCCTCGGTCCCCTGTCCCGCCGCCCCCGGGCGGCGCAGCTGGCCATGGTCGCCGCCCTCGTCCTCCTCACCGCCTTCGACGGCGCCCGCCTCGCCGGCCTGGCCAGCAACACCGGCTCGTCGTTCTTCAAGGCGGCCAGCCAGAACCTGCCCGCCGTGGCCGCCTGGCTGTCCGCCGTCTTCGCCGCCGTCCTCCTCCTCCGGGGCGACGCCCGGGTCGGGCCCGCCCTGGCCGCCGGCGCCGGCGTCCTCTTCGCCATCGGCGCCATCGGCGACTTCAACGTGCTGGGCCGCTCCCAGCTGGCCACCGATGCCCCCATCTGGCTGGCCCGCCTGTCGGTGGCCGCCGGCCTCGGCCTCGGGCTCGGCCTCCTGGTGGTGGCCTTCGCCCCGCTCCTCATCCCCGCCGGTCGCGCCCCGGTGGCCTCGGGGCCACCGCCGCAGCCCGTGGCCGCCGACTGACGATCGTCAGTCGTCGGGTCCGGGTCGGGCCGCCCGCCCGCGCTTGACCTCGCCCCGCCGGCGCTTGGTCTCGACCCGTTCCCGCTGCGACGCCTTGGTCGGCTTGGTCGGCCGCCGGGGCGCCTCGATCCGCAGCGCCTCGGCCAGGCGGGCGGCGAGGCGCTCGAGGGCCAGCTGACGGTTGCGGGCCTGGGACCGCTCGTCCGACGCCACCACCCGCACCTCCGGGCCCAGGCGCTCGAGCAGGCGGGCCCGTTGCCGGGGCCCGAGGGAGGGCGAGCCGGCCACGTCGAAGCGGACCTCGGCCCGGGTGTTGGAGGTGTTGGCGTGCTGGCCGCCGGGCCCGCCCGAGGCGGAGAACCGCCACTCCAGCTCCTCCAGCGGGATGGCGCAGCTGCCCGAAACGCGCAGTACGTCCGGATCCATCGCCTCCGACGCTAGTTCGGGCCCCGAAAGCCCCCGTGTCATGGAACTTTCCGTGCGTGATGAACGACAATCCGGTCATGGAATGCGAGCGCTATCACCACGCCATTTCCGCACGTCTCGACGGGGAGGACGGCGGCATCGACGCCGCCGCCCTGGCCGCGCATCTGGCCACGTGCTCCGCCTGCCGCAACTGGGAGGCCGACGTCGTCAGCCTGACCCGCTCGGTGCGGGTGGCCTCGGCCGATCCCATCCCCGATCTGACGCCCACCATCCTGGCCGCCATCGGCCGGGAGCCGGCCCCGTCGCGCCTCGACCCCACGGCGCTGCGCTGGGGGTTGGCGGCCGTCGCCCTGGTGCAGTTCGTCATGGCCATCTCCACGCTCTTCTTCGGCACCAACGGCATGACCGGGCACCTGACCCGGGATGTGGGGTCCTTCGACCTGGCGCTGGCCGTCGGGTTCGTCTACGCCGCCTGGCGCCCGTCCCGGGCCTACGGGATGCTGCCCGTCGTCGGCGCCCTGGTGGCCTGCCTGGCCATCACCACCACCGTCAACCTGACCGGGGGCCAGGCCGGCGCCGGATCCGAAGCCGGCCACCTTCTCGATCTCATCGGCCTCGCCTTCCTGTGGCTCGTCACCCGCACGCCCGTCGCCAACATCGGCGGCGGAGGTCGCCGCCGTCTGGCCAACGCCTAGCCCAGCGGACGGTCGGTTCTCAGCTCCTCCACCAGCGCCGCCACCACGTCGGGCAGTGAGGCGCCGGCGGCCACCTGCCGGCGCTGGCGGAGGTAACTGGGGCCCCGATCGAGGATGCGCCCCGCCCCGGCCAGCTCCTCGGTGCACTTGAGCCGCTTGGCCACCGGCGCCAGCTCCTCGACCAGGTCGCCGAGCACCACCCGCAGCGGCGCCACCTTCCCCGACTCGTCGAGGATGATCTCGGCGTCGATCCCGTGGCGGGCGGCGCGCCACTTGTTCTCCCGCACCACCCAGGCCCGGGGACAGGGCAGGGTGTAGCCCCGGTCGGCCAGGGTGTCGAGCCACTCCACCAGGCACTGCGAGAGGGCGGCGACGGTGGTGATCTCCGACATGGTGGGGATGCCATCGCAGATCCGCAGCTCCACCGTGCCGAAGGTGGGATGGGGCCGGATGTCCCACCACACCTCCCGGATGGAGCTGATGCTGCCCGCCCGGATGAGGGTGGTCATGAACGCCTCGAATTCGCCCCAGTTCGCCATCTGCTGGGGCAGGCCGGCGGTGGGCAGCGCCTCGAACACCTTGGAGCGGATGGAGGCCAGGCCCGTGTCCCTCCCCATCCAGTAGGGGCTGGAGGCGGACAGGGCCAGGAAGTGGGGGATGTAGGCCGAGGCGGCGTTGGCGATGGCGATGGCCTTCTCGCCCGAGCGCACCCCCACGTGGCAGTGGATCCCGAAGATGTTGAGCCGCCGGGCGGGCCAGGCCATCTCCTCCACCAGGCGCTCGTAGCGCTCGTTGCGGGTGATCCGCTGCGCCGTCCAGTCCGAGAACGGATGGGTCCCGGCGCAACACAGGCCCAGGCCGAGCTCGGTCGCCACCGCGCTCACGTCCCCCAATGTGGCCTCGAGGTCGGCCCGGGCCTCGGCCACGGTCTCGCACACCCCGGTCACCAGCTCGACGTTCGACTCCATGAGCTCGTGCTTGACCTTCGGGTGGCCGCCCGGGTGGTCGGCCCCCAACGCGGCCAGGATCTCCGAGGCCCCGCTGGCGAGCCCCCAGCTCCCCCGGTCGACGATCTGGAGTTCAACCTCCACGCCGAGCGTGGAGCGTTCCGAACTGTTGAAGCCGATCTGCATGTCCCAATCTTCCCCCGAGTCGGCCGAGTTCATCTCCCGGAAACAAATGGGTGACGCCGGAGAAACAACGTGTCGTCAATCTGTCGCCGACGCTCCAGAGCCGGGAGGAGGCGAGATGGACAGCGGGAATACCGCATGGGTGCTGGCGTCAGCGGCGCTGGTCTTGTTCATGACGCCGGGCCTCGCCTTCTTCTACGGAGGCATGGTCCGGTCCAAGAACGTGCTCGCCATGCTGATGCAGAACTTCTTTTCGATGGGTTTGGTCAGCGTGTTGTGGGCCCTGGTGTCCTTCAGCCTCGCCTTCGGCGACGGCGGCAAGTTCATCGGCGACTTCAACTTCATCGGGCTCAAGGGCCTGGGCGCCCCGCCCGAGGGGTTCGCGCTGCCCGGGTACGTGGGGGACTTCGGGTTGACCATCCCCCCACTGGCGTTCGTGGCCTTCCAGCTCATGTTCGCCATCATCACCCCCGCGCTCATCACCGGGGCCATCGCCGACCGCATGAAGTTCAAGGCCTGGGTGCTGTTCCTGGGCACATGGCTGGTGCTGGTCTACTCCCCGGTGGCGCACTGGGTCTTCTCCCCCACCGGCTGGCTCTTCCAACTGGGCGCCCTCGACTTCGCCGGCGGCACGGTGGTCCACATCAACGCCGGCATCGCCGCCCTGGCCGTGGCCATCGTGCTCGGCAAGCGCAGGGGCTGGCCCGGTGAGGCGATGCCGCCCCACTCGCTCCCGCTCACCCTGCTGGGCACGGGCATCCTGTGGTTCGGGTGGTTCGGCTTCAACGCCGGCTCGGCCCTGGGCGCCAACGGCCTCGCCGCCCAGGCGCTCCTCAACACCAACAACGCGGCGGCGGCGGCCATGCTCGGCTGGCTGGTGGTGGAGCGCCTCAAGGGCGGCCACGCCACCACCCTGGGCGCAGCCTCGGGCGCGGTGGCCGGCCTGGTCGCCATCACCCCCTGCGCCGGGTTCGTGGGTGGCATCTCGCCGCTCATCATCGGCTTCCTGGCCGGTGCCATCTGCTTCCTGTGCTGCCAGATCAAGTTCAAGTTCGGTTACGACGACGCCCTCGACGTCGTCGGCGTCCACCTGGTGGGCGGGATCGTGGGCTCCCTCCTCCTCGGCCTGTTCTCCGACACGAGCGTCAACGCCCTGGGCGCGGACGGGGCCTTCTTCGGCGGTGGCCTCTCGCTGCTGGGCAAGCAGTTTGTGGCCGTGGGCGCCACCATCGTGTGGTCCGGAGTCATCTCCTTCATCCTGGCCAAGGTCATCGCCGCCACCATCGGGCTGCGCTGTGACGAGGACGAGGAGCTGGCGGGCCTGGACACCAGCGAGCACGCCGAGGCGGCGTACTCCTTCACCGAGTTTGGAAGCATGGGGAGGATTGGTTGAAGCTCGTCACCGCCATCATCAAACCGTTCAAGCTCGACGACGTGAAGGAGGTGCTGCGCGGTCTGGCCGTCCAGGGCATGACCGTCTCCGAGGCGCAGGGCTTCGGCCGCCAGCGGGGCCACACCGAGGTCTACCGGGGCACCGAGTACACCGTCGACTTCGTCCCCAAGGTGCGGGTCGAGGTCCTCGTCGACGACGGCGACGCCGAGCGGGTAGCGGGCGCCATCGTCTCCTCGGCCCGCACCGACAAGATCGGCGACGGGAAGGTGTGGGTGACGCCGGTGGAGAGCGTGGTCCGCATCCGGACCGGAGAGATGGGCCGCGACGCCCTCTAGGAGAACGTGCTCGGACGCCGAGGTCGACGAGGCCCCTTCGGGGGTGCCCCTGAGTCCACCGGCCCGGATGATCCTCCGGCAGCCAATCCGCTGGCTGGGAGGGTCATCCGGGCTGAGCGCGACACCCTTCTCTCCGACCGGGGTCTGACCGGGCGCGAGTTCTGCCGGGCCTACGCCGCCCGGGCCGACACCTGGCTCTCCGGTCTCCTGCGCGGCGCCCTCGGGGGCGACATGTCGGGGGTGGCGCTGGTGGCCGTCGGAGGCTACGGGCGAGCCGAGCTGGCGCCGGCCAGCGACCTCGACGTCGTGCTCCTGCACACCGGCCGCCGGGACATCGCCCGCCTGGCCGAACGCATCTGGTACCCGCTGTGGGACGCCGGTCTCAAGCTCGGCCACGGCGTGCGCACCCCCAAGGAGGCCCTGTCCCTGGCCGCCTCCGACCTGGACACGGCCACCTCCCTGCTCGACGTCCGCTTCGTGGCCGGCGACGAGGCCCTGGCCACCGACCTGTCGGCCCGGGCCCTGGCCCAGTGGCAGTCCCGTTCGCAGCGTTGGCTGGCCGAGGTGGGCAAGGCCGTCTCCGACCGCCACGACCGCTACGGCGAGGTGGCCTTCCTGCTCGAGCCCAACCTGAAGGAGGGCCGGGGCGGCTTGCGGGACGTCCACGCCCAGCACTGGGCCGAGGCGGCCCGGCGGATCCTCCTGGAGGGTGACGACGAGGCCCTCGCCGCCGCCTACGGCGTCCTCCTGGCCGTGCGCGTGGCGCTGCACCGCCGCACGGGCAAGGCGTCCGATCGGCTCCTGCTCCAGGAACAGGACGGAGTGGCCGCCGACCTCGGCTTGGGCGACGCCGACGAGCTCATGGCCGAGGTGGCCGCCGCCGCCCGCACCATCGCCTGGACCAGCGACGAGACGTGGGACCGGATCGCCTCCTCGCTGCGGGGCCCGGCGGGGCGCTCGTCCCGTGCCGACCGGCACCTGGGGCCCGGGCTCGTCCTCCGGGACGGCCTCGTGTCCCTCACCGCCGACGCCGATCCCGCCTCCGACCCCACGCTGGTGCTGCGAGCCGGGGCCGCCGCCGCCGAGGCCGGGACCCGCCTGGCCCGCCCCACCCTCGACCGCCTGGCCCGGGAGGCCGCCGGCCCCGGAGACCCCTGGCCCGAGGAGGCCCGTCACGCCTTGGTGCGCCTCCTCGGCGCCGGCCCCGCCGCCGTGGGCGTGATCGAGGCGCTCGACCAGCGGGGCCTCATGAGCCGCATCCTCCCGGAGTGGGAGGCGGTCCGGTGCCGGCCCCAGCGCAACGCCTACCATCGCTTCACCGTCGACCGGCACCTGTGCGAGGCGGCGGCGGAGGCCGCCTCGTTCGCCGACCGGGTCCGCCGCCCCGACCTGCTCCTGGTGGGAACGCTGCTCCACGACATCGGCAAGGGCTTTCCCGGCGATCACACCGATGCCGGCGTGGAGGTGGTGGGCCGCATCGCCCCTCGCCTGGGGTTCGGACCCGAGGACACGGCGGTCCTGGTCGACATGGTGCGCCACCACCTGCTGCTTCCCGACGTGGCCACCCGCCGGGATCTCACCGACGAGGCCACCGTGGCCACCGTGGCCCGTCTCATCAACGACTCCGAGACCCTCCAGCTGCTGGCCGCCCTCACCGAGGCGGACTCCATCGCCACCGGCCCGGCGGCCTGGGGCCCCTGGAAGGCCGGCCTGGTCCGCGAGCTGGTGGCCCGCACCACCCCGGTGCTGGCCGGCCACCCCCACCGGGCCGTTCCCGAGCCGCTCCCCGAGGGGACCGACGCCCTCGTGGCCCGGGTGCGCGCCGGGGAGGACCTCGTCCTGGACACGGACGGTCCCGTGCTCCACGTCGTCGCCCCCGACCGGCCCGGCCTGTTCTCCAAGGTGGCGGGCACGCTCGCCCTCCACGGTCTCGACGTCGTCTCCGCCCGGGCCTGGTCCCCCGACGAGGGGCTGGCGGCGGAGCGGTTCCGGGTCCAGTCCCTCTACGGCGCCCCGGACTGGGCCGCGGTCGAGGCCGACCTGCGCCGGGTCCTTTCCGGGCGCATCTCCCTGGAGGCCCGCCTGGCCGAGAAGGCCCGCGACTACGCCGCCGCCCCCCGACCCCCGGCGGCGGCGCCGGCCCGCCTGGAGGTGGCCGTCGACAACGACGCCTCCGAGGTCGCCACCGTGGTCGAGGTCCGGGCCCCCGACCGCATCGGAACGCTGTACCGCATCACCCGGGCGCTGGCCGAGCTCGACCTCGACGTCCGTCTGGCCAAGGTGTCCACCCTGGGCCACGAGGTGGTCGACGCCTTCTACGTGGTGGACGCCGGCGGGGCCAAGCTGGCCGACGCCGAGCACCTGGACGAGGTCCGGCGGGCGGTGACCGCCCACCTCCGCTAGCGGCAGCGCTCCTCGAGCCGCCCCCGGCGGGCTTCGAAGTCGGCAGGAAGCTCCGGCGCCGCCAACTCGTCGGGCGAGAACTCGCTCAGCATGCCCGTGGCCAGGCAGCCCGCTTCCGCCTCATCGGACCCGCCGTCCAGGGCGCCGGCGAAGGTCGAGGCCCGGGTGGCCAGGAGTGCCATGGCCACCTCGGGACCGCTCCCGGCGCCGGACAGCGTCGGTGGCGTCGCCTCCCGGCCGGGATCGCACGACAACAGCTCGACGGCGGCGCCGGAACGGCGCACCGACGCCTGGCCGGCGGGCAGGTCCGCCGCCCACCGGTCGAGGGCCCGGGCCATCTCGTCGGTGTCGGCAGCCGTGTCTCCCACGAAGGCGGCCCGGGTGCACACCTGCCCGTCCCGCTCGAAGGCCAGGTAGGCGTCGCCGCCCCAGCCGTCGGCGGCGGCCAGGGCGTCGAGGGCCGGGATCCGCTCTGCCAGCAGGAAGAGCCAGGTCAGGGTGCCGAAGTCCCGCTCCTCGATGACCCGATCGCCGTCTGCGGGCCGCAGCGTCTTGACCGAGCG
Organism: Acidimicrobiia bacterium; assembly: GCA_044870155.1. Taxonomy (GTDB): domain Bacteria; phylum Actinomycetota; class Acidimicrobiia; order IMCC26256; family BP-133; genus CAWBJP01. Next base: position 14,253 of record JBIOYN010000072.1, on the reverse strand, counting down.
GCCCTTGTCGCCGGCCAGGAAGCGCCGCACGTCCATCAGCTGTTCCTCGGTGGCCGGCGGACGGCGGAGGGCCTCGTCGACCGCCTCCGGGCCCCGGGCCGCCACCAGGGCGGTGACGAACGGCTCCCCCAGGACGTAGGGAGCCTGGGCCGCCGCCGCCATCCAGCCCGGCACGCCCGCCGTCCCCGCCTGCATGTCAGAGATCTGGCCGTCCAGCTCCGCGTCGTAGGCGGCCCGCTCGGCGTCGGGGAGGCTCCAGTAGTAGAGGTTCTCGATGCTCACGGCGTCGCCCTCGACCACGGCATCGAAAGCCGAGTCCTGCGCCGTGGTGGCGAAGGAGCCCCTGCGGGACAGATCGAAGTGCTGGTCCTGGAGGACGTGGACCAGCTCGTGGACGAGCGTGATCCGAAGGGACACCGACATCTCCGTTCCCCGCACCGTGATCCGCTTCGCCTCGGAGTCGTAGAAGGCGAGGATCCCTTCGCCCGACAGTGTGTTCTCGGCGACGACGAAGTCCGTGGCCGTCCCGGCCAGGCCGAGGGCCCGGGCCACCGCCTCGTCATCCTCGATGTCGCCCCGGTCGGCCTCCGTCAGATCGGCCTCGTCGGTGGTGACGGTGGCCACGAAGGCGTCATCGTCGAGGAAGTCGACGGGCACGGGGTGCCTGAACTCGAGGCCCCGCTGCCGCTCCACGTAGGCGGCCAGACCCGCCACCCGGGCGTCCCAGTGGGATGGGTGCGCCTCGGGGAGCACGAACCCGACGGCGGCCATGCCGGCCACGGCGACCACCCCGACCAGGATGCAGACGACCGCCGTCGCCCATCCCGGGCGGCGGCGCCGGCCGGTGACCGGCGGGCCGGTGGGCGGCGGCCAGTCTCCGTAGCCCCAGGCGTCGGGCCCGGGGACGAAGGTCTCCGGCGCGGGCGGTGCCCAGGTGCCGGTCGTCTGCTCCCCGATGTCCATCGCGCCCTTTCTGCGTCGTCCTCCTCAAAGATCGGGCGGACGGAGGTCGGGCTTGAGGTCGGGAACCTACGGGCTCCGGCCGGGCTCCCCACGCTGGCCGTAGGAGCGGACCCGGACCCCGGAGGCGGCCAGCTTGCGGGCGTAGGCGCGGTGCTCGGCGACCAGGGTCGGCACGCTCCGGCCCCTGGTCAGCTCCCGGAGTCCCAATGAGGTGGTGACCCAGCCGTAGGCGTCAGACCCGTGCCCCCACACCTCCCGACGCTCGACGGCCGGGCTGTGGGGGGCATAGTCGATCTCGGCCGCCCACACGAGCTCGGCGCCGGCCGCCTTGAGCTTCTCGAAGCGGACCTCCTCGTGCCACACCGCCCCGTAGGCCGGCGGCTTCACCGCCTTGAGCCAGGCGGCCAGGTCGCCGGTCGAGGTGGCAGGAGTCCCCTCGGGGCGGCCGGCGAAGCGCGTGAAGGTCCGGGTCTCGCCGTCCTCCATCACCGACTCCGTTCCCGAGGCGGCCAGGTCGAGGTCGATCCCGGCGTTGATAAGGGCGGCGCCGAGCCACATGGCCTGCACGGCGTAGGGGGTGCGGTCGAAGACCAGCAGGTGTCCGCCGGGCACCACGCGAGCGGCCAGGGCGGCCACGGCCGGCGTGGTGAACTCCCGCCCCCGGCCGTCCACCTCGGCCACGGAGGAGAACGGGTGGCCGCCCTCGTGCGGGTAGGCGCCGGCGTCGCCCAGGGCGGACACGGCCACCACCTGGTCGAACCCGTCGCCGCCGGGAGCGGCCAGGTCCGCCACCTCGAAGGTGGCGTTGCCGGCCCCCACCTTTCGGGCCAGCTGGCGGGCACAGGCCACCGCCTCCGGGACGGCGTCGATGCCCACCACCTCGGCCCCGGGCAGGGCCAGGGCGTAGGCGCAGGTGAGCACCCCGGGACCGCAGCCGACGTCGAGGAGCCGGGCCGCGGGGGGGTGGTGCTCCGACCACCAGCGCAGCCAGGGATGGGCGATGGCCACCGGGCGGGCGGCGTACTCGGCCAGGGCGGTGTCGAGGTCCCGGTAGATGAGGGCGTACATCCCGGGGGTGGCGTCCTCGGCCTCGGACACGCGCTGCCACCAGTCCGGGTCGGCGGCGGCCAGGCGGCGGTAGGCGCCGGCTTCAGGGCGCGTCGGGAGCCCGATACGCCGGAACCAGGCGGTGGCCGCCCGGAGGCCGGCGTCCTTCTCATGTTTGCGCCGGGACTGCTTCCCCATCGGTCAAGCATGCCCCGTGGTCCAGCTGGTGCCGGTCACTCCATCGAGCGCACGCGGGTGTTCTTGTCCAGCACCCAGTTGCTCTCGCCGCACACGTTCCGCTCGATCCCCAGCGTGTTGATCCACTTGTTGTTGACGTAGCTCGACACCGACGACGTCACCGCGCCGGAGAAGCCGATGATGTTGATCGCACCGCCGAAGGTGCTGCTGGCGCCGTTCTTGCGGGCCAGGTACTGCCCCCCGGGCACCGGCGACTCGTACCGCCGGTCGCAACCGGGCTCGGCTCCGCCGCCGAATCTCTTCACGCCGCCGGCCCATCCGTTGGCCTCGACGGTCTCCACCTTGCCCCAGGAGTCGGTGTGCTCGGCGTCGTGTCCCTTGCACGTCCAGGTGTAGAGGCGGAACAAGGTCTGGAGCGAGTAGGTCCACATCTGCGGGTGGCTTTCCGCGGGCATGGCGCCGCCCGATTCCCCTCCGGTCTCATGGCTGCCGCTGTGGCTCCCGGCCACGCTCCAACCCTTGCCCTCCGGGCGCCAGCCCACCTCGAAGCTGGTCGTCTTGGTGTTGCTGTACACGAACTCGCCCGCCCACTCGGTGTTCAGGTGGAGCTCGCCGACGGTGACGTAGCCGGGGTCGAGGTCCTGCTTCTTGTCGATCGCGCACAGCCCCGCCGGCGGCGGCGTGGCCACGGGCACGGCCGTCGCCGGGCCGGTGGGGCGGATGACGAGCACGGGTGGCCGCTCCTCCCCGGGGTACCCCGGGGTCTCGAGGCCGCCCGGCTCCAGATCACCGGGCCGGGTGACCCACCGCCCCGACCGCCAGGCCACCGAGTCGACGGCGACGCTCATGCCGTCGTCGGCGTAGGCGACCACCATGACCGTGACCCAGGGGTCGGCGAGGGCCAGGATCCGCTCCGTCGGAGCCGTCCGCAGGCTGAACCGGCCGGCGCCGTCCGACGTCGTGTGGGCGATGGGTGCGAGCAGGACGCCGGGCTGGAGATCCTCCACCGCCGGCCGCAGGTAGGCGATGACCTCGGCGGCCACGGGTGTGCCGCCGGAGTCGTGCACCTCCCCCGCCCATAGGACCGGCTCCGGCGCCGAGGCCGTGGCGGGGACGGCCACCACCGTGCCCGCCACGGTGAGGACGACCGTCAGACGGATCGATGACAGCCGGAGTCGCATGGCGCCCCTCCCCTTGCTCGGCGACGCGATCCGCCCATTGTTCCACCCGCCCCGCCGCCGGGGCACGGGATTAGCCGACCGTCAGAAGACGTTGCAACGGCTATGGAGCCCGTCACGAACGTCGAGATCTGGTCGGACATCGCCTGTCCCTGGTGCTACATCGGGAAGCGCCGGTTCGAGGAGGCGCTCCGCCGCTTCGAGCACGCCGGCGAGGTCGGGGTCCGCTGGCGCAGCTTCGAGCTCGACCCCCACGCCCCGGCCCGCCGGCCGGTCGGGGTGGTCGAGCACCTGGCGGCCAAGTACGGCCAGACGCCCGAGGCGGCCCGGGGCATGGTCGAGCACATGGAGCGGATGGCCGCCGGCGAGGGCCTCGAGATGCGCCTGGAGCAGAGCCAGGGCGGCAACACCTTCGACGCCCACCGCCTCCTCCACCTGGCCGCCGAACGGGGCCGCCAGCACGAGCTGAAGGACGAGCTGTTGCGCAGCTACTTCACCGAGGGCCGCCCCATTTCCGACCGTGGCGCGCTGGCCGACGCCGCCGTGGCCGCCGGCCTGGAGAGGGCCGAGGCCGAGGCCGTCCTCGACGGCGACGCCTACGCCCAGGCCGTCCGGGACGACGAGGAGCAGGCCTATGCCTTCGGCATCAGCGCCGTGCCCTTCTTCGTCCTCAACCGCAAGTACGGGGTGCCCGGCGCCCAGGACCCCGAGGTCATCCTCGGTGCCCTCCGGAAGGCGTGGGCCGACACCCATCCCCTGGAGGAGATCGTCGCCGGGCCGGCGGGCGCCGCCTGCGAAAGTGACAGCTGCGCCATCTAGACCCTCGTCGGGCGCGGCACAGCCGAGTCCTCACGGCGTAGCTCCCGATCAAGATCAAGCAGTACCGAGCGGATCGCTTGAGGATCAAGGTTCCGGCGCCCAGCCGTGACTATTCCGGCTGAGCGCCGGAACCTTGACGACCAACGGAAGTCGCCTCGTCCTGGCGGTGGTGGATGTGGAGGCTTTCCGGTCAGGTCAGTCGCGGTGCTCGAGGACGGCCAGGTCGCGCTCGGCGAACATGCGGTGCCACCACTCCTCGTTCAGGACGATCAGCAGGCACTCGCGGACGGGGAAAGTCTCGCCCTCGTCCGGCCAACCGGGACCCACGAGCGGCTCGGTCCGGGCGTCGAGCTGCTCGCCGGTCAGGCCGTCGACCACCCGGCGCATCACCGCCATCGCCTCCAGCCGTAAGGCGAGCACCTGGTCGAGCGACGGGCGCGCGTCCCGGTCGTGCGGCACTCCCCGCCGGGGACGCATCTGATCCCACGGCAGGGACAGCGGGTGCCACGGGCTGGGATCGCCCACGATGCAGCGGCCGACCCACGATTCGGTGGCGAAGGCGAGGTGGCGCAGGGTCTGGAGGAACGACCACTCGCCGTCGACCGACTCGTGCAGCATCGCCGGGGACAGCCGGCGCGCCCGCGCCACGGTCGAATCCCACAGCCGCTCGTTGAGGTCCCAGGCCTCCCGGAACCCCTCCGGCGTGGTCGGCCGGAACTTGGGGAGGTCGGGGTGCCGGCGGTCCAGTTCGGCCGCCACCAACGGCGCCACGTCGACCCCGTTGATGACGAGGCCATGGATCTCGCCGTCAATGGTGGTGTCGACGATCTCGACGCCGCGCATCACCACCCGAGTGAGCTCACAGGCCCGGAACGTCACTCCGTTGAGCCTCACCATGGTGAACCGCGCTCCGGTCATGTCCGCGCCCTCGAACTCCTTGCCGCCGAGGTCGGTGAAGTCACTGTCGCTCATGGCGGTCAGGCTACGGCGGGAGTAACCGGATCACGTGATGACGGCGTTTTCAGTGCGGCTGCAGGGTCGCTCCCACGACGTGTTCACCGTCGAGGAGAGCTTCCAGCGAATCCCCCCGGCTGGAAGAGACGGCTGCGAGCGAGGCTTTGCGAGCGTATATGCTCGCAGGGTGCCCGGTTCCGCCGCCTACGCCATCTGTGTCCTGGCCCGCCGGCAGGCGGGGCTGTCGCAGCGGGCGCTGGCGGCCGCCACCGGCGTCTCCCCCTCGACCATCGCCCGCATCGAGAAAGCCCGCATGGAACCGACGCTGGCCCTCCTCACCCGCCTGGTCGAGGCGTGCGGTCTGGAGCTGCGACTCTCCCTGGCGCCGGGGAGGGAAGCGTCGCCGGGCGAGCCGCTGGGGGTGGAGGATCGGTTGCGGGAGAACGACCGGCTGACCGCCCTCCACCTCATCGGGCGGCGCCACCGTGGCCAGTGACCGGCGCCATCCCCTCGATACCGAGCGCCTGGTCACCACCCTGGCCCGCCACGACGTCCGCTACCTGGTGGTCGGTGGTATCGCCGCCATCCTCCACGGCTGGCCCGGCGCCACTGCCGATCTCGACGTGCTGGGCGCCCTCGACCCGGACAACCTCGACCGGCTGGCGTCGGCGCTCGCCGAGGTGGGTGCCCGCGGGCCGGGGTGGGATGGCACGGCGGGCACCATGGCCACGCAGACGACCTGGTCGCTCGACACGGGAGCCGGGCCTGTCGACCTGCTGTTCGTGCTCGAGCCGTGGGGCACCTACGACGAGCTGCAGCCGAGGTCCGACGAAGTGGCCGCCTTCGGGGTGGTGATTCCCGTCGTCTCCCTCGACGACCTCATCGCCCTCAAGCGCGCCCTGGGACGACCCAAGGACCTGCGGGTGGCGGTGGAGCTGGAGCAGCTCCGGGACCGGAGGGGGCGATGACGGCCACCTATGAGCCCGGCAGCCGGGTCACGTTGTCACTGCCGGAGGGCGACGTGACCGCCGAGGTGGTCGTCGACCACGGCGGGGAGACGGTGATCGTGCGCTACCAGCATCCCCGTCTCGACCGGGACACGGGCCGGATCCCCGTCGCCCGCGCGCTCCTCTCCCCGGCGGGGGGCGGTGACCCGCCTGGGCCGGCGGACGACGGGTCGGTAACCTGAGTCTGTGGGCGGCATCGACTATCAGGAGCGCATCCCCAACAACGTCGACCTGTCCTCGGACCGGCGCCTGCAGCGGGCTCTGGAGAGCTGGCAGCCCAAGTTCCTCGACTGGTGGCGGGAGCTGGGCCCCGTGGGGTTCCAGGATCGGGACGTCTACCTCCGCACGGCGATCAGCGTCTCGGCCGGGGGGTGGGCCAACTTCGACTACGTGAAGATGCCCGACTACCGCTGGGGGATCTTTCTCATCCCGCCCGAGGAGAACAAGACCATCGGCTTCGGCGACCACTACGGCCAGCCCGTATGGCACGAGGTCCCCGGCGAGCGCCGCGCCGACCTGCGCCGGCTGGTCGTGGTCCAGGGCGACACCGAGCCCGCCTCGGTGGAGCAGCAGCGCCAGCTGGCCGCCACCGCCCCCAGCCTGATCGACATGCGCAACCTCTTCCAGGTCAACGTGGAGGAGGGTCGGCACCTGTGGGCCATGGTCTACCTCCTGCACGCCTACTTCGGCCGGGACGGCAGGGAGGAGGCCGAGGCGCTGCTGACCCGGAACTCGGGGGACGCCGACCGGCCCCGCATCCTGGGCGCCTTCAACGAGGAGACGCCCAACTGGCTGGCCTTCTTCATGTTCACCTACTTCACCGACCGGGATGGCAAGTACCAGCTCCACTCCCTGGCCCAGAGCGGCTTCGACCCGCTGGCCCGCACCTGCCAGTTCATGCTCATGGAGGAGGCCCACCACATGTCGGTGGGCACCAGCGGCATCGGCCGGGTGGTGAACCGCACCATCGAGCTCATGAAAGAGCACGACACCGACGACGTCCGCCCCTGGGGCGGGATCGACCTCGCCACCCTCCAGCGCTATGTCAACTTCCACTACAGCGTGTCCCTCGACCTGTTCGGCTCCGAGCGTTCCACCAACGCCGCCAACTACTTCACCAGCGGCCTGAAGGGCCGCTACCAGGAGGACCAGCGCGACGACGACCACCGCCTGGCCACCGGCGTCCGCGCCGTCCCGGTGGTGGACGACGGGCGGGTGGTCGACGTCGAGGTTCCGCTGCTGTCAGCCGTCAACCACGTGCTGCAGTGCGACTACATCGAGGACTGCCAGCGGGGCGTCGACCGCTGGAACAAGGCGCTGGCGGCGGTGGGGGCCGAGCTGCGTCTCCCCCACCCGGGGTTCCACCGGGCCGTGGGCTCCTTCGCCGGCCACCACGTCTCACCCGACGGGCGGGTGCTGTCGGCCGGGGCGTGGGAGGCGCAGCGCCACCAGTGGCTCCCCGGCGACGACGACCGGGACTTCGTCGACTCCCTCATGGTCCAGGTCACCGAGCCCGGGAAGATGGCGGGCTGGATCGCCCCGCCCACGGCCGGGATCAACCGCCAGCCCGTCGACTACGAGTACGTTCGCCTCACCTGAGCGTCAGAAGTCGGCCCGCCAGCCGATCTGGGGGATCGTCCAGCGCCGGTTCGAGCAGCAGGCGCTCACCCCGACCAGCAGCGGGCCTGACCGGTTGCCGGGACCGAAGGTGGGCGGCGGCAGGTAACCGGAGTCGTAGCCGTTGATCTTCGTCTCCATGGTCTGGACGAAGGCCTCCCGGGTGAGGTCGGGGCCCGTGCGGCGCAGGGCCTCCACCAACGTCTGGGCCAGGCCGTAGACGAGCAACATGAGGTCGTCCTCCTCGGCACCCGTGTGGGGGGCGTACCGGCGCATGGCCTCCACGTAGCGCTGACCGGCCGGCGTCTCGAGCGTGGTGATGGAGGTCAGGGTGCGTATCCCCTCCGCCCCGTCGCCGCTCGCCGCCGCCACCACGTTGAAGTTCCAGCCCAGCCCCCCCGTCCACATCGGGCGGTAGTTCAGCGCCCGGGCGTCGCGCAACATGCAGATCCCGCCCAGGGGTCCGTTGATCATGACGACGAGCTCCACCCGGTTGGCCTGCAGGTTCGACACCTCGTTGGCGCAACTCGACTGGTTCTGGGCGATGGGCTGTTCGAAGACGACCCGCAGCCCGGTGTCAGCCGCCTTGGCCTTGAAGGCCTCCTTGGCGTTCTTCACCGTGCTCGTGCCCTCATAGACCACCCCGATCCGCTTCTCGCCTCCCCCCAGCTCATTGCGGATGAAGTTGGGCAGGATCGTCGCCTGGCGTTCGATGAAGGTGAACAGGGGAAAGGTGTAGGTGAGCGGCAGCGCCACCTGCTGATCGATGTTGCCGACGATCAGCGGCACCTGGTGGCTGTCGGCCAGCGGGGCCAGGATGACGTTGGATTCGGCCACCACGGAGATGAGTCCGAAGGCCTCGTCCCGGGCCCGCTTCTCCTCGACCTGGATGGTGCTGGGGTTGCTCGTTCCGTCGTCATAGGTCCTGACCACCAGCTTCCGCCCGTGGATCGGGCCTGCCTCGGCGAACGCCGCCTCGAGGACGTCGTCGGCGTTCCGGGCCAGGCCGGTGTAGGCCCCGGTCTTGGGCATGAACAGCCCGACGATGACACTGTCCCGGGTGATCCCCGTGGTGGTACCCGGCCGGGACGCCACGGGTCTGCCGTCGCTGCCGGCCGCCGGGGCGCCGGTGCCCGCAGCCGATGCCGGGCCTGACGGCATGGGGCCCTGGACCGCGTCGCTCGTCGCCGCTGGTGCCCCGCTGCCGGCACTGATTGCCCCGTCAGGAAGGGTCTCCGTGCTCGTCCCGGAGACGGAGGAAGGACGGGCGCCGTCGTCCAGGACCGGAACTCCCACGGGGAAACGGGCGGTCGGGGCCGTCACGGACGGCGCCACGACGCCGGCCCCGTCCGCCGACCCGGCGCCGGCGATGGCCACCTCCGGGGTTGCCGCACCGCCGCCCGGTGCCGGCAGGCCGGCCCGATACCGGTCGAGGGATCCGGCGCAGGCCGAGGCTGCCGACGCCGCTGCCAGCACCACGGCCGTGACCCAACGGCGCATCACGCCACCTTCAGAAGGCGGCGTGCCAGCCGATGGCGGGCGTCGTCCACTGGTTGTTGGTGCAACAGGCGCTCACCCCCACCGCCAACGGGCCCGAGCGCTTACCGGGACCGAAGGTCGGGGGCGGCAGGTAGCCGGACTCGTAGCCGCTCATCTTCGTCTCCATGGTGTGGACGAAGGTCTCCCGGCTGAGGTCGGGACCGGTGCGGCGCAGCGCCTCCAGGTAGGTCTGGGCCAGGGAGTAGACGATGAGCATGATGTCGTCGTCCTCCGCCCCGGTGTTGGGGGCGGCCTTGCGCACCACCTCCTGGAAGTGCCGGCCGGCGGGCGTGTCCAGCGTGGTCATGGAGGCCAGGGTGCGGATCCCGTCCGCCGCGCCCCCGCTGGCCGCTGCCACCACGTTGAAGTTCCAGCTCGTCCCCACCCCCGTCCACGTGGGCTGGTAACCGAGGGCCTGGGAATCGCGCAGCATGCAGATGCCCCCCAGGGGGCCGTTCATCATGTAGACGAGCTCGACCTGCTTGGCCTGGAGGTTGGACACCTCGTTGGCGCAGGTGGACTGGTTCATGGCGATGGGCTGCTCGAAGACGATCTGCAGACCCATCTGCGCCGCCTTGGCCTTGAAGGCTTCCTTGGCCTCCTTGGCCGTGCTCGTCCCCTCGTAGACGATGCCGATGCGCTTCTGGGCGCCCCCGAGCACGTTCTTGATGAATCCGGGCAGGATGGTGGCCTGCCGCTCCCAGAAGGTGCCCAGCGGGAACACGGAGGTGAGGGGCAGCGCCACCTTCTCGTCGACGTTGATCAGGAGCAGCGGCACCTTGTGCTGGTCGGCGATGGGGGCGAGCACGACGTTGGACTCGCTGACGATGGACATGAGGGCGAAGGCCTCGTCCTTGGCCCGCTTCTCCTCGACCTGGATGGTGCTGGCGTTGGCCGTCCCGTCGTCGTAGGTCTTGAGGACGAGCTTGCGTCCGTGGATGGGACCGGCTTCGTCGAGGGCCGCCTGCATCACGGCGGCGGCGTTGCGGGCCAGGCCGGTGTAGGCGCCGGTCTTGGGATAGAAGAAGCCGACGCTGATGGTGTCCTTGGTCACGCCCGTCGTCGTGCGGGGACCGCCGGGCACGGCCGGGCTGGTTGGAGCCGGGGTGGCCGGGTCGCCACTCGACGCGTCGCCCGAGGCGACCGGGGCCGAGCCGGGGCTCTGCGGTTCTGCGGCCTGGGCGCCGGCGCCAATGGCGGCTGCCGCTGCCGGTCCCGCCACCGTCCCTGTCCCGGCGCCGCTCCCGGCGGCGGCGCCCGAGGCCGGGCGGGCGGACGGGACCGACGGGGAGCCGGCCGTCGCCCCGCTGTCCACCACCGCCGCCGCGTTGGCCCCGCCGCCGGCGACGACGGCCGGCGCCACCCCCTCCCCTGCTCCGGTGACCAGTGCCGACGCCGCCGGGGCGGAGCCGGTCCCGCCGGCCGCCACGGGCAGGCCGTCGCGGTACCTCTCCAGTGACCCGGCGCAGGCCGTGGCCAGGAGGGCGGCCACCATCACGGCGACGGGGCGGGCGATCCGGCGGATGGCGCCCGGGGTGCGGAGTGCGCGCATGACGTTCACCTTCCTTGGGACACGGGCTCGGACGACGGGTCGAGGTGCCCGCCGAGATAGGTGGCGGCCACCCGCTCGTCGGACATCAGCTCGGCGGCGGTGCCGGCCAGCCGCACCCCACCCCGTTCGAGGACGTAGGCCCGGGCGGCGACCCCGAGACTGGCCCGGGCGTTCTGCTCCACCAGGAGGATGGCCAGGCCCGACGCCCCCAGGCGGGACAGGGCGGCGAACATGTCGGCCGTGGTGGTGGGGGCCAGCCCCAGGGAGGCCTCGTCCACCATCAGCACCCGGGGCGCCGACATCAGGCCCCGCCCGATGGCCAGCATCTGCTGCTGCCCGCCCGAGAGGGAGGTGGCCCGCTGGGAGCGCCGCTCGGCCAGGATGGGAAACAGCTCGAAGACCCGGTCCAGACCGGCCTGGATCTCGCCCGCCGGGAGCCGGCAGGCATGGGCCGCCACCTCCAGGTTCTCGAGCACGCTGAGGTCGGCGAACACCCGCCGGCCTTCGGGGACGTGCACCACACCGGCCCGAACGCGGGCGGCGGCGGGGAGGCGGGAGATGTCCCGGCCGTCGAGGGTGATCGCAGCCGTTGCCCGCACCGACACCCCCGAGATCGTCCGGAGCAGGGTCGTCTTGCCCGCCCCGTTGCCGCCCAGCACGGCCACGATCTCGCCCTCGTCCACCTCGACGGTGACGTCGCGCAGCACCTCCACGGCCCCGTAGCGGCTGGAGGCCACCTCCGCCCGCAGGAGGGCGCTCACCCCGCCGCCTTCCCCAGGTAGGCCTCGATGACCCGGGGGTCGCGCCGCACCTGGTCGGGAGGGCCCTGGGCCAGGAGGACGCCGAAGTCGAGGACGTAGAGGTGGTCCACGGTGCTCATGGCCAGTTGCACGTCGTGCTCGATCATGAGGACGGACAGCCCCTCGTGGCGGTGCAGGTCGCGCAGCAGGGCGCCGAGGCGGGCCCGCTCGGGCGGACCCAGACCGGACGAGGGCTCGTCCAGGAGGAGTAGGCGGGGCCGGCGCAGCACGGCGCACACCAGCTCCACCAGCTTGGCCGTCCCCACGGACAGCTCGTCGATCCGTTCGCCCAGCACGCCGGTGAGCCCGAGGCGCTCCAGCAGCTCGGGGGCACCGGCGGGCAGCGCGCCGGCGGCGGTCCCGGGACCGAGGAACGAGCGCAGCTCGGCGGCGAGGGGGCCTCCCACCCGGGCCACCCGCAGGTTGTCGGCCACGGTGGCCTGCTTGTCGAGGCCGATGTTCTGGAACGTTCGGGCAATGCCCGCCCGGGCCCGGCGGGCCGGGGACCAGGAGTCGATACGGACTCCGGCCAGCCGGACCCGGCCGGCGTCGGGGGTGACGAAGCCGCTGACCACGTTGAAGAACGTCGTCTTGCCCGCCCCGTTGGGGCCGATGAGCCCGACGAAGGCGCCCTCGCGCACCTCCAGGCTGACGCCGTCGAGGGCCTTGACAGCGCCGAAGGCCACGCTGACCCCGGCCACCTGCAGGACCCGGCCCCGGCCGGGGGGCAGCCGGCGGCCCCGGCGCATGCCCGGACGCTCGAGGGCGATGGTCATGCCGGCGCGCCGCTCCGCCCGCCGGCGGCGTCCTCCAGCACCGGGCGGCGGGGCGCCAGCGCCTCGAGGCAGGCGCGGGTGTCGGCCACGTCCAGCTCCATGTCGTCGAAGCGGGTGAGCAGGTCCTCGACCACCGCCCGGGTGGCCCGGGCGTCGTCGAGGCGGATCAGCCCGGAGCCGACGATCACGAGGGCCATGCCGGTCACCCCGCCGCTGGTCAGGAAGGCGAGCTGGACGGCGACCACGGTGGTCGACTGGACGCCGGCCCAGCCCGCGCCGATGGCGGCGAAGCCGGCCGCCACCGCCAGCCAGCCGAGGAGCGTGTAGTGACGGTTCACGGGTCATCTCCTTGCAGGACAGGGGACTGCGGGTGCAGATGGCGGTGGAGCTTGCGCTTCAACGCCGCGTCGAGGCCGTTGAGACCGGCGGGCGAGACGATGACGACGAGGAGGATGGCGAGGGGACCGATCAGGTCGATGTAGCGGCCCAGGCCCCGCAGCACGACGGGGAAGGCGGCGAACCCGGCGGCGGCCCGCAACGACGCCCACACCGGCCCGGGCCCGCCCAGCAGGGCGGCGGACAGGAACAGGATCGACTTCTGGACGGGGAAGGCCTGGGGGCCGACGCGGCCGATCGACACCACGGTGAAGGCGCCGGCCAGTCCGGCGCAGGCGGCGGCGAAGCAGAAGGCGGCCAGCTTGTGGGCGGCCACGTTGATCCCGTAGGACGCCGCCACCTCCTCGTCGTGGGCCACCATGCGCAGCGCCCGGCCCACCGGGCTGGCCCCCAGGCGGGAGGTGAGGGCGACCACGGCCACGCACACCAGGCCGAGGGGGATGACCAGCTGGCGGCTCTGGCTGATGTCGAAGCCGAGAAGCGTCTGGTCCCGCAGCGGGATGCCCGAGACCTGGGGCACCAGCCACGGCTGGAGGAACAACCAGCGGCTGGCGGCGAAGCCGAAGGCGAGGGTGGTGATGGCCAGCGCCAGACCCCGGATGCGCAGCGACGGCAGGCCGATGGCCAGGCTGGCCACCACCGCGCCGGCGGTGCCCAGGAGCATGGCGGCGGGGAGGGGGATGCCGAAGTCACCGTTGGCCCGGGCGGTCACGAACGCCCCCACACCCATGAGCGCCACCTGGGCCAGCGAGATCTGCCCGGCCCAGTGGACGAGCACGTGCAGGCCGGCCACGGTGAGCATGGCAATGGCGGCCTGGACCACCACCGTGTTCCCGAACTCGGAGAGGACGGCGGCGGAGACGAAGGGAAGGGCCAGGCCGGCGGCCAGGGCCAGCCAGGGCAGGACCCTGTGCATCGCGGGCGCGGCACGGGTCTCAGGCGCCTCCGGGGCGGCGACGGTGACGGCCAATACGGCACCCGGAACCCCGGGCATGCTCACGCCGTCCTCCGATGCGCCGTCTGGGGCCGCAGGAGGATGACCACGATCAGGGCCACCAGCACCGCTTCGGGCAAGCCGGGCTGGGTGGTCTGGCGGGTCAGGGCGGCCTCCGCCATGCCCAGGGCCAGCCCGGCACCCAGGGCCCCGGGCACGTTGGTCAGGCCGGCCAGGAGGGCGGCGGCGAAGCCCCGGATGGCGAGCAGGGTCATGAAGAAGATGTCGAAGCCGACCAGGGGCGCCACCAGCACCGCGGCCGTGCCGGCCAGGGCGCCGGCCAGCGTCCAGGTGGCCAGGTCGAGACGGGCGACGTCGATGCCCATGAGGGTGGCGGCATAGGGGTCGGTGGCGCTGGCCCGGAACTTGAGCGCCACCTTGGTGGTGCGGAACACCACGAAGAAGGCGCCGGC
>JBIOYN010000071.1:0-15127 GCA_044870155.1 Acidimicrobiia bacterium | reverse complement strand
GCAGCACCCGGCCCTTGGTGGTGAAGATCCAGTAGCCGGTGCCCGACGGCGTGGCCGACAGCGAGGTGACCTTCTCCCCCGCCACCAGCTTGGCCCGGTCGGCGTTGCCCAGCCAGCGGGCGTCGCCGAAGGTGAACACGTGGCCCTGGTCGTCCACGATCCAGTAGCCGTTGCCCGACGGGGTCGGTTCCAGGTCCACGGCCAGCGCCCCACCCGACAGGGGAGCGTTGCCCATGTGACGGGCGTCACCGAAGCCGTACACGGCACCGTCGCTGCCCACCATCCAGTAGCCCGAGCGGGCGCTGGTGGTGTCACCGCCGCCAGGGGCGGGCGGGGCCGGCGGGGCCGGCGGAGCGGGCGGGGCGGGAGGGTCGATGGAGACGGGCGGCGGGGTCGAGGTGGTGGGCAGGAGGAACAGGCCCCGCCCGGCCACGCCGGCGTTGGCCACGGCCACCGACTTGGAGCCGGGCTTGCCGTTGTTGAAGGAAGCCGAGTAGAGCTCGGCGCCGTTCTCGGCCCAGTACATCTTGCCGTTGGCCATGGTCATGCCCGTGACCTTGGACCAGTCGCGGCCGTCGGTGTCGCCGCTGGCGACCACGATCTCAGCCCCGACGATGTCCTCGGCCGGGTTGGGCATGGAGAGGAAGTACCGGTAGTAGAGCTTCTTGTCGCCCTGGAGGGTGAAGTACAGGCGGCCGTTGTCGTAGAACATCCCCGTCATGCGGGTGATGGGGAAGAACTTGGTCAGGTCGACCTCCATGCCCCGGAGGCTGACCTCGACGGGGACCCCCAGGCTGTTGCCGTCGAAGGCCCAGCGCATGAGCTTGCCGTCGCTCCGGCCGGTGTAGAGGCGGCCGTTGACCCAGAAGGCGCCCCGCATCTGCGACCAGTCGATCGAGCTGGGCAGGGCGGTGACGGCGCCCACGGTCGTCCCACCGAACACCCGGCGGGAGATGGTCTGGTCAGCGCCGAGCTTGTACAGGTCGCCGGGCAGGCCCTGGGCCGTGACGTTCGGAGCGGAGCTGCCGCCGGCCAGGGGGAAGAAGGCCAGCTTCTGGTGCATCTCGCCGCCGATGCGGTCGGTGTCGCTGCCCACCCACAGGCCCTCGGCGCTGGAGGCCAGGGCCCAGGCGCCCTCGCCCCGCTCACGGCCCGGGTCCCAGGGGAGGGGCAGGCCGCTGACCACGTCGAGGGCGGCGATGCCCTCCCGGGCCACGTGGCCGGGGCCGGGAATGGCGTCGGCGGACGAGCCGTCGGTGTAGTTGTTGTTCATGGCCCGCATGTGGCCACCCACATAGACGGCGGAGCCGGTGATGGCCACCCCGGTGAAGCTGTCACCGCCGTCGTAGTCGACCCACGTCGGCTGGATGTCGGAGCCCCGGGCGGCGGGGTCCCAGCGGGCGGCGGTGTCGCACATGGTCCCCCGGGAGAACCCGCCCGTGGTGACGACGACGAAGTACTTGCCGTCCGGGGAGTAGTCCATGTCCCGGATGTGGGTGTCGAAGGCTTCGGCGCACCGGAAGGGGTCGGGCTGGCCGGTGTCGGGGTCGATGGGGTACGGCTGCTCCCGCCGGTCGTCGTAGCGCGCCGTCTGCCAGTCGACGATCTTGGCGTTGCTGCCCGGCGTCACGTCGAGCACGGCGAGCTGGAACCGGTCCTGGGTGGACCCGGAGGCGGACTCGGCCACCTTGGTGAAGTTGCCGCCGGCCACCAGCGTCTTGCCGTCGGGCGAGATGGCGATCGACTCCACCCGGGGCTTCTGGAGGAGGGGGTCGGTCTCGGTGGTCTGGCGGGGCGAGGTGAACTGGAGGTTGACGTCGTTGTCGACGATTCCGCTGTCGACGTCGACCACGGCCAGGCCCTTGTGGTCGGTGCTCTGCACCCGGCCGAAGATGCCGGCGATGAACAGGCGGTCGCCGACCACGGCGATGTCCTTCACCGCCGAGTTGACGTCGACCTTGAAACAGTCGGCAGGGCAGGGGCCGACCTCGGCGCCGGTGGCGCCGTTGAGCTTCATCAGCTTGCGGGCGGAGCCGGTGATGGCGGAGTCGTAGGAGAACGCACCACCCACGAAGATGGTGCCGCCGGGACCGGCGGCGAGCGCCTCGACGCCTTTGGACACGCTCGGCGTGGGGTCGATGCCCCAGGCCGGCGGGGAGAAGCCCATGTCGATCTGGCCCGTGGTGGCGTCGAAGGCGAACAGGCCCGCCTTCATGATGATGGGCGCGGTCGCGTCCTTCGTCTGCTTGATCTGCGTGAACGTGCCACCCACGTAGATGCGGTTCCCGACGGGGAGGATGGCGGTGACCTTTCCGTCCACGACGTGGGGCGTCGTGTCCGCGGGGTCGGCGCTCACGATCTGGCTGTGCGCGCTGTAGAGGGCGCCGGCGCTGGGCATGGCCGACAGGGCCACAGCCAGCGTGAGGGCGGCGAAGAGGGATCGGCGACGGCGGTTCAACATACGGAGTAACCCCCAGCAGGTGCCGGCGAGGCGGGGGACCTCGCCGAGGGACGTGGGTGAACCCCCGACGGGGCCGGGGGCACGTTTCCTAGGCATTGCGGTGCAGCTGGCTGAGGTCGACCGAGCGGGGGGCGCTGTGGGAACAGCCTCGAGCCTGCGTACAGATACGACCCCGGACTGCTCGGTTCCTGCCCTTCAGGTGGGAACCGGACCGATGCTCCGAGGGGCACGAGGGTGGACAACCCTGCTTCGCGTCCGGGTTTCACCAGGTCTTCAGGCGAGGAACCGGCCCTCCGCCCGGCGAATCGAGATGGCAACACCCAGATGGAGGACCCCGATGGCCGAGCCGAGTGGAGAGCGGGCAATGGAAGGACACCCGGAGAGTGTGGACCCGCCCTGGTTCCAGGACCTCGTCCGGCGGGCCTTCGAACGCGAGATGCGCCGCTACCAGAAGCTGGGCGCCGACGCCGACGAGGCGCTGGAGCGCGCCATGTGGTACGTCTTCGAGTTGCGCGGCAACCTGAACGAGCTGTACCAGGCCGGCGCCGCCGAGGAGGAGCTCTAGACCTTCTAGCCCTTCGGGCGCAGCCGCACCCGGCGGATCGCCTGGCGGGCCACGGCCAGGACCTCGATGCACCAGCCGTCGACCTCCACCACCTCCCCGGGCCTGGGGAGGTGGCCGAGCTGCTCCAGGACCAGCCCGGCCACCGTGGAGTAGGCCTCGCTCTCGGGGAGCTCGATCCCCAGGTCGACGAGGTCGTGCATGGGGAACGATCCGGGAAGGACGAACGACCCGTCGGGCAGGCGATCGGCCCCCTGCACGTCCGGGTCCGCCTCGTCGTAGATCTCCCCCACCAGCTCTTCCACCAGGTCCTCGACGGTGACGATCCCCTCGGCCCCGCCGTACTCGTTGACCACCAGGGCCAGTGACTGCCGGCTGACCTGCAGCTGGCGCAGCGCCTCGAGCGCGCTCAGCGTCTCGGGCAGGACGGCCGCCTCGCCGGCGGCGTCTCCCACCCGGCCCTCGAAGTCGACCAGATCCCGGATGTGGACCACGCCGTCGGCGTCGTCGAGGTGCTCGGTGAACACCGGGGCCCGCGAGTGCCCCCGGATGCGCAGCTGGCGGCGGGCCTCGGTCGCCGGGGTGTCCCTGGGGAAGGCGAGGACCTCGGGGCGGGGCACCAGGACGTCCCGCAACACCCGCTCGGCAATGTCGAAGGCGCCCTGGATGATCTGGCGCTGCAAGGGGCTGTAGGCGAGGCGCCCGGCCAGGTCACGGACCTCCTCCTCGGGGATGGGTTCGCCCGCGGCCCGGGGATCACCGCCCATGAGCCGCACGGCCAGGTCCGTGGCCCGGGCCAGCAGCCAGACGACGGGGCGGGTCACCCCGGCCACGAAGCTGACGGGCCGGGCGGCGATGAGCGCCCACCGCTCGGCCCGTTGCATGGCCACGCGCTTGGGCGCCAGCTCGCCCAGCACCAGGGTGAAGAAGGCGAGCACCACGGTCACCAGGAGGACGGCCACCGGGCGGGCGGCGTCGCCGAGGAAATCGAGGGGTTGTACCAGGGGCTCGGCCAGGGAGACGGCGGCGGTCGCCGAGGCCAGGAACCCGGCCAGGGTGATGCCCACCTGGATGGTGGCCAGGAACCGGGTGGGATCCCGGGCCAGTTCGGCCAGCCTCCGGCCCCGCTCCCCACCCTCGCGCTCCAGCCTGCGCAGCTGGCCCTCCCGCAGCGCCACGATGGCCAGCTCGGTGCCGGCGAAGGCGGCGTTGAGCAGGATGAGGGCGCCGATCAGGGCAAGGTCGAGTGCCACTTGGCCGTTAGTCTGCCCCGCCGTGACGACGGTGCTGGCCTACTGCGACGTGTCCCTGCGCCTGGACGAGAGTGGCCGGCGCGTCCTGGACGGGATCGACTGGACCGTCGCTCCCGGTGAGCGCTGGGTGGTCCTCGGTCCCAACGGTTCGGGCAAGACCTCGCTGCTCCGCCTGGCCGGCGGCTGGCTGTTCCCCACGTCGGGGACCGTCGACGTCCTGGGGGCGCGGCTCGGGCGCGTCGACGTCCGCGCCCTGCGCCGGCGGATCGGCTTCGCCAGCGGCTCCTTCGTGGCCGGGCTGCGTCCCGGCGTCCTGGCCGAGGACGTGGTCATGACCGCCCGCTACGCCGCCACGGAAGCCTGGTGGCACACCTACGACGACGACGACCGGACCCGGGCCCGGGCGC
The DNA here is from genome assembly GCA_044870155.1 of Acidimicrobiia bacterium. Lineage (GTDB taxonomy): Bacteria > Actinomycetota > Acidimicrobiia > IMCC26256 > BP-133 > CAWBJP01. The sequence goes on along the minus strand of JBIOYN010000071.1, from coordinate 10,444 downwards.
TGCTGGAGCGGATGGGCTGCGCCCATCTCGCCGGCCGGCCCATCTCCACCGCCTCCGACGGGGAGCGCCAGCGCGTCCAGCTGGCCCGCACCCTGATGGTCGAACCCGAGCTGCTCCTCCTCGACGAGCCCACCGCCGGCCTCGACCTCGGCGGGCGCGAAGCCCTCGTCGCCCGCCTGGGAGAGCTGGCCTCCGACCCGGCCTCGGCCCCCACCGTCCTCGTCACCCACCACGTCGAAGAGGTCCCCCCCGGCTTCACCCACGCCCTCCTCCTCCGCGACGGCCGGGTCATGACCGCCGGCCCCATCGACGAAGCCCTCACCGCCGAGACCCTCTCCGCCTGCTTCGGCCTCCCCGTCACCCTGGAACGCCGCGGCGACCGCTTCGTCGCCCTCGCCGCCGACGACTAGGCCGGCGCCAAAGGGGTTGCAGATGAGCCGCGCACAGCGGTCTGGTTGCACCCACCGTTGGCGCGGCCCACACCCACTGCGCCGCTCCGGCCCCCGTCACCCCCTTCATTCCCGTCGTTTCAGTAAGCTTTAACCACACCAGCAACAAGAGGGGGCACAGGAATCATGGGGCGCAAGTGGGTTTTCGCTGTTGTGGGCCTTCTCACCGCGGCCCTCCCCGCCCCGGCCGGCGCCGACGGCGGCACGGTGGCGACGGTGGCGGGCAAGAGCCCCGCCGGCTACTCCGGCGACGGCGGGCCGGCGGCGGACGCCCAGATGAACGAGCCCCGCATGTTGACCTTCGCCCCCAACGGCGACATGTACATCGCCGACACCTTCAACCAGCTCATCCGCAAGGTCGACGCCGCCGGCACCATCACCACCGTGGCCGGGAAGTTCACGGGCTTCGTCCCCCGGGACGAGGCCGACTGCGTGCCCAACTTCTCCGGCGAGGGCGGCCCGGCCACCGATGCCACCCTGAGCTGCCCCCACAGCGTGGCCGTGGACCCGGCCGGCGACGTGTACATCGCCGACTCCGCCAACCATGTCATCCGGCGCGTCGATGCCTCCGGGGCCATCGTCACCGTGGCCGGCTCGGGCGGCAAGGCGGGAGACTCCGGCGACGGCGGGCCCGGTACCCAGGCGCTCATCCAGGGACCCAAGGGCATCGTCCTCGACGGCCGGGGCGGGCTCCTCATCGCCGACTCCGGCAACGACCGGATCAAGCGGCTCGACCTGGCATCGGGGATCATCACCCTGGTGGCGGGGAGCGGGTCGCAGGGCGGGGGCGGCGACGGCGGCCCGGCCACCGAGGCCCAGCTGCTCGAGCCCCGCACCCTGGCCGTGGGACCGGACGGCGCCATCTACATCGCCGAGCCCAAGGCCCACCGGGTCCGCAAGGTCGATCCCGCCGGCGTCATCTCCACCTACGCCGGCACCGGCCGGGCCGGCTTCAGCGGCGACGGCGGCCCCGCCGCCCGGGCCCAGCTGAACTTCCCCCGGGGCGTGGGCGCCGACGGTGCCGGCAACGTGTACATCGCCGACTCCCTCAACCAGCGCATCCGCCGGGTCGACGCCGCCGGGATGATCTCCACCATCGCCGGCCGGGGCAAGCCCTGCTACTTCAGCGCCAACAACAACTGTGGGGACGGCGGCCCGCCACTGGAAGCCGGTTTCGCCACCCCCCGGGCGGTGGAAGCGACCCCCGCCGGCGAGCTGTACGTGGCCGACACGTTCAATGAGCGCATTCGGCGCGTCACGGCCCCATAACCCGTATCCGCCCAGAGCGGGAAAACCCAACGCGGCTGGGAGGGGAGGTCTCACCTCGGCCCGAATCTCCCAGTGACATCTCGCCGGCGGCGAGAGCCGACTGAAGCGCGCAGACGGAGGTTGGGGCGTGAACGGCAAGAGGACCATCGCGGCGCTGACCGCCCTGGGTTTGATGGCGCTCCTTCCTTTGACGCGGGCCCAGGGGGCGGCGGGCATCGAGGGCGACGACGACAGCACCACCGCCTGCTCCACCCTGAACACCGGCTCGTGCACGCGCCGGGCCATCAGCACCGACGGCAGCCTGGTGGTGTTCACCTCCAAGGCCACCAACCTGGTCGGCGGGGACACCAACGACCGGGCCGACGTCTTCCTCGCCGCCGTGGCGGCGGACGGCTCCCACACCCTCAGCCGCATCAGCCTCCCCGACGCCGCCTCGGGCGGCAGCGGCGCCGAGGCCGACGGCGACAGCGGGACCGCCACCATCAGCCCCAACGGCGAGTGGGTGGCCTTCGAGTCCGACGCCACCAACCTGGTTGCCGGCGACACCAACGACGTCACCGACATCTTCCTCTTCCACGTACCCGACCGGCGCCTCACCCGGGTCAGCGTGCCCGACGAGTCCACCGGGCTGGCCCAGGCCGGCCTGCGCAGCTTCGGGCCCTCGGTGGCCGACGACGGCACGGTCGCCTTCGCCTCCTTCGCCATCCTCACCTCGTCGGGGACGCCGCCGTTCATGGCCGTCTACGTGCGCCGGGCCAACCCGGCCGGCACCTTCCTGGCCACGCCGTCGGCCGATGGCCCCAGCCGGCAGGTGTCGATCAGCGCCGACGGCACCAAGGTGGCGTTCATCTCCGCCGCCTCCAACCTCGACACGGCCACCGAGCTCCCCGACTCCGACGACGACGTCTTCGTCTACACGGTGGGTGTGGGCCTCACCCGGGTGACCGCCGACGCCGGCGCCGAGGCTCCTTCGCTGCGGCCCGACGGTGCTTCCGTGGCCTTCGTGTCGGACTCCGCCCAGTTCGACGGTGACGGGCTGGGCGACGTCGTCGTCATGGCCATCGGGGGCGGCGACATCAAGGTCCTGGGCGACTGCGCCTGCGACCCCAGCGCCGACCGCTCCGCCCACGCCCCCTTCCTCACCACGGGCGACGTGATCGCCTTCCAGTCCTCCGCCCCCCTGGCCGCCTCCGTGGGCAGCGAGCAGGTGTGGCTCCGCGACGCCGCCGCCACGCTCGCCCTGGTCAGCCAGGCGCCCGGCGGTCCGCTCCCCAACGGCTCCAGCCGCTACGTCTCGCTCTCCGGCGACGGCGCTCGGGCGGTGTTCACGTCGGCCGCCTCCAACCTGGTCGACAACGACGACAACAGCTCGACCGATGTGTTCCTCCGCCAGCTGCCGGGCGGCACCCTCGTGCGCCTCTCCCAGCAGCCGACATCCACCCCGCCGCCGACCACGCCGCCCACCACCCCGGCCACCGCCCCGCCGACGGCACCGCCCGACATCGCCCCCCTCGAGGCGCCCCCGGTGCTCGACTCCGAGCCCGTCTACCAGGGCGTGAACCGCACCGGCTACTGGATGCTCGACGGTGACGGCAACGTCTACGGCTTCGGGACGGCCAAGGTCCTGGGCAGCCCGATCAAGGACCTGGGCAACACCCACGCCGCCGACATGGAACCGACCCCGTCCGGGAACGGCTACTGGATCGTCGACCGCCGGGGCCGGGTGTACTCCTTCGGTGACGCCGTCCACTACGGCAACGCCGACCGGGCCAATTTCACAAAGGAGGAGAAGGTCACCAGCCTCTCGTCCACCGCCACCGGACGGGGCTACTGGATCTTCACCACCTCGGGACGGGTCCTGGCCCAGGGAGACGCCGTCCACTACGGCGACATGTCAGCGGTGAAGCTGAACGGCCCCGTGCTCGACTCGATCCCCACCGCCTCGGGCCACGGCTACTACATGGTCGCCTCCGACGGCGGCATCTTCACCTTCGGCGACGCCAGGTTCTACGGGTCGATGGGCAACAAGAAGCTCAACGCCCCGGTGCAGTCGCTGGTGCCCGACGGCGACGGCAAGGGCTACTGGCTGGTGGCGGCCGACGGCGGCGTGTTCACCTTCGAGACGCCATTCCGGGGCTCCATGGGGGACAAGGTCCTCAACAAGCCCATGACGGGGATGATCCCCTTCGGCAACGGCTACCTGATGGTGGCGGAGGACGGCGGCATCTTCAACTTCTCCAACCTGCCCTTCCTCGGCTCCCTCGGTGACCACCCGCCCGTGGAGCCGGTGGTCGCCGTCGCCGCCCGGTAGTCCGACGGCGACAGCACCACCACGGCAGAAGCGGTCCTAGTCTTCGGGCGTGAACCGCTTCTCGCTGGAGGGCCGGCGCGCCCTCGTCACCGGCGCCTCCCGGGGCATCGGGGCGGGCATCGCCGCCGCCCTCGACGAGGCCGGGGCGCGCGTGGCGCTCCTCGCCCGTGACCGGAGCGCGCTGGAACGAGTGGCCGGCGGCCTCCGCCACGACCCGGTGGTCATCCCCGCCGACCTGGCCGACCCCGACGGTCCCGCCGCCGCCGCCGGCGCCGCCCTCGACGCCCTCGGCGGCGTCGACATCCTCGTCAACAACGCCGGCGTCGCCGCCCGCCTCCCCACCGTCGACCTCGATGCCGCCCTCATCGACCGCCTCCACGCCGTCAACGTGAGGGCGCCACTGCTCCTCATCGCCGCCCTCCTCCCCTCCATGCTCGAGGTCGGGGCCGGATCAATCGTCAACTTCTCGTCGGTCTCGGGCGTCGTGGGCACCCCCCGCCGGGCCGCCTACGCCGCCACCAAAGGCGCCGTCGACGCCTTCACCCGGTCCCTGGCCATGGAGCTCGGCCCGTCCGGCATCCGGGTCAACTCGGTGGCGCCGGGCGTGGTCGACACCGACCTGTGGGCCAGGAACAAGGCCATCCCCGGCGTGGTGGAGCAGATCGAGGCCCAGACGCCGTTGCGGCGCTGGTCGACCCCGGACGACATCGCCGGGGTGGTGGTGTTCCTGGCCTCCGACGCCGCCCGCTTCGTCACCGGCGAGACCATCTGCGCCGACGGCGGCCTGGCCCGCTGCCTCGATCTCTACGGCGGCCCCGTGTGACGGGCCCAGCGGGGACGCCCCGCACCCCGGGGAACCGGCGGGCGGTCCCCGACGTCGTAGAGGGCATGCGCACCCGCCTCCCCCTCGCCGCCCTGCTGCTCGTGCTTCTCCTCGGCGCCGCCTGTGGCGACCCGGCCACTTCCGCCGGGGCCGACCCGGGCTCGGGTGACCCGTGGGGCCGAGACTTCCTCTCCACCGCCGTCACCGAGCGGGGCCAGGACCGCCCGCTGGTGACCGGCACCCGCATCCGCCTGAGCTTCACCGACGACGGCCGGCTGGCGGCCTCGGTGGGCTGCAACTCCATGAGCGGCCAGGCCGAGGTCAGCGACGGCCGGCTGATGGTGGCCGATCTGGCCACCACGGAGATGGGCTGCGACCCCGACCGTCACGCCCAGGACCAGTGGCTGGCGGAGTTCCTCGGCTCCCGCCCCCGGTTCGACCTCGTCGAGCACGAGCTCACCCTCACCGGCGAGACCGCCGAGATCCGCCTCCAGGACCGCCAGGTGGCCGACCCCGACCGCCCCCTGCACGGCACCCGCTGGGTGGTGGACACCATCTCCGACGGCGACGCCGCCTCGTCCGTGCCCCAGGGGGCCGAGGCCCACATGACCTTCGGGGACGGCACCTTCGGCGGCTCCACGGGGTGCAACCAGATGGGCGGCGACGCCGCCGCCGACGCGGGCGGCGGGACCATCGCCTTCAGCGACGTCGTCGCCACCACGATCGCCTGCGAGGACGACCGGATGGCGCTGGAACGCGCCGTGCTCGCCGTCCTCGACGGCAGAGTCGCCTACGAGATCGAGGCCGACCGGCTCACCCTGACCCACCCGGGCGGCAAAGGACTGGGGCTGCGCGCCAGCCGGTAGGTTGCTCGACCATGGGTCCGCAGTTCATCTTCACCATGCGGGATCTGCGCCGGTTCCACCCCCCGGACCGTGAGGTCCTCTCCGGGATCAACATCGCCATGTTCCCCGGCGCCAAGATCGGGGTCCTGGGAGCCAACGGGGCCGGGAAGTCCTCCCTCCTGACCATCATGGCCGGGGAGGACGACGGCTACACCGGCGAGGCCCGCCTCACCCCCGGATTCACCGTCGGCGTCCTCCACCAGGAGCCCGCCCTCGACCCGGCCAAGGATGTCATGGGCAACGTGGCCGAGGGGGCGGGCGAGGCCAAGGCCCTCCTGGAGCGGTACCAGGAGGTGTGCGACGCCATGGCCGACCCTGAGGCCGACTTCGACAAGCTCCTGGCCGAGCAGGCCGACCTGTCCGACCGCATCGAGGCCGCCGGCGCCTGGGACCTGGAGCGGACCCTCGAGATCGCCATGGACGCCCTGCGCCTGCCACCCCCCGACGCCTCCGTGGCCACCCTGTCGGGCGGCGAGCGGCGGCGGGTGGCGCTGTGCCGGCTCCTGTTGCGCAAGCCCGACCTTCTCCTCCTCGACGAGCCCACCAACCATCTCGACGCCGAATCGGTGGCCTGGCTGGAGCGGACCCTGTCCGACTACCCGGGCACGGTGGTGGCCGTCACCCACGACCGCTACTTCCTCGACAACGTGGCCGGCTGGATCCTGGAGCTGGACCGGGGCCGGGGCATCCCCTGGGAGGGGAACTACTCGTCGTGGCTGGAGCAGAAGCAGGCCCGCCTGGCCGCCGAGGAGAAGGCGGACGTCCGGCGCCGGCTGACGCTGGAACGGGAGCTGGAGTGGATCCGGATGTCGCCCCGGGCCCGCCAGGCCAAAGGGAGGGCCCGCCTCAACAGCTACGAGGCCCTGCTGGCCGAAGCCCAGTCCGCCCCCGACCGGGCCGAGCGCCTGGAGATCGCCATCCCGCCCGGCGCCCGCCTGGGCGACGTGGTGGTGGAGGCCGAGCACCTGACCAAGGGCTACGGCGACAACCTGCTCATCGACGATCTGTCCTTCTCGCTCCCCCCGGGGGGGATCGTCGGCGTCATCGGCCCCAACGGTGCCGGCAAGACGACGCTCTTCCGCATGGTCACCGGCTCGGAGGAGCCCGACGCCGGGACCCTGCGGGTGGGCACCACCGTGCAGTTCGCCTACGTGGACCAGAGCCGCGAGAGCCTCGACCCCACCCACACCGTCTACGAGGAGATCACCGGCGGCGTCGACCAGCTGGTGGTGGGGGGCCGGGAGATCCACGGCCGGGCCTACGTGGCCTCCTTCGGATTCAAGGGATCCGACCAGCAGAAGAACGTGGGGAAGCTCTCGGGCGGCGAGCGGAACCGCCTCCACCTGGCCAAGGTGCTGCGCTCGGGGGGCAACGTGCTCCTCCTCGACGAACCGACCAACGACCTCGACGTCGACACGCTCCGGGCATTGGAGGAGGCGCTGCTGGCCTTCGCCGGCTGCGCCGTGGTCATCTCCCACGACCGCTGGTTCCTCGACCGCATCGCCACTCACGTCCTGGCCTTCGAAGGTGAGTCCCAGGTCCGCTGGTTCGAAGGGAACTTCTCCGACTACGAGGCGGACCGGCACCGGCGCCTGGGGGCGGAGGCCGACCAGCCGCACCGCATCCGCTACAAGCCCGTGACCCGCGCGTGAGCCCGAGAAGATTCGGCGTCCGGGCCTGGAATCCTGCCTGGCGTACTTCAGCCTTACTTCAGGGCCCTTTCGGCACACTGACAGTGCGATCCCATCCCCGGTCGTGTACGGCGCTTCCCGGGCCTCACGGGCCCGGGAACGCCGCTCTCTCTCCGCCGCGGGCCCTCGACGCCGAGCGCGCGAATCTGACCGGCAATTTCCCCGCCGTTTGGGTACCTTCATAAGGCAATGGGGAAATTCCTCCTGCGCCGTTTACTCAACTATCTCGTGCTGGTCGGTCTGGCCACCTCGCTGGGCTATTTCCTGGCCGCTTCCACGCTCAATCCGCGGGCCCAGTACGAGAACCGCAACCCGCCGCCGCCCCAGGCGTCCATCGAGCGCACCCTCACCGACCTCAACCTCAACGACAAGACGCCCGTCATCGAGCGCTTCGCCACCTGGGTGAAGGGCGCCGTCAAGTTGGATTTCGGGAAGACCGTCGACGGCGGGTCGGTCAACGAGCAGATGTGGCGGCGCATGGGCGTGAGCCTGCGCCTGCTGCTCATCGGCTCCATCCTCGGCGCCCTGGTGGGGGTGGCCGTCGGGGTGGGGGGAGCGGTCAAGCAGTACAAGGCCTTCGACCACGTGACGACGGCCACCTCGTTCCTCATCCTGGCCACGCCCGTGTTCCTGCTCGCCGTGCTGTTGAAGTACGGGGCGGTCAACCTCAACGCCACGGTGGGAACGAACCTCCTCTACTACGTGGGCGAGTTCAACCCCGGCAGAGGCGGCGGCTTCCTGGCCCAGGCCGTCGACCGCCTCCAGCACCTGATCCTCCCCACGCTCTCCATCGTGCTGGGCTCGATGGCCTTCTACTCCCGGTACCAGCGCAACTCGTTCCTCGACGTCATGGGCAGCGACTTCCTGCGCACGGCCCGGGCCAAGGGCCTCCGCCGGCGCACCGCACTGGTCAAGCACGGTCTGCGCACCGCCGTGATCCCCATGACCACCTTCTTCGCCTACTCCTTCGGTCTCCTCCTCACCGGAGCCACCTTCACCGAGAAGATCTTCACCTGGCACGGGATGGGCGAGTGGTTCATCGACTCGGTCAACAAGAACGACGTCAACGTGGTGGCGGCGTTCACGGTGTTCTCCGGCGCCCTCGTCCTCATCGCCGGCCTCCTGGCCGACGTGGCCTACGCCGCCCTCGACCCCCGCGTCCGGATCCGGTGACCGGATAGATGACGATCCCCACCGACCCGGCCCTGGTGGCGCCCGAGGACCACACCGGGCTCATCCCCGCGGGGGCGGCGGGCCCCTCGGGTCAGCCCGGGCCGGCCGGCGACGAATCGGAGGCCGGCCTCTCCCGGGGGAAGCTCGTCCTGCGGCGCTTCCTGCGCCGCAAGCTCTCGGTGGCCTCCGTCCTCATCATCGTCTTCCTGTTCGTGCTGGCCTACGGAGGGCCCCACCTCACGAAGTTCAACCACGAGTTCCAGGACATCAACCACTTCCTGGAGCCGCCCTCCAGCCTCCACTGGTTCGGCACCACCCAGATCGGCCAGGACGTCTTCGCCCAGACCATGCGGGGCCTGCAGAAGTCGCTCGTCATCGGCCTGCTGACGGCGTTCCTGTCCACGGGCACGGCCGCCGTGGTGGGCGCCACCGCCGGCTACTTCGGCGGCTGGGTGGAGCGGATCCTCATGTGGATCGTCGACCTTCTCCTCGTCCTGCCCGCCTTCCTCATCATCGCCATCCTCTCCCCCTCGTTCAAGAACAGCAGCTGGCTGCTGTTCGTGGTGCTGCTGGCCGGGTTCTCGTGGATGATCACGGCCCGGGTGGTGCGCGGTCTCACGCTCTCCCTGCGGGAGCGCGAGTTCGTCACGGCGGCGCGCTACATGGGGGTCCCGGCCCGCAAGATCATCTTCCGGCACCTGCTGCCCAACATGTCCTCCTTCCTCATCATCGACGCCACCATCACCGTGGGCGGCGCCATCCTGGCCGAGTCGGGGCTGTCCTACTTCGGCTTCGGCATCCAGGACCCCGACCTCTCCCTCGGCACCCTGATCGCCCGGGGCGGGCCGGCCGCCTTCACCTACCCGTGGCTCTTCCTCTTCTCCGGCGGGCTCCTCATCGTGACCGTCCTGGCCGTGAGCGTGGTCGGCGACGGGCTGCGGGACGCCTTCGACCCCTACAGCGAGTCGGCCAAGGCCCGATGACGGCCGTCAGCCCGACGGGCACCCGCCGCCCCCGCAGCTCCGGTGACGTGCTGAACGTGACCGACCTCCACGTCTCCTTCCCGTCCGAAGCCGGGACGGTGACCGCGGTGCGGGGTGTCGACTTCTCGGTGGCCGCCGGCGAGGTGCTGGGGATCGTGGGCGAGTCGGGGTCGGGCAAGTCGGTGTCGGCCATGGCCATCATGGGCCTCCTGCCCGGCCGGGCGCAGGTGTCGGGCTCGGTGCGCTTCCAGGGCAAAGAGCTTCTCGGCCTCGACGACGAGGAGCTGACCCGCATCCGGGGCCGGGGCATCTCCATGGTGTTCCAGGACCCGCTCTCCGCCCTCACCCCCGTCTACACCGTGGGCCAGCAGATCGCCGAGGCGGTGCGGATTCACCAGGACGTGTCCAATGAGGCAGCCGAGCGCCGGGCGGTGGAGCTGCTCGAGCTGGTGGGGATCCCCAAGGCGGCGGGGCGGGCCCGCTCCTACCCCCACGAGTTCTCGGGAGGGATGCGCCAGCGGGTCATGATCGCCATGGCCATCGCCAACGATCCCGACGTCATCATCGCCGACGAGCCCACCACCGCCCTCGACGTCACCATCCAGGCCCAGATTCTCGAGGTGCTGAAGACGGCGCAGTCGGCCACCGGAGCGGCCATCATCATGATCACCCACGACCTCGGGGTGATCGCCGGCCTGGCCGACCGGGTGATGGTCATGTACGCCGGCCGTCCGGTGGAGACCGGGGCGGTCGACGATCTCTTCTACCGGCCCCGCATGCCCTACACCCTCGGCCTGCTCGGATCCCTGCCCCGCCTCGACATCGCCGAGCGCCAGCCCC
>JBIOYN010000070.1:0-5443 GCA_044870155.1 Acidimicrobiia bacterium | reverse complement strand
TGTCCTCGTAGCTGACCGGGGTGGCGAGGGCGGTGGCGGGCAGGAAGGGGTGGGCCACGCCGGAGAGGACGGCCTGGATGCGCCCGGAGCGGGCGCCGCCACCCAGGGCTTCGATGACCTCGGCCAGGGGTGTGCCCATGGGGAACTCCCCCACGCCGTGGCGCCGGGTGGAGCCGGTGACGGTGCACACCACCGTTCCCGGCGAGTCCGGCGTGCCCAGCTCCCCGTACCACTCCGGCCCCTGGGCCAGGATGAGGGGGACGTGCGCCAGCGTCTCGGCGTTGTTGACCAGGGTCGGGGGGGCGGGGGTGTCGGGCCCGGGGTCGGCCATCATGGTGCCGGCGGTCGACCCGGGCTGGGTGCCCAGCTCGTCGACGCCGTGGCGGTAGGGCGGGGCGATCCGGGGGAAGGGCGCCCGCCCGTCGACGACCTCGAGGAGGGCGGTCTCCTCGCCAAAGAGGTACTCGCCCGGCCCCTCGACCACGTTGATGCCCACGCCCTCGGTCCAGCCCGCGGCCTCGATCTCCTCGATGGCCGGACGCAGGCGCCCCAGCTCAGGGTGGAAGGAGGCTTTGAGGGCGACGACGATGCTGTCGGCGCCCACGGTGTGGGCGGCGATGAGCGCCCCTTCGAGGATGCGGTAGGGGTTGCGGCGCAGGAGCATCCGGTCCTTGAACGACCCCGGCTCGCCCTCTGAGGCGTTGACCACCACGGTGGTGGCGATGGTGTCCGAGCCGTGCTCGAGCACGGTGCGCCACTTGCGGCCGGTGGGGAACCCGGCCCCGCCCCGGCCCCGCAGGCCTGAGGCCTCCAGTTCCTCGATGGTGGCGGCCGGACCCAGCCGGAGGGCCGCTTCGAGGGCGGACCCACCGCCGGCGCCGGCGTAGGTGTCGAAGTCGAGAACGGGCTGCGCGTCGAGCACGCGACTCACAGTCGGCATGAGGAGGACGTACCGCAACCGGCGGCAGGGCCAAACCCCTGCTGAACCATGGTTCCGGTACGGTGCTTGGCGATGGAGGGACGCAGCTCCGTGGTGCACCTGCCCCGGTTCTGGTACGTGGCCTGTCTGTCGTCGCAGCTGGGCGGCCGCCGGCCGCTGGCCCGGACGGTGCTCGGCAACCCCATGGCGCTGTTCCGGGACGGGGCGGGCCGGGCCGGCGCCGTGCTCGACCGCTGTCCCCACCGCAACGTGCCCCTCTCCATCGGGCGGGTGGCCGGCGGGCTGCTGCGATGCGGCTACCACGGCTGGCGCTTCGATTCCGGCGGCACCTGCCGGGAGGTGCCGGGCCTGTGCGGCGAGCCCCCGGACCGGCGGGCCCGGGCGGTGACCGCCTTCCCCACCGTCGAGCGGTCCGGGTTCGTGTGGGTGTGGCCCGACGCCGGTTCGGAACCAGCCGGCGAGCCGTTCGAGTTCCCGGCCGTCGACGATCCCGGCTACGCCACCGTGCGGCGGACGTTCACCGTGACGGGTGGGCTGCACGCCGCCCTGGAGAACACGCTGGACGTGCCCCACACCGCCTTTCTCCATGGCGGGCTGTTCCGCGGCGGACGGGAGCCGGTGGAGGTGGAGGTGGTGGTGCGGCCGGGCGCCGACCGGGTGGAGGCCGAGTACATCGGCGAGCCCCGCCCGCCGGGGGTGGCGGGACGGCTGCTGGCGCCGGGCGGCGGGGTGGTGACCCACTTCGACCGCTTCCTGCTCCCGTCCATCGCCCAGGTCGAGTACCGGCTGCCCGTGCCGAATGGTCCAGAGAACCACCTGCTGGTCACGTCGGCGTTCACCCCCATCTCGGACACGGAGACCCGCCTGCACGCCGCCGTCACCTTCCACCTCCGCGTGCCCCATGCCCTCATCCGGGCGGCGCTGCCGCCCATCGCCAACCGGATCTTCGCCCAGGACGCCCGCATCCTGGCCCGTCAGGCCGAGAACGTGGCCCGCTTCGGGGGCGAGCAGTTCGCCTCCACCGAGCTCGACGTGCTCGGCCAGCACATCCTGCGCCTGCTGCGCCGGGCCGAGCGGGGCGAGACGGGCGACGGCGCCGGCGCCTCCGGCGCCGAGCAGCGCCTCACCATGCGGGTCTAGGGGACGGCTCCGGGGCGGACGGCGGCCAGGACCCGCAGGTAGTTGGCGCCCAGGATCCTGGCCACGCGGTCGTCGGAGAAGCCGGCGGCCCGCATCCGCTCGGCGAGGTGGGGCAGGGCGGTGACGGTGCGAAGGTCGGAGGGAGGGTCGATGAGCCCGTCGTAGTCGCTGCCCAGGGCGGGAGCATCCTCGCCCCCCACGGCGACGACGTGGACCAGGTGCGCCACCACGGCGTCGGCCGTCACCCCGGCCGACGGGCGTCCGAGGAAGGACCGGTGGAACATGACGCCGATCACGCCCCCGCGGTCGGCGACGGCCCGGATCTGGTCGTCGTCCAGGTTCCGCCACGAGGGCCGCACCCCGCAGACGCCGGTGTGGGAGACGAGCGGTGGGAGATCGTGGTCGTGGGCGCCGAGCGCGTCCCAGAACCCCGGCCGGGAGATGTGAGCCAGGTCGACGAGCACCCGGGCCTCGTTGCAGGCGGCGACGTACTCCCGGCCCAGGGTGGTGAGCCCGCCCCGGCCCCGGGAGCGGCCCAGCGGCGAGCTGGTGGCGCCGAGCGGCGAGTCGGTGAGGTGGAGGAGGGTGGCCCGGCTGACGTCAGGGGTGCGGGCGACGTCCTCCGGGGCGGACCAGGCATTCGCCCCCTGCACAGCGAGGAAGCAGGCCAGGCGCCCGCCGGCCCGGGCCGCCCGGTAGGCGGCGTGATCGGTGACCACGGCCACGCCGGGATCGGCTTCCAGGTTCCGGCGCAGGCGGTTCAGGTTGGCCTGGAGGACGGCCGTCCGCCGCTCCCGGGACCGGAACGGGTTGGTGGCGACGCTCATCACCGCCCCGGTCAGTCCCGCCTCCCGCATCCGGGGCAGGTCGGCCTGCGAGTACCAGCGCCCGCCCAGGAGGCCGGCCCCGTGGCGGGCGGCGAGGTCGTAGCCCAGCACCCGGGTCCAGACGAACGACTCGACGTGGGCGTCGACGATGTCCGGGGGCGGAGCCACCGGCCCACACTAGGTGCGGGTCAGGTCGGCTTCCCGGCTGACGGCGGCCTCGTGCTCGGCCCGATCGAGCAGGGGACAGGCGGGGTCGAGCCGGCGGGCCTCCCGGCGGCGGGCGGCGGCCTGTGCGGGCTGGCCCGCCCGGGTGGCGGCGATGGCCAGCTCGCAGGCCATGGTGGCCCGGTTGCGCTGGTCCTTCTCCCGGGCCAGCGCGTTCGCCACCATCTTGGAACCGGTCCAGAGGTCCCCGGCCTGGATGAGGGCGAAGCCGCGGGTGCTGTTGACGCAGGGCATCCAGGCCAGGGCCCGGTAGGCGGCGTCGGAGGCGGTGAGGGCGGCGGGGAGGAGCTCGGGGTCGCCGCTCATGAGGGCCGCCCAGGCCAGGTTGTTCTCGTGCATGGCCCGGTGCTCGGGCTTCACGCCGGTCGCTGCGAGCTGGGCGGCGTAATGCTCCACCGCTTCCCGGTACCGGCCCAGGCCGATGAGGGCGGCACCCAGCATGCCCGCCAGGGACGGGGAGGCGGGGTGCAGGGCGAGGCCGTCGGTGGCCCACCGCCAGGCGTCCCCGTACCGCCGGTCCTGGTAGGCGACCGTCGCCTCCACGGCGTAGCTGTCGGCCACCAACTCGTCGAGCTCGGCCGCCTTCGCCCCGGAGAGCCACCACAGGGCCAGGCCATCGGTGCGCTGCGCCCCGAACGGAGTCTGGGACTGGAAGGGGAGGATCGAGATCCCGAACAGGAGAAGGTTCAGCTGGGCGAAGCCGAAGGGGATGCCGAGGGCGGCGCCGGCGGCGGCCAGGGCCAGGTTCACCGCCGGCCCGGCGGCCACGGTCAACGACCGGCGCCAGCGCAGGCCTTCGACGCCGGCATGGCCCACCACGGCGAATCCGGACAGGGGCACCACATGGAGGTCGATCCGGCTGCCCCGGACCCGGAAGGAGACGGCCCGGTGGCCGACCCCGACGGACACCAGTGGCACCCGCAGGCCGAGGAGGCGGGCGACCACGGCGTGCCCGGCCTCGTGAGCGGCGACGAGGAGCCAGAGCAGGGGGAGAGCGGTCCCCGGCCACAACCAGGGGAGGAGTGCCGTCGGCGTGCGCCCGTTGAGCAGCCCGAGGACGACGGGGACGGCCAGGAGGAACAGCACGAACATGCCCAGACCCCGGACGTTCTCGCCCTCCCAGCACACGGCGCACAGCTGCTTCCCGCTCAGCGGCTGGCGGGCGTAGCCGAAGTCGATCTCGGAGGACGCGCCACAGCGGGCGCAGGCGCGCGTTGCCATCCCAGCTGTATCGGCCGGCACCGGCCCGCCGTTGAGCGGGGCTAGGAGATCTGGCTCTGGCCGGGGGGAACGAGCTCGACCCAGGTCTGGCCGGGAGTGAGGCGCACCTCGGCGCCGGAGACGTCGACGTAGCGGGTCACTTCCGACTCCGACGGCTTGGACCAGCGGACCCGGATCGCCAGGCCTCCGGTGAGGACCACGCCGTCGCCCTCACCCACCACCTGAGCCTCGGGGACGGGCGACCCCGTCGAGTCGACGAAGCCGGTGTCCCTGTAGGTGACGTACTGGATGACGACGTTGGGCGGCGTCACCACCTGGCCGGCGCCGTCGGTGTGGGGCTCGGCGTTCTGGGTGCGGCGCCAGCCCTGGGCGGTGGCGTCCCAGTCCCAGATGGCCATCGTCTCCCGGATGGGTCCCCGCCACCACACCTGGGCCCGGCTGACGGGCTGGGCGCTCTGCCCACCGGCCGCCGCCCCGGGGGCCCGGAAGGGGAAGAGGGCGGGGGGCGCCCCGCTCCCCTCGGGTGCCAGGTCGAAGAGCGTCGGGGAAGTGGAGAACAGGTTGTTGGGCGACGGGCGGGCCTCGTCCCGGTGGTAGCGCTCGGGGTGGGCGTCGTAGCCGACGTCGACCACCGGGGCCCGGGCCACATACTCCTTGAACACGTCATTGGCCCCGGAGTAGGCGAACAGCGGGTGGTTGAGCGGGGTGACCAGGGCGATGTCGGTGGACCGGGCGCTGCGCACGGGGCCCACGGGGTCGGAGTCCTTGGAGTGGAAGAGGACGGCGAAACGGGTGATCCCGCCCTCCACGCCCTCCTCGAAGATGACGTCGGCCTGGTTCAGGCCGACCTGGGGCCGGGCCTTGGGGGCGTTGTCGATCTTCACCACCAGCACCGGCCGGGCCGCCCGGGCCGGGTCCATGGGCAGGCCCGTGAGCGGGGCGGGGAATGCCTGCGGCGGGGGCGGGGCGGCCTCCAGCACGGCCACGGGCGCCGCCGTCATCTCCGCGGCGGCCGTGGTGGTCGTGGTCGGCGCCATGGTGGTGGTCGTCGTCGACGGCCGGGTCGACGTGGTGGTGGCCCGGGTGGTGG
>JBIOYN010000069.1:0-4020 GCA_044870155.1 Acidimicrobiia bacterium | reverse complement strand
CGCAGGATTCCCGGCCGGCTCGTCGGTCTCGGTGTCCGACCTGAACACGTGGTACCGGAACTGCGGGAGTGTGCGTACCCTTAGTCGGCAATGACCGCCGAGGGGGAGCAGGGCGATCTGGTCACGCGGCTGGAAATGAGCCGCCGGGCCGTCGAGCAGCTGGAGGCCGAGCGAGCCCGCCTGGAGGGCCTGTTGCTCCGCCTCCCCTCCCTGTTGGCCGAGCTCGATCCCGACCGCCTGGCGGAGGGGGTGGCCGAGGCCGTCCGCCAGCTGGTGGGCGCCCGCTTCGCCCTGTTCCTGCCCGCCAACCGGGACCGGGCCACGCTCACCTTCGCCGGTCTCGACCGGGAGGACTTCACCGAGGTGCCGGCCGTGGGGCGGGCGCCCGTGCTGGCCGGGGTGCTGTGGGCCGACCGTGCCGTGCGCATCGACGACGTCTCCACGTGGGCTCACGGGGAAGAGGCGGCCCGGCTCTACGGCGTGCTGGCCGACGGGCGCCTGGTGCGCAGCTGGCTGGCCGTCCCCGTGCTCGGCCGGCGGGGCGAGGTGGTGGCCGCCCTGTACCTGGGCCATCCCCGGGCGCACGCCTTCACCCGCCGCCACGAGGAGCTGGCGGACGGCCTCGCCCACCAGCTGGGTGTGGCCCTGGAGCACGCCGAGCTCTTCGCCGAACGCACCCGGGTGGCCACCGCCCTCCAGGAGACGCTCCTGCCGCCCCTGCTCCCGGACATCCCCGGCGCCGACATCGCCGCCCGCTACCGGGCCACCGGCGCCGGCAACCTCGTCGGGGGCGACTTCTACGACATGTTCGAGGTGATGCCCGGCCTCTGGGGCCTGGTGCTGGGGGACGTTGCCGGGTTCGGGCCCGAGGCCGCCGCTCTCACCGGGGTGGCGCGCTACACGGTGCGGGCCATCGCCGGCGCCGTCCAGGGGCCCGCCGACGTGCTGAGCGAGCTCAACGACGCCGTGCTGCGCCAGGCCTCCTCCGATCGCTTCCTCACCGCCGTCTTCGCCAACATCGAGCCCCAGCAGGACCACCTGCGGGTCACGCTGGCGGTGGGGGGGCACCCGCCGCCCATCGTGCTCCGGGACGACGACACCGTGGAGTGGGTCGAGGGCTCGCACGGCGTGCTCCTGGGCGTGTTCCCCGACCCGGTGCTCGTGAACCAGCAGCTCGACCTCAACCCCGGCGACGCCGTCGTCCTCTACACCGACGGCGTCATCGAAGCCCGCAACGCGGAGGGCGAGGAGTTCGGCCTCGACCGCCTGGCGGAGCTGCTCGGCACGTGCGGCGGCCGTTCCGCCGAGGGCATCGCCCGGCGTATCGAACGCTCCGTCCTCGACCACCGGGGCGAACGCACCGAAGACGACGTCGCCATCGTGGTGCTGCGGGCCGAGCCGAAGTAGCCCGATCAGTTCATCGTGGCCGGACCCACGGCGGCGGGCTACCCGTGGTTCGGGGACTGGTCACGCGCCACCATGACGTCCTACGTGGGCCTGTTCCTCGCCACCGGCCGGGCCGCCGAAGGCGCCGCCCTCCTGGAGCGGGCCGCCGTCTCCCTGTCCGAGGGGATGCTGGCCAACACCGCCGACGCGGGCGGGACCGAGTACAACACCGTGGACGGAACGCCGTGGTTCCTCCATGCCCTCGACCGGCATGTGGCCGCCACCGGGCCGGGACCCGGTTCGGCATCGGCGTGGATCCGGCCGACGGGCTCGTCACCCAGGGCGCGCCAGGCTGGGCGTTGACCTGGATGGACGCCCGGGTCGACGGCGTGCCCGTCACCGCCCGGGCGGGGAAGCCGGTGGACGTCAACGCATTGTGGATCAACGGCCTGGCGGTCGTGGCCGGCCTGACCGAGCAGTCTGGGCAAGGGCGGTGCGTCGTGCCGCGCCCTGGAGGCGACGACGCCCGTCTCCGCCCCTACCAGCTGCTGGCCGTTTCGCTGCCGCACGCCCCCTTGCGGGATCCGGGTGTCGTCCGGGCCTGCACGCCGCTCCTCACCTCGCTCGGGCTGCGCTCCCTCGACGCCACCGACCCCGGCTACCTCGGCCGGCACCGCGGCGGCCCGGCCGAGCGGGACCGGGCGTACCACCAGGGCACTGTCTGGCCCTGGCTGCTCGGGCCCTATGCGGAGGCGTCGCTCCGTACCGGCCTCGATGCCGGTGGACTCCTGGACGGCCTCGAGGCCCATCTCTCGGAGTGGGGTCTCGGCTCCGTATCGGAAACCGCCGACGGCGACGCCCCCCACGGCGCCACCGGCTGCCCGTTCCAGGCCTGGTCGGTGGCCGAGCTCCTGCGGGCCCGGCGCCTGCTCTCAGCGGTTGGGACGGCGGAGTAGGGGGCCGACGACCCGCTCGGCAAACGACTCCCGGTCGAGCAGCTCGATGGTGTCGCCCACCCGGATGAGTCCGGACTCCAGCACCCGGGCGCAGATCCCGCCCCGCCGGGCAGCCAGCGCCCGGGTCATCCCCGGTTGGGTGAGGCCCTCGATGTAGCGGCAGGGCGGGCGGGGCCGGTCGTAGCCGAGCACCGCCTCCCCGATCTGGAACCGCCAGCCGGCGAGGCCGCGGAGATCCACACCCCGGGTCACGAGGTTGCGCCGGTGCTGGCCGGCGGTGACGTCGACCGGGGTGCCGGCGGTGATGGCGTCGAGGTCCTCGGCCTGGATGAGGGTGACCTGGCACTCATCCACATCGGTCCAGTAGCCGTGGCGGGTGGCGTACCGGTCCCCCTCAAGCCCCCGGCCGGCCACCGCCGTCACGGCGTCGACGGCCTGCATGGGCTCCCCGCCGGCGGCGGTGACGAAGACAGCCTCGATGGTCCCGGACATGGGCGCGCTCCTCTCCACTCCTCCGGTTTCAGTCCCTTCCCGGGCCAGAACCGTTACGGGCGTAACGCCTACGACCTCTGGGCCGACCTTCGCGACCTCCTCGCCCGCACCAAACCCGACTTCGACCCCACCCGGCCCGAGGCCCACTAACCCAGAGGCGTCGGCAGTTTGGCGGCTCAGAGCAGCAGAAGTGCCAACACCTTCAGGCCGCTTGTGCGTCAGCCACGGCCTGGAGACGGGCTCGGAGGCGCGCTGGCCGGCGGAGCTCGGCCTTGGTCACCCGCAGGACCGTCCACCCCAGGGCCTCGAGACGGGCCTGGCGCATGGCGTCAAATGGCTTGCGACGGGGGCCGTGGAACTCCTGGCCGTCGTATTCGAGGATCACCTTCCATGCCGGTATGGCCACGTCCGCCTTGGCCACGAACCGTCCGCGCTCGTCGAACACGGGATGCTGGCGCTCCGGAGCCGGGAACCCCCACTTCAGGATGAGGCGGACCAGCTTCATCTCCGGCGGGCTGTCCGGGCGCCGGCCAGTGGACCACACCTCGAGGGCCTGGTCGACGAGAGGAAGGCCCTTCCGACCGGGCGCCCGGGCCGCCCGATCGGCGGCGGCCCGAATGGCCCGAGCGGTGGTCAGCCGGCGGATAAGGGCGGTGTCGAGCAACTGGCAGTAGGCGTCGTAGTCGAGGAGCCCTGCGCAATCGACCAGGGTTCGGGCCGCCGACGTTGCGGGGATCCCGTCGATGACGGTCACGTCTCGGGGGTCCAGCAGATGCCGGACATGGTGGACGGCAGCCCCGGACACGTCGCCGCTTGCTCCAGCGGGGACCGTGACGTGCGGGACCTCGGGCGGCTCCATCAGCTCGTGCAGGGCGGCGGCGCTCAGGTGGGACAGCACCGTGCCGTCGGGGCCGGCCAGGCCGGCGACGGCCATCCGCTGCCGCCACGTGGCGGGTGCGGCTGTCACCACGAACACCCCGCGCGCCGCCCGCCGCCAGCGCCGGGAGGCGAGACGGCCGGCGATCTGGTTTCGAGTCAATCCGACCCCGATCGCCTGGCGGCGGCTGATGGCAGCGTGTTGGCCGGCGGCGAGCTCGTCGGCACGCTCATCGGGGGTTGGTTCCTCGGCCACGGCCGGGAAGTATGGCTGTCCACCATCCCGGGGGGCGGCGCAATTTCCGGGCCG
>JBIOYN010000068.1:0-26763 GCA_044870155.1 Acidimicrobiia bacterium | reverse complement strand
ATCGAAACCGATCTCGACTCCGGCCGCTCCACCCTCGAGGGCGCCGCCCTGGAGGCGGCCAACGCCGCCCTCATCCGGCTGAAGGACGCCGTCTGGGCCATCCACCACGACCGCCTGCGGGCGGCGGTGGCCATCACCGAACTGGCCGGCCCCGCCGCCACACCCGACGGTCCGTTGGAGGCGTGGTGGGCGATCCACGTCACGCTCTCGGCCCTGGAGCGCCTCGAGGTCCGGGGGCGCGACTCGGCCGGCCTCCACCTGTTCGTCACCGGCAGCGGGATCGGCCGGGACGACCCCGAGGTGGCGGTCCGGGCCGCCGACCCGCTGTTCCGCTCCGCTTCGGTCCGGATGACGCCCGAGGGCCTGGCCTTCGTGTACAAGGCGGCGGCGGAGATCGGCGAGCTGGGCGACAACATCCGGGTCCTCCGCTCGGCCATCGCCGGCGACGACCTCCTCCACCGGGCGCTCGCCGCCCCGGAAGCCCAGGCGGCGATCGTGGCCCACACCCGATGGGCCAGCGTGGGGCTCATCAGCGAGGCCAACGCCCACCCCCTCAACCAGGAGGAGCAGAGCCGCCCCGACGGCCCCTACGTGGCCGCCGCCCTCAACGGCGACGTCGACAACCACCTGGAGCTGCGGGCGGCCCACGCCCTGGCCACCCGCCCCGAGATCACCACTGACGCCAAGGTCATCCCCGTGCTCGTCTCCCGCCGGATCGCCGCCGGCGCCCCCGCCGCCTCCGCCTTCCGGGAGACGGTGGCCGCTTTCGAGGGCTCGGTGGCCGTCGCCGCTTCCGCCGGTGACGACCCCGACCGGCTCCTCCTGGCCCTCCGGGGCAGCGGGCAGGCCCTCTACGTGGGGCTGGCCGACGACGCTTTCGTGGTCACCAGCGAGCCCTACGGCCTCATCGAGGAGACGCCCCGCTACCTGCGCATGGACGGTGAGGCCTCGGGCGGCCAGATCGTGGTGCTCGACCGGGCCGCCGCCGGCCATCTCGAGGGGATCGAGCGGGTGGCCTACGACGGCACGCCCCTGCCCGTCGACCCCGCCGAGGTGGTCACGGCCGAGATCACCACCCGGGACGTGGACCGGGCCGGCTACCCCCACTTCCTGCTGAAGGAGATCTCCGAGGCCCCCACGTCGTTCCGCAAGACGCTGCGGGGCAAGATCACCGAGGCCAACGGCCGGCGGGTGGTGGCCCTGACCGACGAGACCCTCCCCGCCGATCTGCGCCAGAAGTTGGCCAAGGGCGCCATCCGCCGCATCTGCGCCATCGGCCAGGGGACCTCGGCGGTGGCGGCGCAGAGCCTGGCCACCGCCCTGGGCGCATTCCTCCCTCCCGGCATCACGGTGTCGGCCCTGCCCTCCACCGAGCTGTCCGGCTTCGGGCTCGACGACGACATGGGCGACACGCTGGTGGTGGCCATCAGCCAGTCGGGCACCACCACCGACACCAACCGCACCGTCGACCTGGCCCGGGCCCGGGGCGCGGCGGTGCTGGCCATCGTCAACCGTCGCCACTCCGACCTGGTGGAAAAGGCCGACGGCGTCCTCTACACCTCCGACGGGCGCGACGTGGAGATGAGCGTGCCCTCCACCAAGGCGTTCTACGCCCAGGTGGCGGCCGGATTCCTCCTCGCCCTGGCCTTGGCCACCGAGGTCCGGGGCGGCGAATCGCCGCCCGGCGCCCACGACGTGCTCGTCGGGCTGGCCGATCTGCCCGCGGCCATGGAACAGGTCCTCCAGACGCGGCCCGCCATCGCCGCCGCCGCCGCCGAGCACGCCCCCCGCCGGCGCTACTGGGCCGTGGTCGGCAACGGCGTCAACCGGGTGGCGGCAGCCGAGCTGCGCATCAAGCTCTCGGAGCTGGCCTACAAGTCGATCGCCTGCGACGCCACCGAGGACAAGAAGCACATCGACCTGTCGTCCGAGCCCCTCATCCTGGTGTGCGCCACCGGCCTGCCCCCCGCCGCCGCCGCCGACGTGGCCAAGGAGCTGGCCATCTACCGGGCCCACCGGGCCGCGCCCGTCGTCATCGCCACCGAGGGCACCGAGTTCCCCGCCGCCCTCGCCACCCTGCCCACGCCGCCCGTCCACCCCGCCCTCGTCTTCGTGGTGTCGGCCATGGCCGGCCACCTCTTCGGCTACGAGGCGGCGCTCGCCATCGACGCCCAGGCCAAGGTGCTCCGCCGGGCCCGGGCGGTGGTGGAGGAGGCCACCGAGCAGACTGAGCGCCCCGGCGCCGACCTGCTCACCTACCTCTCGCCCCGCCTCGTGGCGCCGGCCCGGGAGTTCAACCAGGCCCTGGCCGCCGGGGCCTACGACGGGTCCCTCCCCGCCGCCGTGGCCGTCCGCCTGGCGTCGGTGCTGCGCCACGCCACCGGGGACCTCCCCCTGGAGCTCTACGAGCCGCCCGACGGTCGCCTCCCGACCCCGGCGGCGGTGGTGGAGGAGCTGGCCGCCGCCCTCACCCGGGCCATCGAGGAGCTGTCACGGCCCATCGACGCCATCAAGCACCAGGCCAAGACGGTGACCGTGGGCATCTCCCGCTCCGAGGAGGCGCTGTTCACCGCTCCCCTGGTGGCCGGCGTGCTGGCCGCGGGCGCGGGCCGGGATCGCCTCGGCTACCGGGCGCTCCGCACGCTGGGCGCCCTGGGTCCGGTGGTGGAGGAGGTCGTGGGCTTCACCCGCTACGCCGTGGAGGGCAGCCCCGACGAGGGCGCCACCATCACCGTCGTGGGCAAGGGCGGGATCGCCCGGGACATCCCCTCCCGGGCGGAGGCCCCCGGCGGGCAGCCGCTCCGGGGCACCAAGCACCGGGCCGCCACCCTGCGGGAGGTGACGGTGGCCAGGGGCGGGACCGACGGGCGCACCGTGGTTCTCGTGCCCGAGACCCGCCGCACCGACGTGGTCGGAATCACGCTGCTGCACGCCCGCTTCGCCGACCGCCTCCCGGCCAAGGTGATGCGGGCGGTCCTCGAGGGCTACCAGGGCCGCTACGGCGCCATCGTCGACGCCGTCACCGAAACGGAGCCCGCCTTCGACGAGGACGTCCTCGCCACCGTGGCCCCCATCGATCTGCTCACCGTGCCGGTGCACGTCCTCGCCCAGCACTGGCGGGATGCCTGAAAGGCAAAGACGCACAAACGGCGTCGGTGTCGGCGAACTGTGCACTGGGAACCACCTCCACGGTGGTTGCGGGTCCACAGTTCCCCCGACCTTGACTTTGACTTTCGCCCAGCGGCCTCAGCGGGCGCTGGCCGTCTTGTTCCCCGGCAGAACCCGGGACACCTCGTAGACGGAGTCGACCCGGCGGACGGCGGCCAGGATCGAGTCGAGGTGGCCGGGGTCGGAGAGGGCGAAGTCGAAGTGCAGGGTGGCCACCCGGTCGGCCGTGGTCTGAGTGGCGCACGAGAGGATGTCGACGTGGTGGTCGGCCAGCACCTGGGCCACGTCCCGCAGGAGCTTGGACCGGTCGAGCGCCTCGATCTGGACGGACACCACCCAGCTCCCCGCCGACTCGCCATCCCACTCCACTTCGATGAGCCGGGACGACTGGGAGGTGAGGCCGGCGGCGTTGGCGCAGTCGGCCCGGTGCACGGACACGCCCCGACCCCGGGTCACGAAACCGATGATCTCGTCGCCCGGCACCGGCGTGCAGCAGCGGGACAGGCGCACCAGCACGTCGTCGAGCCCCTCGACGTGAACCCCCACCTTGGAGTTGGCGGTACGGGTCTTGCGCCGGGGCCGGGTGGCGGTGGTGGAGAGCTGCTCCTCGCCGCCCCGCAGCTCCCGCTGCACCCGCTGGGCCACCGCCTTGGCCGCCACGTGGCCCTCGCCGATGGCGGCGTGGAGGGCGTCGAGGTCGGCATAGTTCATGGTCACGGCGACCTTGGCCAGGATCGATGAGCCCTGGAGCTTCTGGACGGGCAGCGACTCCTTGCGCAGCGCCTTGACCAGCTCCTCCCGGCCGGTCTCGATGGCGTCCTCCCGGCGCTCCCGGGAGAACCACTGGCGGATCTTGGAGCGGGCCCGGGGCGTCTGGACGATGCGCAGCCAGTCCCGCGACGGGCCCGCACCCTCGACCTTGGAGGTGAAGATCTCGACGGTGTCGCCCGAGGCCAGCGCCGAGTCGAGGGGGACCAGGCGGCCGTTGACCCGGGCGCCGATGCAGCGGTGCCCGACCTCGGTGTGGATGGTGTAGGCGAAGTCGACGGGCGTGGCCCCGGCGGGCAGGGTGACGACCTTGCCCTTGGGCGTGAACACGAAGACCTCGTCCTGTTCGAGGTCGACCTTCAGGACCTCCATGAACTCGGTGGGGTCCGAGGTCTCCTGCTGCCAGTCCACCAGGCGCTGGAGCCAGCCGAGGTCGTCGCCGGCGGAGCGGTTCTCCTTGTAGCCCCAGTGGGCGGCGATGCCGAACTCGGCCCGCTGGTGCATCTCCCGGGTGCGGATCTGCACCTCCACCGGCTTGCCCTGCGGCCCCACCACCGTCGTGTGCAACGACTGGTAGAGGTTGAACTTGGGCATGGCGATGTAGTCCTTGAACCGTCCCTGGACCGGCTTCCACAGGGCGTGGATGGAACCGAGGGCGCCGTAGCAGTCCTTGACCGAGTCGACGACGACCCGGATGCCCACCAGGTCCTGGACCTCGTCGAACTCCTTGCCCTTGACCACCATCTTCTCGTAGATGGAGAAGAAGTGCTTGGGGCGGCCGACCACGTCGGCCCGGATGCGCAGCACAGCCAGCCGGTTGGAGACGGCGTCGAGGACCTCTTTCAGGTAGAAGTCGCGCTCGGGGGCCCGGGACGCCACCATCTGCTCGATCTCGGCGTAGCGCTTGGGATAGAGCACCGAGAAGGACAGGTCCTCCAGCTGCCACTTGACGTCCTGGATCCCGAGGCGGTGGGCCAGGGGGGCGTAGATGTCGAGGGTCTCCTGGGCGATGCGGCGCTGCTTGCCCTCGGGCAGGGCGGCGATGGTGCGCATGTTGTGGAGCCGGTCGGCCAGCTTGATGAGCAGGACCCGGATGTCCTTGGCCATGGCCACGAGCATCTTGCGCAGGGTGGCCGACTGCTGGGCCTCCTTGGTGTCGAACTGGAGCCGGTCCAGCTTGGTGACGCCGTCGACGATGGCGGCCACGTCGGGGCCGAAGTCACGGGACAGGTCCTCCAGGGTGACCTCGGTGTCCTCCACGGCGTCGTGGAGCAGGGCGCCGGCGATGGTGACGTCGTCGAGTCCCAGGCCGGCCAGGATGCGGGCCACCGACAGGGGATGGCTGATGTAAGGGTCGCCGGAGCGGCGGACCTGGTCCTGGTGGGCGTTGCGGGCCAGCTCGAAGGCACGCTCGATGCGCGACGTCTCGCCCTTGGGGTGGCGCTCGAGATAGGTCGCCAGCAGGGGCGCCACCTCGGAGTGGACCTGGTGGCGCCGCCAGGGGAGAACGCCCCGGCGGCCCTCGGTCCGCAGGTCGATGCGGCGGTCGACGGTGCTCACTCGTAGGTGAGCAGCGAGTGGACCTCGCGCCCCTCCAGCTTGCGGCGGCCGTCGAGGAAGCTCAGCTCGATCACGAAGGCGAGCCCGACCACCTCGCCGCCCAGGCGCTCAACGAGGGCAGCGGTGGCTGCCGCCGTCCCGCCGGTGGCCAGCACGTCGTCCACGATCAAGACCCGCTCGCCGGCCACCAGACCGTCGGCGTGGATCTCGAGACTGCCGCTGCCGTACTCCAGGGCGTACTCGGCGGCCTCGATCCGCCACGGCAGCTTCCCCGGCTTGCGCACGGGGATGAGACCGGCGGAGAGGCGGTGGGCCACGGGGGCGGCGAAGATGAAGCCCCGGGCTTCGATGCCCACCACCTTGTCGATGTGACGGCCGACGAAGGGCTCCACCAGGGTGTCGAGGACCACGGCGAAGGCGGCCGGCTCGGCCAGCAGAGGCGTGAGGTCCTTGAACACCACGCCGGACTGGGGAAAGTCCGGAACGTCCCTGATCAGGTCCTTCAGCGCCGCAGCGTCCACACAACCAGAGTACCGGGGCTACCCCTCAGCGACGTTTGCGGCGCTGCTGGCGCGGCCGCGGTGGCGGCCCGGGCCGGCGAGGCGGGACGGGTGCGCCCACCCGAGCCGGTTCGACGGGCTTCTCGGCCTCGGCCTCGGCCTCGGCTTCGGCGGCCCGGGCGGGGCCGGGCGGCGGGGCGGCGGGGAAGCCGGTGGCCTTGCCGCCGGCGGCGGCGATCTTCTGGCGCATGGCGGCGTAGCGGGGCTCCCGTTCCTTCATCACCGCCAGCAGCGGGGTGGCGGTGAAGATCGAGGAGTAGGCCCCGGTGAGGAGGCCGACGGTGAGGGCCAGGGAGAAATCCCGGATGGTGAGGGCGCCGAAGAGGTACGACCCCACGATGAGGAGGGAGAAGACCGGGAGCGAGGCCACGATGGAGGTGTTGAGCGACCGCATCAGCACCTCGTTCATGGACCGGTTGACCATATCGGAGTAGGTCTCCCGGCCGGCGGCGGTGAGCGTCTCGGCGTTCTCCTTCACCTTGTCGAAGACGACGACGGTGTCATAGAGCGAGAACCCGAGGATGGTGAGGAAGGCGATGACGGTTGCCGGCGTCACCTCGAAGCCGGTGATGGCATAGGCGCCCACGGTGATGAGGATGTCGTGGACGACGGCGGCCACGGCGGCGATGGCCATCTTGGGTTCGAAGCGCAACGACAGGTAGAGGGCGATGGCGATGAAGAAGAAGACGAGCGCCCGGACGGCCTTGCTCGACACCTCCGAGCCCCAGGTGGGGCCGACGTCGGTGATGCTCACGTCGCTGGCCCTGGCGCCGCCGTACTCGGCCAGGACGTTCTTGATGTTCTCCTGCACCTCCTTGGAGGAGCGCTCGGCCTGAACCCGGACGGACTCGGTGCCGCCGGTGCGGAGGATGGCCACCTCGGCGTCGGGCAAGCCGTTGCTGGCCATGAGGTCGCGCACCGCCCCCGTGGAGGCCTTGCCCTGCTCGATGGGCACCTGCCAGGCCGTCCCGCCCTCGAAGTCGATCCCGAAGGTGAGGCCCCTGAAGACGAGGAAGAGGACGCCGACGGCGATGACCGCCCCGGAGATGGTGAACCACAGCTTCTTGCGGCCGACGAAGTCGTAATGCGTCCGCTCGTGGAGGATGTCGGAGATCTGGCTCTTGAAGCTCACGCCGTCGCCCCCTTGGCGTCGAGGCCGGAGGCCACACCGAGCCAGCTGGCCCCGGAGAACCTCGGGTTGCGCCCGATGATGGACACCAGCGGGTGCATGAAGAAGTAGGCCACCAGGATGTCGAGCAGCGTGGACAGGCCGAGGAAGAAGGCGAAGCCGCGCACCGAACCCACGGCCAGGAGGTAGAGCAGGGCGGCGCCGATGAGCGAGACGAGGTCGGCGGCCAGGATGGTGCGGAACGAGCGGGCGAAGCCCCGGTCGAGGGACGACCGGATCGTCTTGCCCGAGCGGACCTCGTCTTTCAATCGTTCGAAGTACACGACGTAGGAGTCGACGGTGATGCCGACGGACACGATGATGCCGGTGACGCCGGCCAGGGTGAGGGTGAGGCCGATGGCCTGGGAGAGCCACGCCGTCATCACGTAGAGGGCGCCGGCGGCGAGCAGCAGGCCGGTCCAGATGACCAGGCCCAGCCCCCGGTAGTACAGCAGCATGTAGATCATGACCAGGCCGAGCCCGAAGAGGCCGGCGGCCACGCCCGAGCGGAGCTGGTCCCGGCCCAGGGTGGGCGAAATGGCCTGCACCTGGCGCTCCTCCAGCTCGACGGGCAGGGCACCGTAGCGGAGCACGAGCGCCAGGTCCCGGGCCTCGTCCTCGGTGAAGCTGCCCGAGATCTCGGCCCCGCGGTCGAACCGCTGGGCATTGATGGTGGGCGCCGACTGGACCACGCCGTCGAGCACGATCGCCACCTGGCGCTGGAAGTACTTGGCGGCCAGCTCGTTGAACTGGTCGAGGCCCTTCTTGGTGAAGCTGACCGACACGTGCCACTGGGAGTCGAAGGCGGCCTTCGCCGTCTTGACCGCCTCACCGGTCAGCTCGGCAGGGCCGAGGCACAGCAGGACGTCCTGGTTCTGCTCGTCGCCCGCCCGGTAGGGCAGGGTGACGACGGCGCCGGGCTCGTCCACGGTCGAGGCCTTGGTGGGGCAGGCGGGCTGCGCCGCCGGGACCGTGGTCGGCGTGGTGGCGGGAGCGGTGGTGGTGGTCGTGGCCGCCTGGCCGGCGATCACGCCCCCCTGCTTGGTGGTGCTGGTCGTGCCGCCGGACGCGGTGGTGGTCGTCGCCCCCGGCGGCGTGGTGGTCGTCGCCCCCGGCGCCGTGGTCGTGGTCGTGGCCGCCCCCGGCTTGGGGATGGTCTGGAGCACGGGCCGGAACCGCAGTTCGGCGGTGGTACCCACCAGCTCCCGGGCCCGGTCCTGGTTCTTGACCCCGGGCAGGTCGATGACGATGTTCTCGCCCTGCTGGGAGACGTCGGGCTCGGCCACGCCGAGGGCGTCGACCCGGTTGCGGATGATCTCCACGGCCTTGGTGAGGCTATCGGCCTTGGCCGCCTTCACCGGGGCGAGGACCACGGAGATGCCGCCCTGGAGGTCGAGGCCGAGCTCAGGCGTCGTGTTCGAGGCCACGACGACGCCGAGTGGCACCAGCACCACGAGGATGCTGAGGGTGAGACGGATGACGTGCTGGCGCAATTACAGGCCCTCGACTTTCCGGGAGATGGCGGTGCGGGCCACCCGCAGCGATGTGCCGGGCGCGACCTCGAGGTCGACGACATCGGCTTCCAGATTTCGGATCCGCCCGAAAATGCCGCCCATGGTCATGACCTCATCGCCAACCGCGAGGCTGGCCATGAGGGCATGATGCGCCGCCACCTGCCGGCGCTGCGGACGGATCAGCAGCACATAGAAGGCGCCCAGCATGACGACGAGCCACAGGGGGGCGAGTGCATCCACGGCGAAGAAGGGGGCTCCGGAGTCTCAAAAGCCGAAATGGTACCCGTTCCCGTTGCTCGGCCCGGTTCAGCCCCGTCGCCTTTACTCCATCTCGAACAGATTCGCCCCCGCCGTCGTGCCTCCCGCCGCCACCGGAGCCGCGATTCCGAGGTGGGCGAAGGCCGCCGCCGTCGCCACCCGGCCCCGAGGTGTCCGCTGGATGAAGCCCTCCTGGAGCAGGTAGGGCTCGTAGACGTCCTCCACCGTCTCCGTCTCCTCGCCCACCGACACGGCCAGCGTCGACAGGCCCACGGGGGCGCCGGCGAAGGTGCGGCACAGGGCACCGAGGATGGCCCGGTCCACCTTGTCCAGGCCCCGCTCGTCGACCTCGAAGAGGGCGAGGGCGTCGCCGGCCACGGCGCCGGTCACCTTGCCGTCGGCCCGCACCTCGGCGAAGTCGCGGACCCGGCGCAGGAGCCGGTTGGCGATCCGGGGTGTGCCACGGGCCCGCCGGGCGATCTCGACGGCGCCCTCGGCGCCGATTTCGACCCCGAGGATGCGGGCTGCCCGGTGGACGATGGCCACCAGGTCGGCGGCGTCGTAGTAGTCGAGGCGGGCCACGAACCCGAACCGGTCCCGCAGCGGACCGGTGACGAGGCCGGTGCGGGTGGTGGCCCCCACCAGCGTGAAGCGGGGGAGGTCGAGGCGGATGGAGCGCGCCGAGGGACCCTTGCCGATGACGATGTCGAGGGCGAAGTCCTCCATGGCCGGATAGAGGACCTCCTCCACCACCCGGTGGAGCCGGTGGATCTCGTCGATGAAGAGGACGTCGCCCTCGTCGAGGTTGGTGAGGATGGCGGCCAGGTCCCCCGAGCGCTCCAGCGCCGGCCCGCTGGTGATGCGGAACCCGACGCCCAGCTCGGCGGCCACGATGCCGGCCATCGACGTCTTGCCCAGGCCAGGGGGTCCTGCAAACAACAGGTGGTCGGCGGCCTGGCCCCGTTGGCGGGCGGCGCCCAGGATGATCTCCAGGTTCTCCTTGAGGGCGGGCTGGCCCACGAACTCGGCCAGGCGCCGGGGGCGCAGCGTCGTCTCCTCCGCCTCCTCGGCGGGGCCGGCGCCGGGGTGCAGCACCTCCTCACGCACGGGCAGCTCCGTTCGCCTGGGGCGACCGCGAGAGCCCCAGCAGCTTCAGGGCGTCGCGCAGCATGATCTCGACGGGGGTGTCGTCGGGAAGACGCATGAGCACGTCGCGCACCTCGTCGGCGGCGTAGCCCAGCCCGTCGAGGGCGGCCCGCACCTCGGCCCGGGCGGTGCTGCCGCCACCTGGCACGGAGTCGAGGACGGGCAGGATCAGCTTGGCCGCCAGTTCGATCATGAGGCGCTGGGCCGTCCGCTTGCCCACGCCCGGCACCAGGGTGAGGGCGTCGAGGTCGCCCTCCGCCACCGCCCGGCGCAGCGTGGCCGGCGAGTGGACGGAGAGGATGGCCAGCGCCAGCTTCGGCCCCACCCCGGAGGCGCTCATGAGCATCTCGAAGGTGTCCCGCTGCTCCCGGTCGGGGAATCCGTAGAGGGCGAGGGCGTCTTCGCGCACCAGCAGGTGGGTGAACAGGAAGGCGGGCCCGCCCGGCTCCAGGGCCACCAGCGCCCCCACCGGAACGGCGACCCGGTAACCGACGCCACCCACCTCCACCAGCACCTCGCCGGTGGTGGTGCGTTCCAGCACCGAGCCCCGGAGGGATCCGATCATCGTGCCGTGCTCCTTTTCCTGGTGGCTTCGCTGGTCTCCATGCTGGCGGCGATGGCCCGGGCCAGCGCCGGAACCGTTCCCCCCGCCGAGGCCGTCTCGACCTCGGGCTGACCCCGGAAGCTCCCTGCCGACAGGTGGCAGATGGCCAGGGCCAGGGCGTCGGCGGCATCGGGCGGCCGGGGGACCTCGGGCAGGTGGAGGATCCGGGCCACCATGGCCTGGACCTGCTCCTTGCCGGCGCTGCCGTAGCCGGCCACCGCCTGCTTCACCTCGTTGGGGGTGTACTGGCAGACCACCACCCCGGCGCGGGCGGCGACGGCCAGGGCCAGCCCGCTGGCCTGGCCGACCGACATGGCCGTGCGCACGTTGACCTGGAAGAAGACGCGCTCCACCGCCACCGCCACCGGCGCCACCTCGACCATCAGCGCCTCGAGCTCGGCCTCCAGGGCGGCCAGGCGCTGGGGCAGGGGCATCGACGGTGGGGTGCGGATCACCCCGCAGGCGGAAGCGGACAGGACACCGCCGGCCTCGGCCACCGCCCCGTAGCCGCAGCGGGAAATCCCGGGGTCGATACCCAGCACCGTTCCGAACATCGGTTCGATCCTAACGCCGGGGTGAGACAGCCTCGGGGATTTCCACTGGAGGCAGGAAGGAAGGCAAAGGCGCCCTGACGGAAGGCGGCGGGTGTGGTCCGTCCGGGAACTGTGAGCCCGGGAGGACCTCCACGGTCGTCCCCGACTCACAGTTCCGGCACTGGTTCTCGACACCAGCGAAATCGGTGCAAATCGCGCCGATCCGGGCATAGCTGGAAGGCCGCCCCAGCGGCAGCAGGGAAGGACATCGGCGCCATCGAACACGGTGATTGACGTTTTCTTTACGGAACGGCAAAGAAGGGGTGTCCGATGGCAGATCAGTCGACCCTCAGGTACCGGTCCCTGGAGGGACACCGGGTCGGGATCACGCTGACCGGCGGTGCCCGCATCGAGGCCTGCCAGGTGATCTGTGCCCCGCGGCACGGCACCTCGACGCTGTGGATCCTCCTCCCCGACGGTTCCGACGCCTTCGTTCCGCTCTCCGCCGTCATCGAGATCTGGGAAGTGGTCGCCGCCGCCTAGCGCGCGGCCCGCGGCTCAGCCGCCCAGCATCTCCAGATCCTCGGGCGTGTCGACGTCGGCGGCGCTGCCGGTGTCGTCGCAGGGAACCTCGAGCACGTCGTACTTCTCCAGCATTGAGCGCGCCCCGGCGTCGCCGGTGAGGGCCATGGCCTCGGGCCAGTGCTCGCGCCCGATGACCACCGGGTGCCCGCGCACCCCGGCGTAGGTGGCCACCACCAGGCCCGCCCCCTCCCGGTAAGCCGCCGTCACCCTCCGGTAGGCCTCCGGCCCGATGCGGGGCTGGTCGGCCAGGGCCACGGCCGCCGCCACCACGCCCTCGTCACCGGAGAGGGCGGCCAGGCCGGCCCGCAGGCTGGTGGACAAGCCCGCCTCCCAGTCCGGGTTCTCCACCAGGCGAACCATGGGCCCGGCGCCGGCGGCCACCTCCTCGGCCCCGTACCCGACGACCACCACCACGGGCCGGAGGCCCCCGGCGGCGGCCGCCCCCACGGCGTGGGCCAGGAGCGAACGGGGACCGAGGCGGGCCAGCGGCTTGGGCCGGTCGCCCCCGAAGCGGCTGCCCCGCCCGGCCGCCAGCACCACGGCGGCCACCGTGGCCGGCGGCGCCACCGGCTCGTCGGGGAACTTGAACTTGGCATCGGCGTAGGCCGCCCGGGGCTGGCCCTTGCGGATCCCTGAGGTGTAGCCACCGTCACTCATATCGGCCCCTTTGCGGGCTGGCGGGTCAGGAGGTGACGGCAGCGATGACGTCGTCGGGGATGTCGAAGTTGGCGTAGACGTTCTGGACGTCGTCGTGGTCCTCGAGGGCGTCCACCACCCGCAGCACCTTGCGGGCGTCGTTCTCGCTCTCCAGGGGGACGGCGGTGGTGGGCAGCATGGTCAGGTCGGCCGAGGCCATGGCCACCCCCGCCTCCTCCAGCGCGCCCTTGACCGCCGCCAGGTCGTGCGGGTCGCTCGTGACCTGCCAGGTGTCACCCTGGTCGTCCACGTCCTCCGCCCCCGCCTCCAGCGCCGCCAGCATGAGGTCGTCCTCGTCGACGCCCGTGGTCTTGTCGATGATGATCACGCCCTTGCGGTGGAACTGCCAGGCCACGGCGCCGGGCTCCGCCAGGGACCCCCCGTTGCGGGTGAAGATGTTCTTCACCTCCGAGGTCGTCCGGTTGCGGTTGTCGGTCAGGCACTCGGCGATGACCGCCACCCCGTTGGGGGCGTAGCCCTCGTACATCACCGCCTCGTAGTTGACGCCCTCGAGCTCGCCCGTCCCCCGCTTGATGGCACGCTCGATCGTGTCCAGGGGGACCGAGGCGTCCCGGGCCTTGTCCACCATGGTGCGCAGGGTGGCGTTGGCTGAGGCGTCACCTCCACCCTCCCGGGCCGCCACCTCGATCTGGCGGATCAGCTTGGCGAAGAGCTTGCCCCGGGTCTTGTCCTTGGCCGCCTTCTGATGCTTGGTGGTCGCCCACTTCGAATGGCCGCTCATCAGCTCACCTCGCTGAGAAATTTCTGGTGGAACCGTAGGTCACCGGAGAGTTCGGGGTGAAAGGCGCACACCGTCACCGCCCCCTGGCGGGCGGCCACCGGCTCCTCGCCGAGGCGGGCCACGACGTCCACCCCCGGCCCCAGCCGCTCCAGCGCCGGCGCCCGGATGAACACGCCCGGGAACGGGCCGCCCGGCAGCCCTTCGACCTCGATGGGCGCCTCGAACGACTCCCGCTGGCGGCCGTGGGCGTTGCGGCGCACGGTGACGTCGATCGCGGCCAGCGAGACCTGGTCGGGCCGGCCGTCGAGCACCTCGGCGGCCAGGAGGATCAGCCCGGCGCAGGTCCCGAGGACGGGCAGACCGCCGGCGAGGCGATCGGAGAGCGGTTCGAGCAGCTCGGAGGTGCGCAGCAGCCGGGAGAGGGTCGTCGACTCCCCACCCGGCAGCACCAGGCCGTCCACGGTGGCGAGGTCCCGCGGCCGGCGGACCTCGACGACGTCGGCGCCGAGAGCGGCCAGGGCTTCAGCGTGGGGCCGGAAGCCCCCCTGGAGCGCCAGGACCCCGAGCTTCACCTGGAGGCCGTCCTGTGCTCACCAGCCCCGCTCCGCCAGCTTCACGTCCAGGGTGGCGATGTCGTCGCCCTTCATCGGGTCGCCCAGGCCGCGGGACACCTTGGCCAGGATCTCAGGGTCCCGGAAGTGGGTGGTGGCCTCCACGATGGCCTTGGCCCGGGGGGCGGGGTCGGCCGACTTGAAGATGCCGCAGCCCACGAACACGGCCTGGGCGCCCAGCTGCATGGCCAGGGCGGCGTCGGCCGGCGTGGCGATCCCGCCGGCGCAGAACATCGGGACGGGCAGCTCGCCGGCTTCGGCCACCTCGTTCACCAGCTCGACCGGCGCCTGGAGGCGCTTGGCCCAGGCGTGGCGCTCGGCCGGATCGGCCACCGTGAGGCGGCGGATGTCGCCGGTGATGGAGCGCAGGTGACGCACGGCCTCCACGATGTTGCCCGTTCCCGCCTCGCCCTTGGAGCGGATGAGGGCGGCTCCTTCGGAGATGCGCCGCAGGGCCTCCCCCAGCGACGTGGCGCCGCACACGAAGGGCACGGTGAAGGCCCACTTGTCGACGTGGTGCTCCTCGTCGGCGGGGGTGAGCACCTCGGACTCGTCCACGTAGTCCACACCCAGGGCCTCGAGGATCTGGGCCTCGACGAAATGGCCGATGCGGCACTTGGCCATGACCGGGATGGTGACGGCCGCTTTGATGGCCTCGATGACGGCGGGGTCGGTCATGCGGGCCACGCCGCCGTCCCGGCGGATGTCGGCGGGGACCCGTTCGAGGGCCATCACGGCGGTGGCCCCGGCGTCCTCCGCCACCTTGGCCTGCTCGGCGGTGACGACGTCCATGATCACGCCGCCCCGGAGCATCTCGGCCAGCCCGCGCTTCACCCGGGCGGTGCCGGTGGTGCGGTCCTGGCTCTGACCCATGGGGAGACCTTTCTCTCGGCCGGCGTGGTTTGCCCGAGTGTAGGACCGGGGCCGGCCTCTGGCGCTCTCGTCATGAACCGGGCAATATGGGACGCCGTGGACACTCACCGCGAGAGGATGTCACCCTCCACGTTCGCAACGCGATGCGTGCTGTCAACTCTGGTGCTAGTGACTGCCTTTGTGCTTCCTGTGGGTGGACATGGAGCCGGGGCCGTCGGGAGGACACCGGGCCCGCTGGCACCGGCCGAGGGCGTGCTCTTCGGCGCCCACGTCCAGACCCCCTCCGGGGCCCACCCCTACCAGGCGGTCATGGACCTGGAGGCCAAGCTCGGCCGGAAGCTGGCCATCGACCACTACTACCACCCCTTCGCCGAGCCGTTCCCGGACGGGCGCGAGGCGTGGGACGTGGAGCAGGGGCGCATCCCCATGATCTCCTGGGGCAAGACCGACACGGCCGAGATCACCTCCGGCCGCCATGACGACCTCGTGCGCACCCGGGCCCGGGCCCTGCGTGACCTGGGCCAGCCCGTGCTGCTGCGCTGGTTCTGGGAGATGGGCGGCAACCGCAACCTCGACCACGCCAACTCCCCCGCCGAGTACATCGCCGCCTGGAACCACCTCCGGGGCATCTTCGCCGAGGAGGGCACCAGCAACGCCGTGTGGGTCTGGTGCCCGGACGCCTCCGATTTCACCGACGGCACCGCCCAGGCCTTCTACCCCGGCGACGAGGCCGTCGACTGGACCTGCGCCGACGGCTACAACTACCGGCACCCCGCCCGCCGCTCCACCGTCCCCCGCACCTTCGAGGCCACGTTCGCCGCCTTCTATGCCTGGGCCGCCGAGCGCCCCAAGCCGATCATGATCGGCGAGTACGGCGTGGTGGAGGACGGGCCCGGCGACAAGGCCGCCTGGGTGGACGCCGCCCGGGACACGCTCCAGAACCGGTTCCCGGCGGTCGCCGCCGTCGTGTACTTCCACTCCCTGCGCGAGCGGGACGGCTTCACCTACGACTGGCGGATGGACACCTCACCCTCGTCGATGACCGCCTTCGCTGCCACCGGCGCCGATCCGTGGTTCAACCCCCCGGTGGTCCGCACCCTGCCCGACACCGCCATCGTGGCCGGCCCGGAGGGCACCGTCCGGTCCGGCGAGGCCAGCTTCACCTTCTCCTCCTCGGAGGGCGGAGCCGCCTTCCAGTGCCGGCTTGACGGCGCCGCCTTCGAGGCGTGCTCGTCGCCCCGGACCTATCCCGGCGTGGGCGACGGACCCCACCGCTTCGCCGTCCGGGCCCTCTCGGCCGACGGGCGCCCCGACCCCACCGCCGCCGCCCGGGACTGGGTCGTCGACACCACGCCGCCGGCGGTGGTCTCGCTCGATCCCGCCGACGGCGCCACCGGGGTCGACATCGCCAGCCCGGTGTCGGCCGGTTTCTCCGAGGCCCTCGATCCCGCCACCGTGAGCGCCACCGCCTTCACCCTGGTGGTGGATTCGACCGGTGCGCCGGTGGCGGGCCGGGTGTCCTACGACGCCGCCCGCAAACGGGTCACCTTCGTGCCCGAATCCAACCTGTTGCCGCTCATGGCCTACCGCGCCCAGGTGGCCGGCAACGTGCTGGCCGACGTGCCCGGCAACAAGATGGCCGACGCCCGGACGTGGCGGTTCACCACGGGGGCGCCGGCGCCCATGCCGGCCATGCCCGAGCCCCTGCTTCCCGGATCCTGATCCTTGCTCGCGCCCGGCGTCAGCCCACCGACACCGGCGACCCCACCGGGGCGAAGTGCACCCAGGTGCGCCCCGGGCTGAGCTTCACCGGGTTGCCGGCGGCGTCGGTGTAACGGGTGGGTGAGTCGGCGTCGGGCTTGGACCAGTGGCCCTTGGTCACCCGCCCGCCCGAGAGCACCCAGGCCTCGCCCTCGCCCGTGACGATCGACTCGTTCACGGCGTGGCCGGAGGCGTCCACGTTGCCGAGCTTGCGGGTGGACACGAACTGCACCACGAGGTTGTGGGGGGCGATCTGGGTGCCGGAGGCAGCCAGGTGGGCGGCGCCGTCCTGCGACCGCAGCCATGTCCCGCTCCCGGCGTCCCAGGCGTAGGCGGCGGAGGCGAGCTTGGAGTAGGGGATGCGCAATGAGGCGGCGGCGGCCTCGCCGAAGGCCTCACCCGGCGCCCGGTATTCGAACTGGGCGGCGGGCGGGTCGGAGTGCTTGTCGTCGGCCATCTTCCACAGCTCGGCGGGGTGAGCCATGAGGTTGTGGGGCTTGCTGCGCTCCTTGGCCCAGCGGTAGGCGCTGGTGGCGGCGTCGATGTTGACGTCCTGGACCGGGGCCTTGCGCATCATGGACACGTACTCGGGGATGCCGCCGGAGTAGGCCACCAGGCCGCCCAGGGCGGAGATGATCTTGGGGTCCATGGGCCGCACCGAGCGCACGGGGCCGGCTTCGTCCGGAGCAGTGGAGTGGAAGACGGCGATGAAGCGGGTCACGCCCCCCTCCACCACCTCCTCGAAGACGACGTCGGCCACGTCCAGCCCGACCTGGGGGCGCGCCTGGGGGGCGTTGTCGATCTTGACGGAGAGCGCCGGGCGGGTGGCGGAGGCGCCGCTCTGGTCGATGACGCCGGTGAGGGGCGCCACGACGGGCTCCCGGACGGTGCCCTCGGAGACCGCCGTCTCCGGCGTGCGGGCCGGTTCGGCGGCTTCCACCGGGTCTCCCCCGCTGCTCGAGCAGGCGGAGGCAACGAGGGCGGCGAGGCCGACGAGGGCCAGAGAGGCACGGCGCAGGCGCACGAACGGATCTCCCTTCATCACTTTCGGACGGAACCGAAACTGACGTCCGGCGCCCGCTTGACCCCGCCGGTCGGTCGGGGTCCACTACAGCACAGGCTTTCGTATCGGAAGGGTATTTCCATCACTTGAGTACCAGGACAAACACCTCAATTCGCACACCAGCCGCGCCGACCGGGAAGGAGTGGCCGTCGATCTAGAGCCGGTCGCCCTCGAGCCCGCCTCCCGGCGCGAGCGCCGGCGGAACGGCCCGCCCCGGCCGCCCTCGGCCGGAAAGGTAACCCATGGCCGGCGGTGGCGCCTCTTCGCCGCCGTGGGGGGAGCGCTGGCCGTGGTGGTGGCCGGCGGATGGCTGACCGGCGCCGGTCCCGCCGGCGTGCTGCACCCCGACAAGGGGGCGGTGCCCGTCTCCACCGAGATCGGGATGTCACCGACGCCGCCGGGGGCGTTGAAACCGCTGGGCCAGGGGTGGCGGCTCGTTCGGCGGGCCCCCCTCGGCTCCCGCCACGAGGCACTGTCGGCGTGGACCGGCGACCGCCTGTTGATCTGGGGCGGGACGACCAACGGGCGCCCGCTCCGCGACGGCGCCGCCTACTCCCCCGACACCGACCAGTGGCACGCCCTCCCCCCCGCCCCCCTGGTGGGCGTCGACGGGGGCCGGGCCTCGGTGTGGACGGGCCGGGAATGGATCATCTGGGGCGGAAACCTCATCGCCGATGGGACCGGCGATGGTGCCGCCTACGACCCCGCCACCGACACCTGGCGTCCGCTCCGGACCGCCCCCATCCCCAGCACCGGCACCCTGGCGGTGTGGAGCGGCCGGGAGATGCTGGTGTGGGGCGGCTCCGCCGGTGCCGCGGGCGCCGCCTACGACCCCGCCACCGACCGCTGGCGGCGGCTGGCCCGGGGCGGTCCCGACGACGTCGCCGGCAGCGCCGTGTGGACGGGACGGGAGATGGTGGTGTGGGGCTTTTCGGGGTCGGCGGCCTACGACCCGGGGACGGACCGCTGGCGCCGGCTCCCCCCGCCTCCCGTCACCCCCTGGATCACCCGCAACGTGATCTGGACCGGTACCGAGATCCTGGCGGTGGGCGGATCCACGGACGCGGGCCCGAGCGCCGACGCCGCCGCCTACGACCCGGCCACGGACCGGTGGCGCCGGCTGGCGTCCGCCCCGGACCCGGTCGACGTGAGCGACGCCGGGGCCACGTGGACGGGCGCGCTCCTGGTGGTGGCCCGCGGCCCCTCCCGCCTCCAGGTCTACGACCCGGCCCGGGACGTCTGGACCGAGGTCCCCGGCCTGCTCGATGGTCCCCGGGTCGGGGCGGTGGCGGCCTGGACCGGCGATGAGGTGGTCTTCTGGGGCGGCTACGGCGTCCTGGGCACCCCGGTCGCCCTCGAGGAAGGCGTGGCCTGGCGCCCCCACCTCTGAGCGGTGCTTCAGAGGTCGCGGAGCTCGGAAAGGCGCTGGTCGAGCGGCGGGTGGGGGCCGTCGAACCACAGGTGGGACGTGGCCCATGACCCGGTCCGGGTGCCGGACCGCTGGCGGCGCAGCTTCTCCAGGGCGGCGATCAGCCCCGGGGGATAGCGGGTGATGCGCACGCCCACGACGTCGGCCTCCGTCTCCCGCCGCGGGGGCAGGAACCCCCGCAGGAACATGAGACCGACGGCCGTGCTGGTGAGCAGGATGTCGTGGCTGCGGATGTGGGCCAGCTCGTGCGCCACCACCCCTTCCAGCTCCACCCGGCTCATGCTGTCCAGGAGCCCGGTGGTCACCAGCAGGGAGGCGTGCGCCGGGTTGCGGCCGACGGCGAAGGCATTGGGCGCCGACTCGGGCGCCACGAAGAGGGCGGGCTTGGGCAGGCCGGCGGCGACGCACAGCCCCTCCACGACGTTGTGGAGACGGGGCTGGTCATCGGGACCCGCGGGCCGGGCCTTGGCCGCCGCCAGGGCGATCCGATCGGACAGGAAGTAGCCCGCGGCGGTCACGGCCAGGCCCACCAGGACCCCGGCGATGCCGCCGGCGCCGCCTCCGGCCGCGGCCCCCACCAATGCAGTGAAGGCGACAAAGGCGGCGATGCCGAGCCCGAAACGGCGGCGGTTGGAGGCGATCTGGTCGTTGATGCCTCCGATCATACGGAGCGAATCGGGGCGAAGGCCGAGTGACTAGTCACTTCGGGGCTCCGAAATAGTTCTTTCGGGCTCAACCTCTGGCCCGCGGCGCCCGATCTTGCCTGAAGCGCCCCCTCGCGGCTGTTGGGGCCCTCTAAGAGCGAAAGGAAGTTTCTGGTGAACAGGATTCGGATCGGGCTGGTGGGCCTGGTCGTCCTGACCCTTACCGGGGTCACGGTCGGAGGGGCCAACGCGGCCACCGGGCGCGGGACGGCTGCCGCCAGCATCACTCTCCTCGACGTCTCCCTCGGGAACGTCCAGAACCTCAAGGTCCTGACCGACGAGGGCCAGGGCACCCTGGACCCGACCCGCCTCGGCGTCGCCGGCCCCCGGGCCTACGGCCAGCTGTCCGCCGTCAACGCCACCGGTGCCCTCAACCTGGCCATCCCCCAGGTTCCCTTCAAGGCGGAGGCGCCCGGTACGACCACCGGTTCCCTCGACCCCATCTCCTTCAACTTCCCGGGTGACGTCACCAGCCTCGCCGGCGTGGGCGGCCTCCCGGCCCTGCCCACCGGCTCCATCGGCGCCGGCATGCTCGCTTCGGGCGTCATCGACCCGGTGAAGATCGAGGCCTTCCTGGACGCCGCCGGCGCCCGTTCGGCCGTCGGTACCGAGGTGCCCAACCTCGACGTGCTCCAAGGCCTGATCTCGGTGAAGAACGTGAAGGTGGGCAGCATCTCCGCCTCCGCCTCGCCGTCCGAGAGCGTCGGTGACACCGGCGTCGTCAGCATCGGCGACATCAGCGTGCTCGACCTGAGCTCGTTCCTGGGCGGCCTCGGCCTCGGCCTGACCGACCTCAACATCGGCACCCTGACCGGCCTGGTCGACAGCCTCAACCTTCCGGTGGGCACCGCCTCCCTGCCCGTGCCCGTCGGCAACCTGACCGGTGGCGACGTGTCCGGGGTCCTGAGCCAGGTCACCAATCTGACGTCGATCCTGAACGCGATCCCGGCGGCCAGCTCCTGCGGTGAGCTCGAGACGCTCACGGCTCCGCTGGGCGGCCTCACGAGCCTGCTCGGCTCCAACGGCCTGCTCTCGGGTCTGGGCCTGCCCCTCGACCTGGGCAGCATCCTCGGCGGCAACTGCTCGACGGCCGGCGTGGCCAGCACCGCCACCTCCCTGACCTCCACCCTGACCAGCACCCTGAACGGGCTGCTGCCCACCGCCGACGGCCTGCTCGACAGCGTCTTCGGTGTCCTGGACAGCGCTCCGCTGATCCAGCTGTCCGGCGTGGAGTTCTCGGCTCTGGCCAAGGCCGCTGAGACCCTCGAGGGCTCCTCGGCCACCACCTCGGCCAACTTCGGCACCCTCAAGGTCGGTGGCCTGTCCCTGGGCGTGCTCGACCTCAACGCCACCGTGGCGCAGATCGCCTCCAAGGTCGACGAGCTCGAGAGCACCCTGAACACGGTCCTCGGCCCGCTCGGCCTGGGCAACCTGATCGACATCGGCATCATGGAGCGCACCAGCTCGGTCAAGGCCGAGGGTGCCTACAACGTGGCTGACGCCGGCCTCAACGTCCTGCGGGTGAGCATCAACCCGCCGGCCGCCCTGTCCAGCGTCCTCGCCCCGGTGACCAACCTGCCCGTGTCGAACGTGCTCGGTAGCGTCATCTCCGGCCTCCCGGTCGACACCGGCCTGGCCAGCAACGCCCTGGCCGGCGCCTTCGGCCTGACGTCGCTGCTGTCCCAGCCCACGACCATCAAGGTGGGGGCCATCCGGGCCCAGAGCGACTACACCACCGCTGCGGCCGGCGTGAGCGCTGCCGACCCCAACGGCCCGGTGGCTCCTCCGGTCTCCGGCACCCTGCCCCGCACCGGTAGCAACAACGGCGCCTGGATGGCCGCTCTGGCCGCCATCGCCCTGGCCGGTGCCTTCGGCATCACCCGGGCCCTGCGCAAGCCTCCCGTCACCACCGACGAGGGCTAGCCGACCCGAACCAGTGGTCCCCCGGACGCAGGGCGCCGTCCGGGGGACCTCTCAGGACCCTCACCCGGGCCGCCCCCACCGATCCGAGGTGGCCACCGCCGAGCCGTAACCCCCGAGCCTGCGCATCCCAGGCTCAGGCGACCCGGACCGGCGGACCGGGTGAGGTTCGCAACCGTCGGAGCCCCGTGGTGACGCTCCCCCAGCGCCGCGGGGCTCTGGCGCGTTCGGGGGCGGCCGGCGCGCCGGAACCACTGACCGCCGGTCTCTCGCTCAACCGGCGTTCCTCACCGGCACCTGTCGCCCGTCAAGAACGCCGCACGGCGGACGGCTGTGGGGGCCGACGGATTCCGGGCCCCCCACCCGCCTCACCGCGTCCTTGTCCCTTCAGGCGCCTTCGAGGACGGAGGCGTACAGGGCGGTGAAGCGCTCGGCGAGGCGGTCCATGGAGAAGCTGGCCGCCCGGGCCGTGCCCGCCTCCACCAGCTCCGCCGCCAGCCCGCCGTCACCGAGGACGCGCTGCAGCGCCCGGCGCAGCTCGCGGGCGTCCCCCGGAGGCACCAGCAGGGCCTCCCGGCCGTTGCGGGCCACGTCGGCGTAGCCGGCGATGTCGGCGGCGACCACGGGGGTGCCGGCGGCCATGGCCTCGAGCAGCACCACACCGAAGGACTCGCCGTGCAGCGACGGGGCGCACACCACGGCGGCGCCCCGGAGGCGGCGCGCCAGGTCCTCCTCGGACAGGTGGCCGAGCCACTCGACGCGCCCCGCCGACGGCGCCATCTCCTGTCGCAGGCGGGCCGTCTCGGGCCCTTCGCCCGCCACCCACAGGACGGCGTCGTCGGGGAGGCCGGCGAACGCCTCCAGCAACACGGCGAGGCCCTTGCGGGGCTCATGGCGCCCGACGAAGAGGATGGCGGGCCGCTCGCTCGGCCAGGGGTCGGCCTTAGCGAAGCGGTCCACCTCCACGCCGTTGGGGAGGACGCGGCACGCTCCCCCCAGCCAGCGTTCGGCCAGCTCCCGGGCTTCGGGGGAGACCGCCGTGCGGAGCGCCAGGCGGTTGGCGAAGGCCCGCATGAAGGGGCGGAGCCACACGTAGGCCGGGACCCGTCCGGAGGCGTGGAAGGTGCCGACCGACGGGGTGCCGCCCCACAGCAGCGTGGCCTGGCTGGGACCGGGGACCAGCGGCTCGTGGAGATGGATGATGTCGGGGGCCTCGGCCCGGATCACCTCGATGGTGCGCCGCATGGCGGCCGGATCGGGGGCGAT
The DNA here is from genome assembly GCA_044870155.1 of Acidimicrobiia bacterium. Lineage (GTDB taxonomy): Bacteria > Actinomycetota > Acidimicrobiia > IMCC26256 > BP-133 > CAWBJP01. The sequence goes on along the minus strand of JBIOYN010000068.1, from coordinate 3,834 downwards.
GGGGGCCACCGAGCCGTTGGCGGCGAAGGGGATGCTGCGGCCGATGTCGATCACGCCGGGCTCGGGCGGGGCCCCGTCGCAGGGCCCCAGTGCCACCGCCCCCACACCCCGGGTCCGGAGCGCCCGGGCCAGGCCCAGGACCTGGCCCTGGACCCCGCCCGGGCGGGCCATGGAGTACGGGCAGACGAGCAGGACCCTCATGATGACAGTGCCTCGAAGTCGCTGGGCCAGTTGGGCTGGAGCAGGTGCCACTGCTCGGGCGCCATGCGCACCAGCGCCTCGAGCTCGCCCGCCAGCGTCTGGGTGATGCGGGCGATGTCCTCCCGGACCCGGCCCTGGCGGCGGGCGGAGACCACGGGCCGGAAGACGAGCCGGTAGCCATGGGGGCCGTCGAAGAGGAAGGCGCCGGCGATGATGTCGACGCCGGCCCGCAGGGCGAGGGTGGCGGGACCGGCGGGCAGCGTGGTGCGCTCCCCGAAGAACTCCACCTCCACGCCCGTGCCTGACAGGTCCCGGTCGGAGAGCAGGCCGGCCATCCGGCCCTCCTGGAGGACGCGCAGCATCGCCGATCCGGCGCCGTCTCCCAGGGGGACGACCTCCATGCCCAGGCGGCGACGGTTGGCGCAGAACCACTCGAACAGCTCGGGCGGGTCGAGCGGCTCGACCACGGTGGCGGGCCGGTAACCGGCGGCCGCCATGTAGGCCCCGCCCAGATCCCAGTTGCCCATGTGGGGCGTGACCATGAGCACGCCCCGTCCGCCGGCGGTGGCCGCGTCCACGTGTTCCAGGCCCTCCACCGTGATCCGGCCGTCGAGGGAGGCCAGGCGCGCCGGTGAGAGCCGGAAGATCTCCAGCCAGTACCGGCCGTAGGACCGGAAGGCCTGGTTCACCGCCCGGTTGAGCGCCGCCCCGGACAGGTCCGGGCCGTGGACCCGCACCAGATGACGGGCCAGCATGGTCCGCCGTCCCTTGAGGGCCAGGCCGAGGATGGCGCCCAGCAGACCGGCGCCGGGCCGGGTGAGGCGCTCGGGAAGGGCGAGGGCGACCGCCGCCCCCGTGCGGTAGGCGAGATAGGTCATCCGGGCCCGGGCGTTGCCGCTGCCCACGCCGGACCGGGCTAGGGCCGGGTCCGGTTCCGCAGCTTTCGAAGCTGGGACCGCACCCCGGCGGGCGAGTTCCCGGAGTCCGCCCACCACCGGGCCAGACGCGACGGTTCGGATTCGGGGTGGAGAGGATGGGACGACACCCGCCAGCGCTCCGGCCGGGACCGGTCACCCGGAGGCCGGGCGGCGACGCGCCAACGGGCGGCCCGGGACTCCGACGTGCCCGCCGGCCACGAGTTGATCCACCACGCCCGGCTGGCCTCGTCGCGGTCCCGGGACGGGCTGGCCTGGCGCCACACCTTGATGAACCGCTGCACCACCGTCACGCTGGAGGTGACGAGGAGGATCCACAGCGCGGGCACGAGGGCGGAGAACATCAGCCCGAAGCCGAGGACGAACATCCGCTCGGCCCGTTCCATGAGGCCGCCCTTGCCGTCCAGGCCGAGGGCCTCGGCCTTGGCCCGCTCGTAGGACACGAGCATGGCCAGGGCGGCCACGGCGAAGGGCAGCAGGGTGAGGTGGGGGTCGCGACCGGCGAGGTACCAGGTGGCCCCGCCCATCACCAGGGCGTCGGACACCCGGTCGGCCACGGAGTCGAAGAACGCCCCCCGCTTGCCGTTGGTCCCGCCCGCCTTGGCCACCGCCCCGTCGAGGAGGTCGGTGACGCCGGCTACGAAGTACCCGCACATGGCCAGGAACAGGTGGCCACTGGCGATGGCGGCACCGGTGAAGGCGGAAGCGGCCAGGCCCAGGATGGTGATCTGATCGGCGGTGAAACCGGCGGCGCGCAGGCGGACCCCCATGGGACGCCAGACTTTCTCCGACACGTCCCGCAGCCGATGATCCAGCATGTAGCCCTCGTCCAGTGCTCGCGATTGTTCGCATAGAGGTTAGCAGCGGCCCTGACCAGGACCGCCGATGCGGCGACTGCCGTACAATCTCCCGTCCACCTGGTCGCGCCTTTGGAGGATTTCGCGTGAAGACCTTTCCCTCGGCCAAGATCCGCAACGTCGCCCTCGTCGGCCACGGCGGGGCGGGGAAGACCACGCTCGCCGAGGCGATCCTCCACATGGCGGGCGTCACCCAGCGCATGGGCCGGGTGGAGGACGGCACCACCGTGTCCGACTTCGACCCCGAGGAGCACAAGCGGGGCATCTCGGTCGGGCTGTCGGTCCTGCCCTTCGAGTACGAGGGCCACAAGATCAACCTGCTCGACTGCCCCGGCTACGCCGACTTCGTGGGCGACGTGGCCGCCGCCCTGCGGGTGGCGGACATGGCCCTGTTCGTCATCTCGGCCGTCGACGGGGTTGAGGTCCAGGCCGAGATCGCCTGGAAGCTGGCCGAGGAGGCCGCCATCCCCCGCGCCTTCTTCGTCAACAAGCTGGACCGGGACCGGGCCAGCTTCCAGCGCACCATGGACGACCTCAAGGCCAAGTTCGGCGCCGGGGTCGCCCCCCTCCAGTTGCCCATCGGCGAGGAGGCGGCGCTGTCGGGCATCGTCGACCTGCTGACCGACACCGCCTACACCTATTCCGGCGACGCCCGCACGGGGACGGCCGGAGAGGTCCCCGAAAGCCTGGCCGACCAGGAGCATGCCGTCCACGACGCCCTGGTGGAGGGGATCGTGGTGGGCGACGACGACCTCATGGAGCGCTACCTGGGCGACGAGCCCATCGAGACCAAGGAGCTGGCCGGCGCCCTGGCCAAGGGCATCGCCTCGCGCACCGTCTTTCCCGTCCTGTGCGGGAGCGCCACCAGGCTGATCGGCGTCGACCGGCTGGCCCGCTTCCTGGTCGACGAGGCCCCGGCCCCGGAGGTCCAGAGCGACGGTCCGCCGGCCGCCTTCGTGTTCAAGACCATCGCCGACCCCTACGTGGGCCGGGTCAACGTGTTCAAGGTGCATTCGGGCTCGGTGCGCCCCGACGCCGTCCTCACCAACGGCCGGACGGTGGCCGACGAACGCCTCCACCAGCTCTTCACCCTGCGGGGCAAGGACCAGGAACCGGCCTCCGAGGTACCTGCCGGCGACATCGCCGCCGTGGCCAAGCTGAACGACGTGGGCACCGGGGACGTCCTCGCCCAGCGGGGTGCCGACATCTCGATCGAACCCTTCGAGCCCACCAAGCCCGTACTTCCCACCGCCATCCGGCCCAAGTCCAAGGCCGACGAGGACAAGCTGGCCAACGCCCTGCACAAGCTCCAGGACGAGGACACCGTGCTGCGCATCGAGCGCAATCCGGAGACCCATCAGACGCTCATGTGGGGCATGGGGGAGACCCACCTGTCGATCGCCCTGGAGAAGCTGGCCCGCAAGTACGGCGTCGAGGTGGAGCAGGAGGAGGTCAAGGTCGCCTACCGGGAGACCGTGTCCACCAAGGCCGAGGCGGAGGGCAAATACAAGAAGCAGACCGGGGGCCACGGCCAGTTCGGTGTGGCCTTCCTGCGGGTGGAGCCGCTGGAGCGGGGGGCCGGCTTCGAGTTCGCCGACGCCATCGTGGGCGGGGCCATCCCCCGCCAGTTCATCCCCGCCGTGGAGCGGGGGGTGGCCGACACCATCGTCAACGGCGGCGCCCTCGGCTTCCCCGTGGTGGACGTGAAGGTCACCTGCTACGACGGGAAGTACCACCCCGTCGACAGCTCCGAGATGAGCTTCAAGACGGCCGCCTCGCTCGGCTTCCGCGAGGCCATGGCCAAGGCCCAGCCGATCCTGCTCGAGCCGATCTCGGAGCTG
>JBIOYN010000067.1:0-11644 GCA_044870155.1 Acidimicrobiia bacterium | reverse complement strand
ACAGCGTGTTGTCGCAGGCGGCGGGAAGGTCGGCGAAGAGCGCCCGCATCTCCGCCGCCGGCTTGAGCCAGAACTCGTGGCCGTCGAACTTGAAGCGGTTGGGGTCGTCCTGGGTGGCGCCGGTCTGCACGCACAGCAGGGCGTCGTGGGCCTCGGCGTCGGCGCGGTGGACGTAGTGGCTGTCGTTGGTGGCCAGGAGGGGGGCGTCGAGGCGGCGGGCGATCTCCAGCAGCTGGGGGTTGACCTTGCGCTGGTCGGCGATGCCGTGGTCCTGGAGCTCGACGAAGAACGCGTCCCGCCCCAGGATGTCCTGGAAGCGGGCGGCGGCGGCCAGCGCCCCCTCGGGATCGTCCTTGAGCAGCAGCTGGCACACCAGCCCGCCCAGGCAGCCGCTGGTGGCGATGAGGCCCCGCCCGTGGCGCTCGAGGAGGTCGAAATCGAGGCGGGGTTTGTAGAAGAACCCTTCCAGGTAGGCGGCCGACGAGACCTTGATGAGGTTGCGGTAGCCCTCGCCGGTCTCGGCCAGCAGGGTGACGTGGTAGGTCTCCCGCTCCGAGCGCCGGGGCCGGTCGAAGCGGGAGCCGGCCTCGAAGTAGCCCTCCATGCCGATGATGGGCTTGATCCCGGCGTCCCGGGCCGCCTTGTAGAAGTCGAGGACGCCGTACATGTTGCCGTGGTCGGTGATCCCCACCGCCGGCTGGCCGTCGGCCACGGCGGCGGCCATCACGTCGCCGATCCGAGCCGCCCCGTCGAGCATCGAGAACTCGGTGTGGAGGTGGAGGTGGACGAAGGAGGAGCTCATGGTGTCTCGGCGGTACCCCGGGCCCTTTGGGTTTCCACAGGCTGTGGACAACCTGGGGAAAATCACAGTGGTGTAACTAGAGGCGAGCGTACGGGTTGGCGGGGGCGCGCGCAACCGGCATTACCCTCCTCCTGGTGTCCTTCTGCTCGACGTGCGGAAGCCGCCTTCCGTCCTCCCCTCCCGCCACCTGCACCACCTGTGGCGCCGACCACTACCGCAACGCCAAGCCCTGCGCCGGCGTCCTGGTCGTGGCCGACGGGAAGCTGCTGCTCATGCGCCGGGCCCACGACCCGTGGCTCGACCACTGGGACATCCCGGGGGGCTTCTGTGAGGCCGACGAGCACCCGGCGCAGACGGCGGCCCGGGAAGCCCGGGAGGAGACCGGCCTGGAGGTGGAGATCACCGGTTTCCTGGGCATGTGGCTCGACCGGTACCCCGACCCCGCCCGCACCGACGTGCCCGCCGTCACCCTCAACGCCTACTACCACGCCGTCCCGCTGTCCGGCGCCGAGCCGGGCCAGGCCGACCCGGGGGAGGCGGCCGAGGTGGCCTGGTTCGAGCCCGACGCCCTGCCGGAACCCATCGCCTTCCCCGGCCATGCCCTCGAGGTGCTCCGAGCCTGGCAGGAGGCGGTGAAGCAGGCCCGAACGGTGACCCCGCTGCCCGACCTCCCCCATGGCGTTCCTCGGCAGTGAACGGTGAGTTGGGACTCACAGTTCCCCGTCCCCGGCGTTCCTCACCGGCCGCCCTCGCCCGTCGGGAACGCCGGTTCAGGGGGAGACGAGGCGGGTGACGTCCTCCAGCGGGACGAGCCGGGTCTGCTCCGGGCCCTGGCAGACGAGGAAGCCGCCGCCGACGTCGAGGCCGGTGGTGTCCTGACAGCGGTCGACCCGGGTCCCGACGGGAAAGCGGCCGGCGGCTGCGTTGGTGTCGTCGCGCCGGTAAAAAGTGAAGGTCTCGTCGCTCTCACTGGAGGCCAGGATCCAACCCGGCCCGTCGGCGGAGTCGATCACGGCCAGGGCGTCGGCCGCCGCCACCAACCCCCCGGGGCCGATCTCGTCGACCAGGACGCCCGCGCCCGGCCCCGTGCCGGCGGCGGCCGGGAAGCGCCACAGGCCGCGGCCCCGCTCACTCACGAACAGCGCGCCGCTGGCGTCGTCGGCAACGCATGCCGCCACCGGCCCGCCGACCTCGAAGGACCGGACCCGGCGGGCGACCACGTCGCCCCCGGCCGCCACACCGAGGTGCCAGTGGACGATCCGCCCAGCGGCATCGAAGGCGAAGGCATGGACGGCGCCAGTCCCCGGGATGCGGCCGAGACACAGCCCGGCCACGGTGAGCCCCGCCCGGAGCTCTCCCATCGGGGTCAACCGGAGGGCATCGGTGTCGAGCCGGTAGGCGCGCAGCGCGGGGCCGTCCCCCACCACCACCAGGGCGCGCCCGGACGGCTCGCCGCCGAATCCCGCCCGGAGGTCCACGCCGGCGACGCCGGGGAGCGGAACCTGGTCCAGGACCAGGCGACCGGCGTCGAGGAGGGCGAGGCCCGCTCCGGGACGGGCGGCGAGCAACAACGGCTCGGGGTCCCCACCGGCGTCGCCGGGTACCCACAGAGCGGCGTCGCCGGCGCCACCCTGGACGGCCATCTGGCCGAGGACCTCCACCGTGGTCGTCGTCGTCGCCGGGGCGTCTCCCACCGCCAGCACCTGGGGGCCGAGCCCGACGGCGAAGCGCCCGAGCACGCTGACCGCCACCACGGCGCAGGCCACCAGGAGCAGGTACTCCACGGCGGTGGCGGCCCGATCGGCTTCCCCTCCCATGGGGGCTGAGGGTACGGGTTCGCGCCTGGTGCGGAAACGGGGCCGCAGGCGACTTCCACCCTTCCAGCGACAAGCGCCCTGCGGATCCCCTTCGGGATCCAGGAACTGGCGGTTAGGCCCGGCCGCGGCCGGCCAGGAGCGGGACCAGCATCTCGTCGCGGGTGAGGCTGCCGTGGCCCGCCACCAGCCGGGTCTCCTTCAGGTGGGTGGGGTCCACGTATGCCACCGCCCCCCGGGCGGCGAGGGCGACGTCGCCCAGGCGGGACAGGACAGGCCCCGGCGGCGGCTCGGGGCCGAGCCAACCCTCGTCCACCATCCGGTCCCGGGACAGGACCCAGGCCCGGTCGCCGCACAGGTCCTCGGCCGCCTTCACCAGCGCCGCCGCCTTCCCGGGCCGGGCGTGGAGATAGCGGAACCGGGCATCACCGGCGTATGACGCCACCATCGGGTGGAGCGGACCCAGCTCCACCCACTGGCGGAACTGGACCTGGCCGTGGTCGGAGGTGACGACCAGCGCCGCCGTCTCCGGCAGCGCCTCGAGGAGGTTGCCCACCAGGCGGTCGGTGGCGGCCACTTCGGCGGGAAAGAAGCCATCTTCCAGCCCATACTCGTGGGCCACCTTGTCGACCCCGTCGTAGTAGGCGTACACGAGCTGCTCGCCGCCGGCCACCAGGCGGCGCACGTGCTCGACCAGGGTGGCGGTCGTGCGCCAGCCCACGAACCGGGCGCCGTTCATGTGGGCCTCGGTGAAACCCGTGCGGGCGAACTCGCCCCGGGTGACGACGGGTACGGGGCGGCCCTGGAATGCCGGGATGGAAGCCACCGACTCGGGCGCCGGCGGCCGTCCCTCAGGCACCTTCCAGCGGAGCACGTCGAGCACCTGGCCCCCCACCATCATCCGGTAGCCCACGATGCCGTGGCGGGCGGGAGCCGTCCCCGTGGCGATGGAGGTGAGCGCGGCGGCCGTGGTGGAGGGCACCACGGTGGTGATGGGCCCACCCTCCAGCGCGCAGAGCACCGGCGGCCGGTGGGCCTCCAGGGCCGCCCAGCCCAGGCCGTCCAGCACGAGGAGGACGACCGCCTCCGCTCCGCTCACCACCGAAGGGAGCCAGTCGGCAGGACCGGTCCCCAGCAGGGCGGGCACCAGTCCGGCCACGGAGGCACCCAGGTAGTTCGGGGAGATGGGTTCCATCGGCCCAGGAGGCTAGACGTCCGCGGCCGCGCGACCATGGTCGACGTGAAGGTGTCGACGCGCGCCGACTACGCCGCCCGAGCGCTGCTGTCGATCGCCCTGCACGGCCACGACCAGCCCACGTCGGTGAAGGAGATCGCCGAGCGCACCGGGCTGCCCCAGCCCTACCTGGAGCAGATCCTGCTGGTGGTCAAGGGCGCGGGGCTGGCCCGCTCCAAGCGGGGGGTGGGCGGGGGCTACGTGCTCGCCCGTCCGCCCGAGGCGATCACGCTGGCCGACATCGTGTCCGCCTCCGACGGGCCCATCGCCACCTACTTCGAGGTCCAGGACCACCGCGAGGGGCACTGCGCCCTCCAGGACGTGTGGGTGGCGGTGTCGGAGGAGATGCGGGCCCTGCTCGAGGGCTACACCCTGGCCGACCTCGTCCAGCGCACCCTCACCGGTCACCCCGGGGAGCGTCCAAAGCTGACAGCACCGCTTGAAGTTCCGGTGGTAACGGATCGCTGAAGCGGAGCACCTCCCCGCTCCGGGGATGGGTGAAGGCGAGCGTGGTGGCGTGGAGGAAGGGGCGTCCGGGCCGCAGGGCGGGCCGGTCCCCGCCGTAGGCGCCATCACCCACCAGGGGATGGCCGATGGCGGAGAGGTGGACGCGGATCTGGTGGGTGCGGCCCGTCTCCAGGCGGCATTCGACCAGGGCGCACACCGGGTCGTCGTACTGGCGGACAACCTCGTAGCCGGTCCGGGCCTCCCGGCCCGCCTCCCGTACCGCCATGCGGGTCCGGCGACGGTCGGAGCGGCCGATGGGGGCATCGATCGAGCCCCGCCGGGACTCGAACCGGCCCCAGGCCAGCCCGACGTAGACGCGCTCCACCTCCCGGGCCGCCAGGGCGGCGGACAGGGCGGCGTGGGCCGCCGGGGTGCGGGCCACCACCATGAGGCCGCTCGAGTCACGGTCGAGGCGGTGGACGATCCCTGGCCGCATGGGGTCCCCCACCCCGGCCAGGTCGGGGAAGCGGTCCAGCAGACCCCCCGCCAGCGTGCCGGTGGGGTGGCCGGCGCCGGGATGGACGACGAGGCCGGCGGGCTTGGACACCACCACCACGTCGTCGTCGGCGTGGACGACGGTGAACTCCACCGGCTCGGGGACGGGCGGCAGGGTGGGACTCGGCTCCCCCGTCACCTCCACCGCTTCGCCTTCGACCAGCCGCCGGCTCTTGGCCACCGGGCGCCCGGCCACCGTCACCGCCCCCTCCTCCACCAGGGCCACGACCTCGGCCCGGCTCCAGCCCGTGAGCAGGGCGAGGGCCCGGTCCACGCGCTCGCCGGCCAGGGAGGCGGGCACCACGAACTCCTGGGGGAAGTCGGTCATGTCCGCCACCCCCGGAGGAGGACGACGATGACGCCGATGGTGATGGCGGAGTCGGCCAGGTTGAAGGTGGGCCAGAACGACAGATCGATGAAGTCGATCACATGCCCCCGGAGGAAGCCCGGTGACCGGATGAGCCGGTCGATGAGGTTCCCCACCGCCCCGCCCAGGATCAGGGCCAGGGTATAGGCCATGACCCGGTCCGAGGTCCGGCGGGTGGTGCGGATGATGACCACCACCAGGACGATGGCGAGGACGGCGAGGAAGGGCGTGAAGCCGGTGAACACGGAGAAGGCGCCGCCCGGGTTGCGGACCAGGCGCAGGGCGAGCACATCGTCGATGAGCCGGATGGGGCCGTCGGACAGGGCCGCCACCGCCCAGGCTTTGGTCGCCTGGTCGAGCGCGACCACGCCGGCCGTCAGCAGGAACGGTCCCCAGCGGCGCGGGCCGGGCCGCACGTCGTCCTCGGGAATGTCGGGCTGCCCTGCTTCTCCTGCTTCCAAGTCGTCGGGGTCGGTCAGCGCCGACGCTCCTCCCGGGACTTGCAGTCGATGCACAAAGCGGCGTACGGCAGCGCTTCCAGGCGAGCGACGGAGATCCGCTTCCCGCAACGTTCGCAGATGCCGTAGGTGTTGGCATCCATGCGGGCCAGGGCCCGGTCGACCTCGTCCACCGCCGCCCGGGCAGAGGCGGACAGGGCCAGGTCGCGCTCCCGCTCGATGTTGAGCGTGTCGCCCTCGCCCGACTCCTCGTCGAACTGGGTGTCGCCCTGCTCGCGCTCCGAGGCCAGGGCCTCGGCCTCGGCCGCCAGGTCGAGGGCCTGACGGAGGTAGGTCTCCCGCTCCTCCTCCAGAAGGCGGCGCAGCCGCTCCATGGTCTTGGCCGGGAAGGCGGGACCAGTGGGAGCGGCCTTGACCGGCGCCGCCTTGGCCGTCGCCGCCTTGGCCGGAGCCTTCGCCGGTGCCTTGGCGGCGGGCTTGGCCGGTGCCTTGGCGGCGGCCTTGGCCGGTGCCTTGGCCGCGGCTTTCCTGGCCGGAGCCGCCCGGACCTGCGACTTCTTGGCCGGAGCCTTGGCCGCCGGCTTCGCCGCTTGGGCCGGAACCTTGGCGGCGGGCTTGGCCGGAGTCTTGGCTGGCGTCTTCGCCGGCGTCCGGGACGCCTTGGCCGGCGTCTTCGCCGCCTTGACCTGGGCCTTTGCGGGCTGGCCGTTGGACTTGGCCGGCTTGGCCACGGTCTTGGCGTTGGCGCCCTTGGCGGCCGCCGGCTTGGCGGGGGCGCCGGCTTTGGCGGCCGCTTTTCCCGCCGCCGCCGCCTTCAGCGCCTTGGCCGCCTTGCCCACGGAAGCAGCTCCCTTGGCCAGGGCAGCCTTCGCCTTCCCCGCAGCCGGCTGCTTGAGGGACTCGCCGGTCCCTGCTCTCGCCATGGAGGTCCTTTGGGTCACCGGGCGCCGTCGCCCGCCCACGATCCGTGGACAGGACCGCGCAACAGGCACGTAATTTTACCTACCCGTCAACACCCAACCGGCGGATTCCCGCAGGTCGCGGCTAGCGCGAGGTGAAACGCTTCCCGGCGCTGCCGCCTTCGGGACTGGCGGCGGCGTCCAGCGCCACCCGGAGGCGCTTGTCGATCTCCGCTCCGTCCACGCCCCGCAGCCGGTAGCGCTTGGACCTCGAGCTGGCGCCGCTGGTGAGCTCCACGTCGGCCCGGTCCAGCCCCAGCGCCTCAGCCAGCAGCGCCTCGGTGGCCTCGTTGGCCCGGCCCTCGACCGGCGGAGCCGCCACCCGCACCTTGAGGGCGTCGCCGTGGCGACCGACGACCGCCGATCGGCCCGCTCCGGGCTGCACGTGGACGTGGAGAACCACGCCGTCATCGGTCTCGTTATACAGATCAGAGAGGTCGGCCACGCCGGTACTCTACGCCGATGCCATTTCCCCCCGTAGACGGCAACGTGGACCTCGTCGCCCTCGAGGAACGCGTCCTCGAGCGGTGGCGGCGGCTCAAGCTCTTCGAGGAGAGCCTGCGCCGGCGGGAGGGGGCCCCGGAGTGGGTCTTCTACGAGGGTCCGCCCACCGCCAACGGGCGCCCCGGCCTCCACCACGTGTGGGCCCGCTCCTTCAAGGACCTGTTCCCCCGCTTCCACACCATGCGGGGGCGCTACGTGGCCCGCAAGGGGGGCTGGGACTGCCACGGCCTGCCCGTCGAAGTGGAGGTGGAGAAGGAGCTGGGCCTGTCGGGTAAGACCCAGATCCGGGACTACGGGATCGAGGCCTTCAACGCCCGGTGCCGGGAGTCGGTCCAGCGTTACGTCGAGGAATGGACGGCGCTCACCGAGCGCATCGGCATGTGGCTCGACACCGACGACGCCTACTGGACCCTCGACAACAGCTACATCGAGAGCGTGTGGTGGCTCGTCCGGCAGATGTGGGACAAGGGCCTCATCTACGAGGGCTTCAAGGTCGTGCCCTACTGCGGGCGCTGCGGCACGGCGGTGTCGTCCCACGAGGTGGCCCAGGGCTACGAGGACGTGACCGAGGAGTCGGTCTACGTGCGCTTCCCCGTCCTCGGGGCAGGGGGTGTCCCCCAGGACGAGGACGCCGACTTCGACCTCCTGGTGTGGACGACCACGCCGTGGACGCTCATCTCCAACGTGGCCGCCGCCGTGGGCCCCGACGTCGACTACGTGCGGGTGCGCACCGAGGGCGGCCGGGACGTGGTCATGGCCCGATCCCGGGTGGAGGCCGTGCTGGGCGAGAACGCCGAGGTGGTGGGCCCGGTGGCCGGCGCCGACCTGGTCGGCCTCCACTACGCCCGGCCCTTCGAGTTCCTCCCCGTCACCGCCGCCGACGCCCGGGTGGTGGCGGCTGACTTCGTCACCACCGAGGACGGCTCGGGGATCGTCCACCTCGCCCCCGCCTTCGGCGAGCCCGACCGGGAGGTGGGCGAGGCGGAGGGCCTCTCCACCCTCAACCCGGTGGACACCGCCGCCCGCTTCGAGGACGTCATCGCCCCCTATGCCGGCCGGTTCGTGAAGGAGGCCGACCCGGCCATCATCGACGACCTCCGGGCCGCCGGGCGGCTGCTGCGCACCGAGCGCTACACCCACTCCTATCCCCACTGCTGGCGGTGCGGAACGCCGCTCATCTATTACGCCAAGACGTCGTGGTTCGCCCGCACCCAGGCCCGCAAGGCGGACCTGGTGGCCCAGAACGAGGCCATCAACTGGTATCCGGCCCACATCAAGCACGGCCGCTTCGGCGACTGGCTGGAGAACAACGTCGACTGGGCCTTGTCCCGGGACCGCTACTGGGGGACTCCCCTGCCGGTGTGGCGCTGCCTGGAGGGCCACGACACGTGCATCGGCTCGGTGGCCGAGCTGGGTGGGTTGGCGGGCACGGATCTCTCCGGCCTCGACCTCCACCGGCCCTACGTCGACGAGATCACCTTCGCCTGCCCGGTGGAGGGATGCGGGGTACCGGCCCGTCGGGTGGACCCCGTCCTCGACGCCTGGTTCGACTCCGGGTCGATGCCCTCTGCCCAGTTCCACTATCCCTTCGCCTCGGGGGGCACCCCCGGGCCTCCGGGCTCGGGCGACGAGCCGTTCACCACCCGGTTCCCGGCTGACTTCATCTGCGAGGCCATTGACCAGACCCGGGGGTGGTTCTACTCGCTGCTGGCGGTGAACACGCTGGTGTTCGACTCCACGCCCTACCGCAACGTGGTGTGCCTGGCCCACGTGGTCGACGTCGACGGCCAGAAGATGTCCAAGTCCCGCGGCAACGTGATCGACCCGTGGGAGATCCTGCGCCGGAAAGGCGCCGACGCCCTGCGCTGGTACTTCTTCTCCGCCGGCAGCCCGTGGACCAACCGCCGGGTCTACGAGGCCGGCATCGACGAGTCGATCCGCAAGTTCCTCCTCACCTTGTGGAACACGCTGTCGTTCTTCGTCACCTACGCCAACCTCCCCGATGGCTGGTCGGCGCCTCCGGAGGGAAGCGACGAGCCGCCCTCCACCCACGTCCTCGACCGCTGGATCCGGTCCCGCCTGGCGGGGACGACACAGGCCATGACCGACGCCCTGGAGGGCTACGACACGCTGGGGGCGGCGGGCGCCCTGGAGGCGTTCGTCGACGATCTGTCCAACTGGTACGTGCGGCGCTCCCGGCCCCGGTTCTGGAAGGCCAGGGACGACGACGCCTTCATCACGCTGCACCACTGCCTGCTCACCCTGTCCCGCCTGCTGGCTCCGTTCTGTCCGTTCGTGGCGGATGAGATCCACGGCATCCTGGCCCCCGAGGGGGCCGAGGAATCGGTGCACCTGGAGGACTGGCCGGAGCCGGTGGCGGGAGCGCAGGACCCGGCCCTGGAGGCGGAGATGGCACTGGCCCGCCGGCTGGTGGCGCTGGGTCGGGCGGCCCGGGGCGACGCCCGCCTCAAGGTGCGCCAGCCGCTGCGCCGGGCCCTCATCCTCGTCCCCCGGGGCGAGCATCTCTCCGACGACGTGGCCGCCCAGGTGGCCGAGGAGCTCAACGTCAAGTCACTCGATGCCGTGAGCAGCCTGGCGGGGCTCATCCGGTACTCGGTGGTGCCCAACTTCCGGGCCCTCGGGCCCCGGCTGGGGCCCCGCCTGCCGGCGGTCAAGGCCGCCCTGGCCGACGCCGACGGCGCCGCCGTGCGCCGGGCCCTCGACGAGACGGGGCACTTCGTGATCGACGTCGATGGGGAGGCCGTGGAGCTGGGCCCGGAAGACGTGGAGGTCCGGGCCACGGAGCACGAGGAGCTGGCCCTGGCCCAGGACGGGCCCTACGCCGTGGCCCTCGACCTGGCCGTCAACGACGATCTGCGCCTCGAAGGCCTGGCCCGGGAGCTGGCCCGGGCCCTCAACGACCACCGCAAGGCCATCGGCCTGGCCATCGCCGACCGAATCACGGTGGTCGTCTCCGCCACCGGCGCCGTAGCTGAGGCCGCCACCCGCCACGGCCAGTGGATCGCCGGCGAGGTGCTGGCCGTGGACTGGCAGGTCAAAGAGAGTGACGGCGGGTCCGCCACGGTCCTCGACGTCGACGGGTCCCCCGTCGCCGTGGCCGTCGAGCGCGCCTAGCGGTAGCGGGCGATCAGAGAATCGAGGCGCTGGACGACGCCGGCCCGGTTCTTGTGGCGCTTCTCGTAGTTGCGGACCGCTTTCAGCTCCTCCACCGACAGGCCGGCGATCTGGGAGTTGATCTGTCCCACGGTCAGGCTGTCGTAGTCGGCGATGGGCAGGGCCAGCGCCGCCCGGGACGGCCCCTTGGGCCGGGCCGCGGCCTTGGCCGGACGGGCGGTGGGCGCCCCGCCGGGACCCTCGCGGGCCAGGAGCACGTCGATGCGGGACAGGACGCTGGTGCGGGCCTTGGTCGCCTCCTCCTCCTCCCGGACCATCTTCAGGTCCTCGGCGTCGAGGGTGGAGAGCAGCGGCAGGATGTCGTTGGCCCGGAGCTCGTCGTAGCGGTTGATGGGGAAGTCCCGCATGACCTCGATCTCGCCGTACCCGGTGTCGGCCTCGAGGGGGAAGTCCGAGGCCGACCAGTCGCCCCCGCTCCCCGCCCATTCCGGCTCCGGCTCGGCCCACTCCGACTCCGGCTCCTCGGCCTCTGCCTCGGCCTCCTCTTCCTCGTACTCCTCGAACTCCTCGGCCTCTTCACCCGCCGGGGCCCACTCACCGGTCTCCGCCTCCAGGAGGGCGTCGACCCGGGCCAGGACCCAGGGATGCGCCCGCCCCGTTGCCTCCCGCTGGCGGACCATCTCCAGCTCGGCCGGCTCCAGGTCACCGAGCAGGGGCAGGACCTCGACCACCTCGAGGCTGTCGTAGTTGGGGATGGGGAAGGCCCGCCCGGAGAACCGGCCGGGGTCGGCGGCCCGGGTGGCACCCGACAGCGGGGCCGGGCCCACCTCGGGAACAGCCTCGGTGTCGGCCGAGAAATCCGGCGACACGGTGTCGACTCCGGGACGGACGTCAACCCCCGGGGCGACCGGCTCGGCTTCGCCGACGGGCCGGGGCCGGCTGCGGAGCACGGCGATCACCAGCATCAGACCGGCCAGCGCCGAACAGCCGATGGACACGAAGATGAGCGGAAGATCCTTGGTGAGGAACAGCCCCGACAGCAGGAAGATCGTGGCCACGATCACCAACAGGAAGCTCACCAGGAGCACAGGCCCACCGTCCTAGAACACGCCGTCGACGCCGGGGAATCGTAGCCGTGGGGCTGACGCCCGCACGCCGTCAGGGACGGCGACGGGCAGGCGGCCCGGGACGGCCGTTGTCGGCGAGCTCGTCCTCGATGACCACCAGTGCCTCGGTGGGCGGGCCCCCCTCGGTGTCGGCGCCGGCCGCGTTCCCGTTCCCGTTGCCATTTCCGTTGCCGTTGCCGTTGCCGTGGACGGCGATGTCGGCCTCGGCGGCGACGGGTGACTCGGCCAGGGACATGGCCTCC
>JBIOYN010000066.1:0-3406 GCA_044870155.1 Acidimicrobiia bacterium | reverse complement strand
CCTCCGCCGGCCGGGCGGCGGAGGCCAAGACGGCCCGCTTCGAGTTCACCATGACGGTTCCGGGCCCCAACGGCCCCCTGAACCTGACGGCCAAGGGCGCCTCCGACAGCTCGCTGCCGCTCATGGGCCTGGACATGGACATGGCCTCGATCATCCCCGGGACGCCTCCGGGCGGGGCCATCGTGTCGACGATCTTCGACGGCAAGGCCGTCTACATGCGCTTCCCCGACGAGCTGGCCGCCGGCCTGCCCGGCGGGAAGGTCTGGGCCCGCCTCGACCTGGCCACGCTCTCCAGCCAGGCCGGCATCGACGTCGCCGCCCTCACGGCCCAGTTCAACAGCTCCGACCCTCTGGCCAACATCGCCCTCCTGACCGGCGCCGCCGATGACATCACCGAGGTGGGCACCGAGGACGTGCGGGGTGTCTCCACCCGCCACCTGAAGATGACCGTCGACCTCCAGAAGGCGAGCGAGCAGCTGGGGTCGAAGATCTCCGGTCCCGCCGCCGAGCGGCTCAAGGCGGCCGTCACCCAGGCGGCCACCACCGTGGGCGTGACCAGCATGCCCATCGAGGCGTGGATCGACGCCGACGGCCTTCCCCGCCGCCTGAGCTACGAGATGGATCTGTCCAAGGCCAAGGTGCCCGGCGCCGAGGGCACCGCCGCCACCGGCACGGCCAAGGTGTCCATGGAGTTCTACGACTTCGGCCAGGACGTCAACGTCGCCATCCCGCCCCTCGACCAGACCATCGACCTGGCCGATCTGTTGGGCGGCGCCACCAACTCCTGACCGGCGCCCGGGGTCATTCGACCCCGCGCTGATTGAACCGGTTCATGGCCGCCGTCACGCCCTCGCGGGCGATCACCTCGACGGCGTCGGCGGCCTCCTCCACCGTGACCTCGATCTGGGTCCGCTCCGCCTTGGAGAAGCGGCGCAGCACGTGGTCGGCCCCCTCCCGGCGTCCGGGGGGCTTGCCGATGCCGATGCGGATGCGTAGGAAATCCTGCGTGTGCAGGTGGGCCACGATCGACTTCAGCCCGTTGTGGCCGGCCAGCCCGCCCCCGGCCTTGACCTGGAGCCGGGCCAGTTCCAGGTCCATCTCGTCGTGGACCACCACCAGCGCGCTGGGCTCCACCCGGTAGCGGCGCACCAGGGGGGCGACGGCTTCCCCCGACAGGTTCATGTACGTGAGCGGGACGGCCAGCGCCAGCCGCTTCCCGTCCACCGTCACCTCGTCGGTGAGGGACCGCTCCTTCTGCCGGCGCAGCTTCCCCCCGTGGCGGGCGGCCAGGAGCTCGACCACCTCGGCGCCCACGTTGTGGCGGGTGCGGGCGTAGTCCTCGCCGGGGTTGCCGAGGCCGACGACCAACAGGTCGGCCGCCGAGCCTTCAGATTTCCACCGCAGCAGCACGGCGGGACGGGGTCAGGACTCCTCGGTGGAGGCGCCACCCTCGCCCTCGCCCTCGGCCTCGGCCGCTTCGGCCTCGGCTGCCGCCTCGGCTTCGGCCGCCTCGATCTCCTCGGGCAGGGCCAGACCGCGGGGCTGGGACACGTGGGCCACCTGCTCGTCGGCTTCCTGGGTGGTGGTCACGCCCGGGGGGAGGACGAGGTCCCCCACCGACAGGTGGTCGCCGATGTCGAGCCCGGACACGTCGATCTCGATGGCACGGGGCACGTCGGCCGGCTTGGCCTCGACCGAGAGGGTGAAGGTCACCTGCTCGAGGATGCCGCCGTCCCGCACGCCGGTGGGCTCTCCCACCAGGTGGATGGGAACCTCGGCGGCGATGGCCACGTCCCGGCTGACCCGGATGAGGTCCACGTGGACCAGGGAGTGGCGGACCGGGTGGCGCTGGATCTGGCGGGCCAGCACCAGCTCCTTCCTGCCCGAGAGGTCCAGGTTGATCAGCGTGTTGGCCCCGCCGGGGCCGTGCAGGATGTGCTGGAGCTCGCGGTCGGGCACCGCCACCGGCTCGGAGTCGGTTCCCAGCCCGTAGACGATGGCGGGCACTTTGCCCTCCCGCCGGATCCGGCGGGCTTCGGACTTGCCCGCGCCGACGCGGGCTTCAGCTACGAGCGTGACCTCTTCCATGAGCGGGACAGCCTAGTGGGCTGGTCCTACAGGTTGTCTCCCTGGAAGATCTGGCTGACCGAGGTGTCCTCGAACACGGCGTCGAGGGCGTCGGCGATGATCGGGGCGATGGAGAGCACCCGCAGCTCGGGGAAGCGCTTGCCGTCCTCGATGGGCAGCGTGTTGGTGAGGACGACCTCGCGGATGGGGGCGTTCTTCAGCCGGTCGACGGCCGGGCCCGAGAGCACCCCGTGGGTGGCGGCCACGTAGACGCACGCCGCCCCCTTGTCAACCAGCAGCTCGGCAGCCGAGCTGACGGTGCCGGCGGTGTCGATCATGTCGTCGATCAGGATGCAGGGCCGACCGGTGATCTGACCGACGATCTCGCTGGCCTGGGCCACGTTGTGGGTGCCCCGGGGCCGGCGCTTGTCGATGATGGCGATGTCGGTGTCGAGGTGGTGGGCCAGGCGCTGGGCCAGCTTCACCCGGCCGGCGTCGGGGGAGACGACCACCGGGTCGCCCTCCACCGTTTCGGCCAGGTACGACGACAGCACGGGCAGAGCGGTGAGGTGGTCGACCGGGGTGTTGAAGAAGCCCTGGATCTGGCCGGTGTGGAGGTCCATGGCCACCACCCGGTCGGCGCCCGCCGACGTGGTCAGCATGTCGGCCAGGAGCCGGGCGGTGATGGGCTCGCGGCCCTCGGTCTTCTTGTCCTGGCGGGCATAGCCGTAGAAGGGGCACACGGCGGTGATCCGCTTGGCCGACGCCCGCTTGGCGGCGTCGATCATGATGAGCTGCTCCATGATCCGTTCGTTGATGGGGTCGCAGTGGCTCTGGACGATGAAGACGTCGGCGCCCCGGATGCTCTCCAGATAGCGGCAGTAGATCTCGCCGTTGGCGAACGTGGACAGCTCCACCTCGCCCAGCGGGACGCCGAGGTTCTCGGCGATCTCCTCCGAGAGGGCGACGTTCGCCCGCCCGCTGAAGAGCATCAGCTTCTTCTTCGTGACCAGTTCCATCCCAGACTCCGTCCCCTTAGCCCTTGATATGAGTGTCGCAGATTCAGGGCCGGGGTGGGGGGTTCAGGCGCCTTCCCCGGCCTCCCCTTCCGCCGTCTCGTCGGTGCGGGCCTTGGCCCACCCCTCTTCCACCCGGGCCGGCACCCCCTTGGCCAGGGCGCCGTCGGGCACGTCCCTGGTCACCACCGAGCCGGCCCCGGTGTAGGCGTCCTCACCCACCTCCACCGGGGCCACCAGCACGGTGTTGGACCCGATGCGGGCCCGGGCCCCGATGCGGGTGCGATGCTTCTGCCGGCCGTCGTAGTTGGCGGTGATCGTCC
>JBIOYN010000065.1:0-5547 GCA_044870155.1 Acidimicrobiia bacterium | reverse complement strand
ACGGCCAGCGCTTCGGTGAGGAGAGCTTCTCCGACCTCGAAGGGCACACCGGGAGAGGCCGCCACGAGGGGCGCCTGGAGGGCGAGCAATCGGCCCCGGGTGTCGCTCGTCCGCTGGCCCAGGCGTTCGATCCCCCGCTGGGCGATAGCCGCTCCCTCCGCCCACCGTGATGCCCAGATCAGGCTGTAGGCGACGTCGGCACAGATCCGCCCCACGGTCTCGCCGTCGCCGAGCGCCTCGTAGGCGTCCACCGCTCCCGTCCACGTGTCGATGGCGTCATCCCACCGGCCATTGGCGCGCCGCGCCGTCCCGAGGTGGAACAACAGGTCGGCCCGGTCGCTCGGCGTCGCCGCGTCGACTCGTTCGGCGGCCCGCTCGAGGTAGGCGAGCCCTTCCTCGAAGGCCGCCGTCTCCAATGCCCACTTCCCGGCGGCCAAGAGGTAGCGGAAGGTCCGCTTCGGGTCGGCCGCGTTGCCCGCCTCGATGAGGTGGTTGGCGATGGCCGCCGCCTGGGGTTCGAGGGCCGAGGCGTAGGCCCGCTCGAGGGTGTCGGCCGCCCGGAGGTGGAGCCGGCGGCGGCGCGGGGCGGACAACTCGGCGAGGACGGTCTGGCGGATCAGCTCGTGGGCGAAGATGAAACGGTCTTCGCCGCGGTCGTCGTCGACCGTCTTGATGAGACCCGTCCGCTCAGCCGCTTCGACGACGTCGAGCAGCGGATCCTCGCCGATCTCCTCGACGTGCTGGAGCAACTCGAAGGCGAAGACCCGCCCGAGCACGGCGGCGGCCCCGAGCGTCCTCGCACCATCGTCGCCGAGGCGGCGCAGCCGCGCACCGACGACGAGGCGGACGCTGTCGGGGACGTCGAGGTCGTCGGCCGACAGGTCGCCCCGGAAGCGGCCGTCGGCATCGAACAGGCGGCCTTCTTCGGCCAGGTGCTTGAACACCTCTTCGGTGTAGAACGGGTTGCCTTCCGTCCCGGCGTAGATCACCTCCACGAGCCCGGCGGGCGGCTCCTGTCCGGCCAACCCGGCGACGATGCCCGCCACTGCCTCTTCCGGAAGGCGGGACAGCGGCATGCGCAGGGCCAGCCGCCGGCGGATCAATTCCTCGAAGGTGCGGGACAGCGGCCGGCCGATGTCGAGCTCGCTGTCGCGGTACAGGCCGACCATCAGCGCCGGCACCCCGGCGAGGCGCTCGGCGCAGTGCTGGATGAGCAGCATGGTCGGCTCGTCGGCCCAGTGGATGTCGTCGAGGACGAACAGGGTGGGCTGGGCCCGGGCGGTGCGCGCCAGCACCTCCCAGGCCGCGTTGAACAGGTAGCGGCGTTCCTGTTCGGCGGGCAGGTCGAGGGGCGGGGGAATGTCGGGGCAGCTCTGGCGGAGCTTGGGCACGAGCTTGGCGATCTCGGGTGCCTCGTCACCGAGGAACTGGCGGAAGTTCTTCGGGCTGGGGGCGCGGGCGAGGGCCTGTTCGAAGGCCTCGACGATCGGGATGTACGGGGCGGCGCCAGCGGCCTCGTAGCAGTGCCCGGTGAAGGTCAGGAACCCTTCCCGGGCGCAGCGGACGGTGAGCTCCTCGGCCAGACGCGTCTTGCCCACCCCCGGTTCGCCGCCGATCATCACCAGCGCACCGTGGCCGCCCTTGACCTGTTCGACGAGGCGGCGCAGTTCGGCACGTTCGGTCTCCCGGCCGACGAACGGCGTCCGGCCCGGCAACGCCGACTCCGCCGGCGACGGGCGCCGAGCGTCGTAGACAACACCGTAGAGATGCCAGCGGTCGGGGAAGCCTTTCAGGGCGAGGCGGCCCCGGTCGGCGAACGTGAACTCGGGTCCCGCGCCGGCCAGCTGGCGGACGATGTCGGAGACGAGGATCTCGCCGCCCCTGGCCTTGGCGGCGATGCGGGCGGCGGCGTTCACGGCCTGGCCATAGATGTCGTCGCCTTCGACGGTGACCTCGCCAAAGTTGACGCCGATGCGGACCATAAGCTCCTCGCCGGGCAATTCGACGTTGCGTTCCGCCAGCTCCTGCTGGATGGCGATGGCGCATTCCAGGGCGGGACGAACCGAGGCGAAGGCCACCATGAACCCGTCGCCCAGCGCCTTGATCTCCCGGCCCCCATGGTCGGCGACGCAGCGGCGCACGACGTCCTCGTGGGACCGGAGGATGCGGTGGGCGACGGTGTCACCCCGGTGCGTCCGCAGGTCGGTGGAGCCCTCGACGTCGCTGAAGAGGATCGTGACCGGACCCTGAGGAAACCACTCGCCCATCGTCGCCCTCCCGCAGCGAATTTTGGCAGGGCCGCCCTGCCCCGGCTAGAGAAGGTCAGCTCGACAAGACTCCGCCACCCGGTTCACCTGCCGGACGCCTTGGTACGTCATACCGACAGTCTCCAGAGGATCCGCCGCCGGCTCTGGACCACCTAGCTGGGCACGCCGAACGACGGCTCGGGTTGGGCGTCGGCCAATGAGCACGTGTCCCATAACGCGCGCGGTCGATGCCGGTTGGCCATCCCCGAATTGCCGGTCGAGGGCGGCACCGGCTCGGCTGTCGTGTCCTCCGCCGCCAGCACCCTGCGTGACAAGATGGCCGTGAGTGGGCAGCGTCTGCTGGCCGCAAGCGGGCAGATTCCGATGGCCGCCCACACTGCGGCCCGACGCTCGAAGGACCTCCCTGACTCGGGACACCGCTCGGGACGTCACTCGGGACGCCGCCTTGGACCTGACCTTGGACCGGACCTCACACCCTGCGACGAGACAATCGACGAACGCGCTGACGGGTAGCCGTGCGTTCACGGTGCTCCCGCCGTGCAACACCGGTCGAGCAGGCGCCGCTCGCCGGCGTCTCGAGTACGGCCCGAGTCGGCGAAGCGGACACGGCGTGATCTGTACAGCCTGAACCCGGCTTCCGCAGCCCATTCGGGGCGACGCCCTTGATGCACGGCGGCCACTGCGACGAAGAGGCCGGGGGCAGTCGACATCGACGGCCGACGCGCGTGCACCAGTTCGCTCGGGCGGGTGCCCGAGCACAACGTCGCGGCAGAAAGCGGCGAGGTCCCAGGTCGCGTCCCGAGTCGCGGCCCGAGTGGGCGGCGCAAGGTGGGCCCATGACGAGAAGCCAGCCCGCCAAGACCGACCCGGACGCCCGCCAGTTCGGCGTCTCGTCCGCCACCGACGTGCCCCGCCCCGCCACGAGCGACCGGCTCCTGTCCGCCGAGGAGGTGGCCGCCTACCTCCAGGTGCCTCTCAAGACCCTTTACCAGTGGCGCCTCAAGGGCACGGGCCCACGGGGGCTGCGGGTGGGTCGGCACCTCCGGTACCGCCGCGACGAGGTGGACCGATGGCTGGACGGGCTCGGCCGCTGACGCGTCCTGGTCGCTGTCATACCCGCTCTCTACGATGCTCCCGACCGTCGACTGGGCGCCGGTCGGAAACCCAAGGAGGGCCATGGCCTACATCCGCAAGCGGTCCACCGGCTATCTCGTCTGCTGGCGGGAGTACCCCGGTGCGCCCGAGAAGTCGAAGGCGTTCCCGAAGGGGCAGAAGGCCGCCGCCGACCGCTTCAGGGCCGACCTTGAGCACCGGCTGTTCTCCGGCACCTACGTCGAGCCACAGGCGGGGCAGATCACCGTCGCCGCCTACGCCGAGGAGTGGGTCGGCCGGCGGCACTGGCGGCCGTCGAATGTCGAGCGGGTGGAGCGGGAGCTCCGTCTGCACATCCTCCCGGCCCTGGGCGCCCGGCCGCTCTCCAGTCTCCGTCGGGCCCACATCGAGGGCTGGGCGGCTGGCCTCAGCCTTGCACCGGCGACGGTCCACACGATGCACGCGACGCTGTCATCGCTGCTCGAGGCCGCCGTGGAGGACGGCAGGATCGTTCGCAACCCCGCCGCCGGCGCCAGGCTCCCGAAGGTCGAGGTGGTGCCGCTCGTCCCGCTCACGGCGGAGGAGGTACGGGCGCTGGCGGCCGGCATTACCGAGCGGCTGCGGGCGGCCCTCCTACTCGCCGCCGGGACGGGGCTGCGCCAGGGCGAGCTGTTCGGCCTCACCGTCGACCGGGTCGACTTCATGCGCCGGGAGCTGCGGGTCGACCGGCAGCTCTGGAGCCCGAAGACGGGGCCGTCGGTGTTCGCTCCGCCGAAGTCGAAGAACAGCTACCGCTCTGTGGCCCTGAGCCCGCTCGTCGTCGACGCCCTGGCCGCTCACCTCGCCGCCTTCGGCCCCGGGCAGCACGGTGTCCTGTTCCACCGCGACGGCGGCGAGCCGTACGGTCGTGTCCACGGCGGGAACGCGATCCGCGGTGCTAGGGGCCGCGCCGCCGACATCCTCGAGAAGGCGGCCCGCGAGAGGCTGCGAAGCAAGCCGCCAGCCGAGGTCGAGTTGGCAGTGGCGGCGGCGAGGGAGCCGGTGGCGGGGACGACGTGGCACGACCTCCGTCACCACCACGCGTCGGTGCTCCTGTCGGCCGGCGTCAGCCCGGCGCTCGTGGCCGAGCGGCTCGGGCACGACATCCAGACGCTGCTCCGGACCTACGCCCACGTGATCCGCCAGGACGAGGACCGTGTCCGGGCCGTCGTCGACGAGGCACTCGGCGGAACAGCCGCGGACTGGCTGCGGACTCAGGCGGTCTGAACCGCCTCCGAATCGCCTCTGACCTGCTCCGACGGCTCGGGATTACCAGTACTCCTCGTAGTGGAGGTTGCCGCGTTCCTTGCGGCTGTCGAGCCTGAAGCCCCGTTCGGTGAGGATCTCGGTCACACCGGTCGGCTTCGGGTACGTCAGCCGGCCGTCCTCCTCGGTGGGCAGGCCGATCATGGCCGGGTTGCCGCACATGAAGACGTGGGTGGTCGCCGGGTCGAGGTCGACGCCGCACTCCTTGGTGAAGACCTCTTCGATGATGAGGTCCTGGATGTAGCGCTTGGGGATACCCGGCTCCCGGGTGGGCAGCGGCAGGTAGTGGAAGTTGGGGTAGCGGGACTCGAGCTCGCGGTTCTTCGCCAGGTAGCCGAGGTCGGCCAGGTTGCGGACGGTGACGGCGGAGACGATCGGGCCCATGTGCCCCTTGCGGAGCAGCTCCACCACCATGGCGTTGTGGGGGGCCTCCCCGGTGCCGGTGGCGAAGAACACCACCGTCCCCTTGGGGTCGGTCACCGGCGTCAGGGTGTAACGGCCCGCCACCTTCGGACCGAGGTAGATCCGGTCCCCCGGGCGCTTCAGCGCCAGCCGGGGAGTGAGCCCAGGGATGTTCTCCGGGGTCGGCGGCACCAGCACGATGTAGAACTCGAGTTCGGTGGTGTCGCGCTCCTGGGCCAGGTAGCCGTGCTCGTCGAAGATGCGGTGGGAGATGGAGTAGGAGCGCCGGATCAGCTTGTCCCACCGGTCGTCGAGACCCGGGTCCTCGGCCTCGTCGATGCGGCGCTCCCAGTGGCCGAGCCCGAGGGAGGCGTACTGGCCGGGGAGGTGGTGGACGTCGCCATGGTCGGGCCGGACGCCGAGCACCCACAGGTCGGAGTGCGTCGGCTCGAAGTAGGTGATGGTGGCGTTGTAGTGCTCC
>JBIOYN010000064.1:0-5862 GCA_044870155.1 Acidimicrobiia bacterium | reverse complement strand
CCCCCCGCCACCCGCGGCCGCAGCGCCTCCATGGAGGGCGGGATGAAGGCGCCCTTGGCCACCCCCCGCAGGCGACGGTGATCAGGCGGGTTGGTGGTGAGCATCGTGGGCCGGCCCCGGCGCTCGGCCAGCTTGACCCGGGCTTCGTCCACGCCATGGCGGCGGACGACGATCTGGTCGTTCTTCCCCATGCGGGCGTCCCCGAGCAGCTGGCGGCAGATCTCGAAGTCGGTGACGTACCACACCCCGTCGAGGGCGCTGCGGTGGACGGGCGCCAGCCGGCGCAGCTCGTGGTAGTGCGGGTAGGGATCGGCGTGGCCCTCGGGCGTGGCCATCACGGCGTGGAGGACCTCGTCGGCCTCGTCCTGCACCGAACGCGTCGACGTCATCGTGACGGCCATGAGCCTCCCCTGGTCCCCGAAGGCTCCGAGCCTAGACGCGCCGAAGGCGGCCCCTGGGACCGCCTCCGGGAGTGCTGCGTTGTGGGGGGAACTAGGCGGCGTCGACCTCGGGGGTCTCGACCTCGGTCTCGGGAGCAGGGGGGTTGAGGGCGGCGTCCAGCCGGGCGCTGACCGTCTCCCAGCTCGGGTACTTGCCGGCCAGGTCGGTCAGGTCCCGGCGGAGCCGGTCACCGTGGTTGCTGCCGGCCAGCCCGACCAGGGCGGCGATGAACTGCTCGGAGGCGACGGGGAAGCGGTGCGTGCGGCCGTCACGGGGGTCGAGGACGTAGGCGTGCGTCCCGCCGCCGAGAGGAACGATGCGGCTGGCGTCGGCCGAGGCGATGAACGCCTCCTTCTGGCCGCCGGTCCGCATGGAGGCCCGGGCCGTCTTTGACTGCAGGCCGCCGTCGTCCTTGTTCTTCACCTTGCCCGCCATTGCGGCTCCTCCTCGATCCCCGACCGGGCCCTCGCCCGGCACGTTTGTCCTGGTCATGTCTCGACACTCGCGCGGCGCGACTTGAGAGAAACTTCGCGGCTTTTGCTCCCCAGCCCGGTGGTGCCTCTCCCGCCCGTGCGCAGGCGGGGAATGTAGCGGACCGCTGCCGTCGACATGAACCGGTTTCGCCTGACGTGGGGAGGTCCCCCGCTACCCTCACGCCTGCAGGGAGAGAACCTTCGAAGGGGCAAGTCCGTGGAGGGACGAGGTGGACCGGTTCCTCCTCCCACCCAAGTCGACGTGGATCACGGCACACTGCTCGGAGCTGACAGTTCCCTTCACCATCTACGACTCCGAGATGATGGTGTTGTTCGGGTCCGCCGATCTCGCCGTGCTCCGGTCCATCACCGCGGGGTCGGGCTATCACCCGGTGGCGACGGAGACCGGCCGGGGCATCTCCGGGCTGTTCACCGCCTTCCACCGGGACGGCAACACGGTGCCGTACTTCGAGACCGGCCTGCTGTTCTCGGTCGACGAGCGCCCGGGCACCGTGGCCACGGACAATCCGTACGCCTATGTCTCCGAGCTGTTCACGCCGGAATTCATGTCGGGACGGGTGACCGTCGACCGGACCCCGAGCGCCCGGGCCGAAGCCCTGCGACTCCTGGCCTCCGCTCCCAACGGCGGCGATGTCGTGGCCAAGGCCCTGACCGAGGGCGGGTTGATCAGGGTCAACATCCTCAGCCCTGACGTCTTGAAGCGCACGACGGACCTGGTCAAGAGCTACGTCGTCGCCAGAGCCAAGTCGATCGACCTGGGACTCTGGGACGAGACCTCGACCCTCACCGTGAACCCGGGCTCGGACTACGGGGCCGCCATCACCCGGATGGACTTCCGCCCGGAGGTCAACGTCTACCTTGCCCCGCGCATGGTCCTGGACAACGGCCACCTGCCGTAGCCCCCGGCGGGCAGATCTCGTCAGGCGGCGACGGGGGCGAGCATGGCCTCGACCACGGTGGCCTCCACCGGGCGGCTGAACAGGTAGCCCTGGCCGATGTCGCAGTGGTGGCGGTCGAGGTAGGCCCGCTGGGCGTTCGTCTCCACACCCTCGGCCACCACGCCGAGGTTCATGGCGTGGGCCATGGCGATCATGGCGGCCACGATCGGCGCCTCGTCGGAGGCGTCCTCGATCTCCGAGACGAAGGACCGGTCGATCTTGAGCGTGTGGAAGGGGAAGCCCCGCAGCCGGCTGAGCGCCGAGTACCCCGTCCCGAAGTCGTCGATGGCCAGCTTGACGCCCAGGGCCTCGAGGTCCTGGAACACCGGCCGGGTGTCGTTCCCCTGGTCGATGGCCATGCTCTCGGTCACCTCCAGCTCGAGGCGTCCGGGCTCCAGGCCGGTGGTCACCAGCGTCGCCGCCACCCGCTCCACCACGCTGGTCCGCTGGAAGGCGCGCCCCGAGATGTTCACCGCCACCCGCAGGGGCGGCAGCCCGGCGTCGGACCACTCCCGGGCCTGGCGGCACGCCGTCCGCAGCACCCAGTCGTCGAGCGAGACGATCAGGCCGGTCTCCTCGGCCATGGGCACGAAACGGTCGGGGGTGATCATCCCGTGGACCGGGTGCGGCCAGCGCACCAGCGCCTCCACCCCCACGATCCGGCCCGAGGTCAGATCGACCTGGGGCTGGTACATGACGCGCAGGCCGCCGGTGTCGATGGCGTGGTGGAGGTCGCCCTCCAGGGCCAGCTGGCTCTCGGCGGCGGCGTTCATGTCCACGGCGTAGATCTCGTAGCAGTTCCGGCCCCGGTCCTTGGCCCGGTACATGGCGCTGTCGGCGTTCTTCAGCAGGGTTGAAGGCCGGATCCCGTCGTCGGGCCCGACGGCGACGCCGATGCTGGGGGTGACGAACAGCTCCTGGCCGTCGAGGACGAACGGGTGGCGGAAGGCGATCAGGATCTTTTCCGCCACCAGAGCCGCCTCTCCGCCAGCGCGGATGTCGGCCAGCAGCACAGTGAACTCGTCGCCGCCCATGCGGGCCACCGTGTCGGTGCTACGCACGACTGCGGCCAGACGCCTGGCCACCTGGCGCAAGAGCTCGTTCCCCGCCGGGTGACCGAGCGAGTCGTTGACCCGCTTGAACCGGTCGAGATCGAGGAAGAGCACGGCGAGCTTGTGGCCGGCGCCCCGTTGCTGGGCCAGGGCCAGGTTCACCCGCTCCTCGAACAGCAGCTGGTTGGGCAGGCCGGTGAGCGCGTCGTGGAACACCTGGTGCTTCATCTGGTCGGCCAGCCGGGCGTTCTCCAGGGCGCCCGACCCGACGGCCACGATGGCGTCGAGCAGCTTGGAGTCCTGGGGTTTGAACGGCTCCACCCCCCGGCGGTCGCCCACCACCAGCCACCGCTCGGGATGCCCGCGTCCCTGGAGCTGGCTGCCCAGCTCGTCCGACTCCGGCGGCACGTCACTGAGGCGCGCTTCCCGGCAGTCGAGCATCGTCCGGGCCGAGCCGGTGATGGCCTCCTCGACCTCGGAAGGATCGACCGACTGGGCGTCGAGCGCCGCCCGCAGGAGGCCGTCGAGGCGCTCCCGGTCCTTGCGGGCGGCCAGGAACCCGGAGAGGACCACGCGCAGCACGCCCAAGGGCAGCAGGGCGAGGAACAACGCCCAGGAGTACGCCGACCCGGCCAGACCCACGAGCATGCCGATGGCCACGGTGGTGGCCCAGACCACGAGGCGGAAGCCGATGCTGTCCGTCCAGATTCGCCAGAACGATCGGCCTTCGGCCAGGGCGATGACCACCGAGACGGCGAAGCTGTTGACGGCCAGGAAGATGGCGGCGCCCGACACCGCGGTCAGGAGGCCCACGAGACCGGCGCCGCCATGGCCGCCGACCAGGCGGGGAATGCCCAGGGCGAGCCCCGCTGAAATCATGACCACGCCGGCGTTGACGGCGATCCGCACCAGCGGGCGGCGCCGGGGGAAGAGCCGGCCGACCACGGCGGCCACCCCGAAGGCGAGGACGGTTCCCAGCGGCGGCAACAGGATGGACATCGCCACCAGGAACGCCTCGTCGAGCTGGAAGGCCTCGGTCTCCTCACCCCGCAGCATGAACATGGGGTAGGCCCAGCTCATGGCCAGCACCACGGTGAAGGCCACGAGCTCGCCGAGCGGCCCAACGCCCTCGCCGTGGGCAAGTGCCACGGTGAGGGCGAGACTCAGAACGCCGGCGGCGATTGCCGCTCCGATGGCGGCCTTGAGCTTGGTGGGCATCCGGCGCTACTCCCAGGCCGTGGCGTACCAGCTGGAGCCGTACCAGCTGGAGCCGTACCAACTGGAGCCGTACCAATTGGAGCCGTACCAGCTCGACCCGTACCAGCTCGACCCGTACCAACTGGAGCCGCTCCACTCCGAGGTGATGTAGGCGACCGGGTCGAAGAGGATGTTCTGGGCCGTGATGTCGCTGTTCAGGAGCTGGAAGACCGGGATGAGCAGATTCAGGATCGGGTTGAGGATCGACCCGGTCTGGATCTGAATGTTGAGGCTGCCCCGGTCGAGGTCGATGGAGCCGTCACCGGCAGAGCGGACGGCGTTCTGGTTGGCGGAGTCGAAGGTTCCGGCGTGGGCGGCGGCGTAGGCATCGAGTGAGCCCCGGCCGTCGACGTTGGGGTTCCCCACGGGTCCGGCGGCCGCCGTGTTCAGCAGGCGGGCCTTGATCTGGTCCGGTGTGAGCCCGGGCTCCCGCTGGAGGAGCAAGGCGACCGACCCCGAGGTGACGGCGGTGGAGAACGACGTGCCCGAGCCCTTGAAATACGCCGTCCCCACCCGCGAACTGGGGTAGGCGGTGTCGATCTTCGAACCCGGGACCCGCAGGCCGATGAGGGACCGGCCCGATGCCACCAGGTCGGGCTTGACCAGGCCGTTGGCGGCCGTGGGGCCTTCGCCCGAGTAGCCGGCCATGATGTCGTCGCCCCGGCCGACACTGCCCTTGTCGTCGAGGGCGCCGACGGTGATGACGAAGGGGTCGTCACCGGGCTTGGTGATGGTGCCAGCCCCGGGGCCCCGGTTGGAAGCCGAGACGGTGACGACGATGCCGGCGTCCCAGGCCCGCTCCACGGCGGCGTTCAGCGGGCTGAGGTAGTAGTTCTGGGTGGAGTCCGTGCCCAGCGACAGGTTGATGACCCGGATGCCGTAGTCGCTCTTGAACGAGACGGCCCACTGGATGCCGGCCAGGACGTGGCTGACGTCGCTGGCGCCGTTGCGGCCGGCGATCTTGATCGAGACGATCTTGGCGTTGGGTGCCACGCCCTTGTAGGCGCCATTGGACGAGGCCCCGTTGCCGGCGATGAGGCCGGCCACGAAGGTGCCGTGGCCGAAACCGTCGTCGTAGGGGTTCCCCTCGCTGGAGAAGTCGACTCCGGCGATGACCCGGCCGGCCAGGTCGGCGACCGGCTTGACGCCGGTGTCCATCACGGCCACGGTCACGCCGGTGCCGTCGATGCCCTCGTTCCAGAGGTTGTCGGCGCCGACCACCTTCGGGTAGACGGCAGTGGCCGAGTGCAGTGGCGACGGGTTGGCCTGAACCTGGACCGACTCGTCGTCTCCGACGTCCAGCCCGTGGGCCCGCAGCGTCTCCAGGGCGGCGACGGGTACCTCGGCCGCGACCCCGTTGACGATCCAGAGATCCTGCGTGACTTCGCCACCGACCGCCTCGACGGCGGCGCGGGCGGCGCCCGCGTCCGAGCCGCGGACGATGACTGATACTCGGTCCGCCCCGGGCGCGGCGGCATTGGCCATCGCTCCGCCCGGTACGGCTGCCAGAAGTAGTGCAGCGACCGCCAAGGCGAGACGCTGCTGCCAACGAATGCGCGTGCTCATGGGTGCCCCTCCCGTTTATCGCCCGCTTCGTGGGTCATGATCGGGAGAGGCCGGGCCGCGCTCCATAGCCCGTTGGAACCAGACCGTGGCTATTTCAAACCGGAGGGCAACAGG
>JBIOYN010000063.1:0-13103 GCA_044870155.1 Acidimicrobiia bacterium | reverse complement strand
GGGGTCCTTCTCCGACGAGGGTGACCGCATCCCTCGTAGCCAGGTGTTCACCGTCACCGACCTGACCAAGGTGATCAACGGGGTGCGCACCGTCGTCGGGTGGGACCGGGACTACAGCGACGGCGTCCTGGAGGAGGCGGAGATCATCTTCTTCGCCCAGGACAAAGCCGGCAACGTCTGGCACTTTGGTCAGGCCGTCGAGATCTGGGACGAGGAGGGGGAGTACAACGGGACCTCGACCTGGATCGCGGGCCAGAATGGCGCCAAGCCGGGGATCATGATGAAGGCAGACCCCCAGAAGGGGGCACTCGCCTTCTCCGAGGGGTTCGCGCCGGCCCCGTTCTTCTGGGAGGACAACGCCAGGGTGCACGAGGTCGGCGAGCAGACCTGCGTCCCCGCCGGGTGCTACGACAACGTGTTGGTGATGGACGAGTTCGAGCCCCGCAAGCCGGGCGCCCACCAGCTCAAGTACTACGCCCCCGGGGTCGGCAACGTCCGGGTCGGGTACCTGGGGAATGACCCGGAACAAGAGGTACTGGAACTGGTCCGGGTCAAGCAGCTCAGCCCGGAAGAGATGGCGGAGGCCCGCGCCGAGGCACTGAAGATCGAGGCCCGCGCCGCCCTCTACGGTCACCTACCTCCGGCGCAGGCACCGGGGGCGTAGGGCTAGGACCGCAGCGTGGATCGGATCACGTGGTCGGCCGCTGTCACCGGGCTGCGGAGGCATCGGCGACGAGAGCGCTCGGCTCGGCCCCCGGCCGCGCACCGAAGCGGCCATCGCCCGGTGCGAGCGTGCCCTATCCATCTTCCGGGACGCCCTCCCCACCGGCCACCCCACCATTGCTGTGCCTGACGAACCTCGCCCGATGCGCTGAGGCGCCTGGTGGCCGACGATGTTTCGTTGGCTGGTGCGACTCCGAAGGGGAGCCGCAGGTTGAGCAGCGGCAGCCGCGACGTCCGGGCCGAGAGGAAGATGTCGGTCGACTTATTGGTGTCTCCCTTCACGAAGTTGCTGGCCGATGACAGGTAGGCGACGGATCGCCCGGTGCCGTCAATGGCCGGTTGGCCGCTGCAGCCACCCGAGTTGAGTGTTGGGCACTTCTCGGCGCGGGCTGCGGCGACGCTCACCCCGATGGTCGTGTGGCCGCGCCGGTCGCGCACGTACACGTCGACCACTCCGTTGTCGTCGTCGTCGACGAGACCGACCCTGTCCGACTCGAACGCGACGAAGCGCCCATTGCCACTCATCGCCGACTGGAACCTTGCTTGGTGCGCGACAGGAGCGGCACCGATCTGGCCGTCCACCCCGACGTTCACCAAGGCGGTGGCGTGGGTCAGCTGGTCGTGGACGAAGACGTCGTCCTCATCTTGCATGTCGCCGGGGGCGAGATTGTCGGCGAACGAGTCGAAGGCGATGGAGGTTCCATCGTCGCTCAGCGAGATGGATTCGGCATGGCAGCCGTGGGTGCCGCAGCCACCTTCGTTGAATGACGCCTGGGTGCCGTCGGAGGCCACGTCCACCCGGGTGGTCTGGCCCGTGGTCAGGTCGTGAACGAACACGTCGGGGCTGGCGTTGGTGTCGCCGGCGACCAGGTTGGTGGCATCGGACGAGAAGGCCACATAGCGGCCGTCGCCGCTGATGGCAGGGTTGAAACTGGCACCGTCGGCTTGGAGGGCGCTGGGTGTGGACGGCACGCTGACCAATCGGGTCTCCCGGTGGAACAGGTCCCGGACGAACACGTCGATGTGGTCGTTGGTGTCCCAGAACACCAAATTGTCGGCTTCCGATTCGAAGACCACGAGGTTGCCATCGTCGGTGACGACGGTGTTGGGCCGGCGGGTCTTTGCCATCTCGCGCACATGGCTGTGGCCGTTGCCTCGCGTCGCCGCCGTCTCCGGCCCCGACCCGACGCTGACGAGGAGTGTCTCGTGCCGGTGGAGCAGGTGGACGAACACGTCGCGCCTGTCGTTGGTGTCCCCTTCGACGAGGTCACTGGCGGCCGACTCGAACACCACCGAGCGGCCGTCTCCGCTGATCGAGGGCCCGAAGCTGTCCCGGTTCCCGAATCCGGCCTTGGTGAACGCGAGGCTGACCGGCTCGGTCGTTTCCGTCCTGAGGTCGCGGACGAACACGTCGAACCCGTTGATGTTTCCGGGTGGGGGGGATGGTGCGTCGCGAGGATCGAAGTTGTCGGCGGCAGACATGAAGGCCACCAGGCGACCGTTGTTGCTGAGCGACGGCTGGGAGCTGTCGTGCGTGCCTTCTGCGCCGCTGGAGGCCACGCTCACCCGACGCTGGATTTGGGACCTGCCCGTCGCAATGCCAACGGAGGCGACGACGGCCACCAGGACAGCGCCTGTCAGCACAGGTAGCCAGGCAGCCTCGCCCCGCGCACCGCGAAACCGAGCCTCCGCCATCCCATAGACGCTACGGCCATGACGGCACCAGTACGTCCGTACTGATACGGATCTCGACGAACAGGCTTCCGCCAATGAGCCCGCAGTCGCACCAGGAGGCGCTTTGTCAACCCTCGACGATCGATCAGGCCGGGCGCTCGCCGAGAGTAGGCACCACCTCGAAGCCGGCTTCTCTCAGATCCGCAATCCGGAAGAGCGCAAGGAGCGGGAAGCGCTCGAGCTGATCCCTTTACCGTGGAGGTGAGCGGACTCGAACCGCCGACTTCTACGTTGCGAACGTAGCGCTCTACCAGCTGAGCTACACCCCCGACCGGCCCGCTCCCCACGAACGCTCCCGCCGTTCCCTCAAACTTCGGAGCGCCCGCGACAAACGGACCAGACCCCACCAGAGTAGCGCCCAGGTTCGGGCTAGCTCCCGGGCGCGCCCGGCTGGCGGCTCTCGATGCCCTCCAGCAACCGGGTCTGGAGGAGGCTGGTGGTGAGGTCGCCGCGGGTGCGCTCCAAGACGGCGCGGAGCTGGTCGGTGGTCCGCCGTAGGTGGCCGCTCATGGCTTCGGGGAAGTCCATGGTGACGAGCAGCGTGTAGACCTCGTCCATGAGCCCGAGCAGCTCCTCGCCCCGCTCCGGCTTTCCCCGACGGAGCTGGTCGAGCAGGTAGCGGCGCAGCTCGCTGGCCGCCTCCGCCATCCCGTTGAGAAAGGCCTGGACCTCCACGCCGATGTCGTTGGCCTGAGGCATGGGATCGCCCCGGACGAAGGCCAGGGTCAGGCGGGCCTCGGCGTATTCCTTGGCGGCGTCGTGGACGAAGCCGGCGTAGCGCACGTCGGGATGCGCGGCCAGGGCGTCTCCGGCCTCCTTGAGGTGGGCGGCGGCCTGGGCGGCGAGGTCCTCGGCCACCGACCATTCCTCGCGGTGGACGGCCCGGATCGACGCCGCGCAGGCCTGGATGGTGCGCCGGCAGGCGGCCAGCCCGGTCTCCCGGGCCCGGTGCTTGTCCTCCAGGGCTCCCCGGGCCCACTCGCCGGCGGCGGCGATCTCCTCGGCCCGGCCCATGCGTGCCTACAAGGCGGCGGAGCGGACGGCGGGCCCCTCCGCCGTCGATCCGGCGTCCGGAATCCTGACGGGAACGGCGACCGCCACCGGGAGGTAGCGGACCTTGGCCCTGCGCTCCCGGGCCAGGTGGTGCAGGCGGCGCATACCGGCGACGTAGGCGGCCAGGGCGACGGCGGTCAGAAGGTGGACGGCGCCGGCGACGAACCGCAGCCCGGGGAAGGCGACGGCGACGACCAGGCTGGCGACGGCGGCCAGGCCCAGGCTCCCGAAGACCTGCCGCCGGCGGCGGAGCACCGCGGCGCGCGAGGACCGGAGGGCATGACCGGGCTTGGACGGCGCCGGCGGGGGAAGCGCCCGGCTCAGCGCGGGATCGGCCACCACCGACATCCGGGGCGGGGCGGATCCGATGGGCCGGACTGCGGTCGCCGGCCGGCTGGCGAGGGGGACGGAGGGGGGCGCCAGAACCTCCAGGCGTTTGCGGAAGTCGGCGACGGAGCGACCCTGGCGGGCCTCAGCCCGGTTCCGGAGAGCGGGTGGGATGAGGACGATCCCCCACAGCACGGCCAACACGAGGAGCACCACCGGCCCAGCCTCCCCTTCGACTTGACGCCGCCCGGCCGGAACCTAACACCACGCCGAGCCAGGGGGGCGGAAATGGGGCTCTGAGGCTGCCGGTGGCCGGCTAGAGCCCGTAGCTGAGCTCGTCGCCCTCCGCCGCCTTGCGCCGGAAGGGGCCGGACCGCCCGCCCGTCTTCTCCCACAGGGCCAGGCTGCCGATGCTCATCTCCCGGTCCACCGACTTGCACATGTCGTAGATGGTGAGGGCGGCCACGGCGCAGGCCGTGAGCGCCTCCATCTCGACGCCGGTGCGATCGACCGTCTCCACCTGGGCCTCGATCTCGACGAAGGCGTCCTCGATGGTGAAGTTCACGTAGACGCTCCCGACCAGGAGCGGATGGCACAGGGGCAGCAGCATCGGCGTCTGCTTGGCCGCCTGGATGCCCGCCACCCGGGCCACGGCCAGCACGTCGCCCTTGGTGATGGCCCCCGAGGCGATCATCCCCGTCGTCTCCGGCTTCATCGTCACCCGGCAGCGGGCCACTGCCCGTCGATGCGTGGCCTCTTTGGGTGTGACATCGACCATCCGGGCGCGGCCGAGCGGGTCGAGGTGGGTGAACTCGAAGGGCGTCATGGCGACAAGTGTACGGCGTGACCAGGGGAATCGTCGGGGCCGGTGTTCGGTTGAGTGGGAGTTACACTCGACGGCCGGGGGAGATCCGGACAATATGAGCTCTGACCTGCGACCTTTTGTGAGCGACCGCCTGCAGCGGCCGCTGCGCGACCTGCGGATCTCGGTCACCGACCGGTGCAATTTCCGCTGCCCCTACTGCATGCCCGCCGAGGTCTACGGGGACCGCTACGAGTTCCTGCCCCGGTCCCAGATCCTCTCCTTCGAGGAGATCGAGCGCCTGGCCGGCCTGTTCGTCGGCCTGGGCGCGGTCAAGCTCCGGCTGACGGGCGGGGAACCACTGGTCCGGGCCCACCTGCCCCGGCTGGTCAAGGGCCTGGCCGCCATTCCCGGCGTCGAGGACCTGGCGCTCACCACCAACGGCGTGCTCCTGGCCGGCATGGCCCCCGAGTTGGCGGAGGCGGGCCTGGGCCGCGTCACCGTCAGCCTCGACAGCCTCGACGACGACGTGTTCCGCCTCATGAGCGGCCGGGACAGCGTGGGCCCCGAGACCGTGGTGGCGGCCATCGACGCCGCCGCCGCCGCCGGCCTCACCCCGGTCAAGATCAACTGCGTGGTCCAGCGGGGCGTGAACGACCACACCCTGGTCGACCTGGCCCGCCGTTTCCAGGGCACGGGCCACATCCTGCGCTTCATCGAGTTCATGGACGTGGGCACCCTCAACGGCTGGGACCTGACCCAGGTGGTCCCCGCCCGCGAGATCGTCGAGCGCATCGATGCCGAGCTGCCCCTCGAGCCCCTGGAGCCCAACTACCGGGGCGAGGTGGCCAACCGGTACCGCTACCGGGACGGGTCGGGCGAGATCGGGGTCATCGCCTCGGTCTCCCAGCCCTTCTGCGGGGACTGCACCCGGGCCCGCCTGTCCACCGAGGGCCGCCTGGTCACCTGCCTCTTCGCCACCGGTGGGCTCGATCTGCGGGGCCCCATGCGGGCCGGCGCCACCGACGAGGAGCTCACCGGCCTCATCCGCTCCGCCTGGGGCCGCCGCCGGGATCGCTACTCCGAGGAGCGCTCCGAGCTCACCGTCACCCGGGGGAAGCGCCGCCGCATCGAGATGTTCCAGCTCGGCGGCTAGCCAGCGCACCTGGCATGGGGATTTTGTACGTCCCACGTACAAAAACGCCAGGGTTCCCTCGGTGCGAGGCCTTGCTTGCAGAAATTGCACCTGGGAGGTGCAAATTCTGCAGCTCGGCGGCTGACGCCGCCGGTCTGTCAGTGGTCGGCGGGCGCGGTGAGGAGCATCACGTCGACGGGGTCGCCGGCGGACACGCCCTCCCCGTCGGGGATGAGGGCCAGGGCGTTGGCCAGGGCCATGGCCGACAGCACGTTGGAGGCCTGGATTCCGGTGCGCTCCGCCACCAGCCGGCCATCCTGGCGATGGACCCGGACCCGGTCGAGGTGGAGCTTGCCGTCCCGGCCCCGGCGCATGTCCTGGGCCGCCACCGCCTCCACCACGGGCCGGAACCAGTGAGGGTGGCCCATCATCTTGAGCAGGGCCGGGCGGGCGAACAGCTCGAAGCTCACCAGGGATGACACCGGGTTGCCGGGGAGCCCGAAAACGGGGAGCCCCTCCACCACTCCGAAGGCCAGAGGCTTGGCCGGCTTGATGGCCACCTGCCACCAGTTGAGGGCTCCGGTGCTGTCGAGGACCTTCTTCACCAGGTCGTACTCACCCATGGAGACA
Source organism: Acidimicrobiia bacterium (assembly GCA_044870155.1). Classification (GTDB taxonomy): domain Bacteria; phylum Actinomycetota; class Acidimicrobiia; order IMCC26256; family BP-133; genus CAWBJP01. The sequence continues at coordinate 6,699 of JBIOYN010000063.1, read as the reverse complement.
CCACCAGTGGTGATGAGGGCGTCGCAGGTGGTGATGGCCTGCTCCAGCCGGTCGGCGATGACCGTCTCGTCGTCGGGAGCGATGCCGAGGTCCACCGCCTCGGCGCCGGCCTGGGTCACCAGGGCGCGGAGCATGAGCCGGTTGCTGTCCGTGATGCGCCCGGGAGAGAGGGCCTCGCCCGGAGGGGTGAGCTCGTCACCCGTGGACATCACCGCCACCCGGGGCCGCCGGACGGCCCACACGCGGGCGTACCCCAGATTCGCCACCACGCCCAGGTGGGCGGGGGTGAGGACCGTGCCTGCCGGAAACGCCTCCTCTCCCGCCCGCAGGTCCCCGCCGGCAGGCCGGATGTGGTCGCCCGGCTGCACCTCCCCGTAGACGAGGACGCCGTCGCCGTCGGTCGCCGTCTCCTCCACCATGACGATGCCGTCGGCGCCGTCGGGGATGGGGGCGCCCGTCATGATGCGGACGGCCTGGCCGGCGTCCACCGGCACCGTGGGGGCCCGGCCGGCGGCCAGCTCATCCACCACGGCCAGGCGCACGGGTGACCCCGGGGTGGCGCCGGCGGTGTCGGCCGCCCGCACCGCGTAGCCGTCCACGCCGGTGTTGGCGAAGGGCGGTACGTCCCAGGCGGCGGCCAGGGGTGTGGCCGTGGCCAGCCCCAGAGCGTCGACCAGCGGCAGCTCCAGGGGAGAGAGCAGGGACACCGCGTTCAAAATCCGGCTGCGCACCTCGTCCATGGGAATCACGGTGCCGAGGCTAACGCCATGGGGTAGAGACCTGACACCCGGTCGGCCCACCCGGGACCGTAGACTTCGCCCCCGGCGGAGCAGGGAGGATCCATGCGGCGAGTCAGTCTCATGCTGGTGGCGGCCCTGCTGGGCGCGCTGCCCCCCGCCGGGGCGCGCGCCGGCGACGCCGCTGCCATCCCGGCCGCCGTGGCCCCGGCGCCGCCGGACTGGGGCCTCCCGCCCGTCGACCTTCCCGGACCCGCCCATCTCGACCCCGCCGCCGCCGAGCGCGCCGCCGCCCTCCCCGCCGGAGCCACGCTCGATCTCATCCTCACTCTGGAGCGCCCCGCCACCACCGGGCTCCGGAGTCTCCTGTCGGGCCTCGGCACCTGGTCGTGGACCTTCGGGCACATCCCGGCGGCGGCCGTCCGCCTGCCCGTGGAGCGGCTCGATGCGCTCCGCCGGGCCGAGGGCGTCGTGGCCGTGTACCTCAACGAGCCGCTCCGCTACGAGCTGAAGGAGTCGGCCCAACTGGTCAACACCGGCCGGGCCTGGAACACGCTCGGAGTGACGGGCAAGGGCGTCACCGTCGCCATCCTCGACACGGGCGTCGACTTCACCCATCCCGACCTCGCCCCCGCCATGAAGGCCAACGTCAAGCTGATCGGGCTCGGTGATCCCACGCCGATCATCCCCCTCGAGGGGCTGCCCAACTCCGACACCTCCTCGGGACACGGGACGCACGTGGCCGGCGACGTCGCCGCCCGGGGCATCGCCTCCAACGGCGACTACCGGGGCCTGGCCCCCGGGGCGGGACTGGTCGGCATCGGCGCCGGCGACGCCCTGAACATGTTCCTCGTCCTCGAAGGTCTCGACTGGACGGTGGAGAACCGGGACCGCTACGGCATCCGGGTCATCAACAACTCCTGGGGCAGCCAGTTCGAGCCCTTCGATCCCTACGACCCGGTGCACGCCGCCACCCGGACCCTGGCCGAAGCCGGGGTGGTGGTGGTCTTCGCCAACGGCAACGACAGCACCGAGATGGCCATGAACCCCTACGCCACCGCGCCCTGGGTGCTGCCCGTGGCCGCCGGCGACAAGAAGGGGAAGGTGGCGAGCTTCAGCTCCGGGGGGATCGAGGCCGACACCGTGGGGCTGGGCTTCGCCCGGGTCGACGTCGCCGGTGAGCCCCGCCGGCCGCTGCACATGGGCCTCTACCACCCGGCGGTGACGACCACGGGTGAGGACGTGGTCTCCACCCGCGCCAACAACACCATCGTTCCGCTGCTCGGGCTGGCCAACGACGCCCGGGGCATCCCCCCCCAGGAGATCCCCTGGTACACCACGCTGTCGGGGACCTCCATGGCCTCCCCGGAGACGGCCGGGGTGGTGGCGCTGGTCTTGGAGGCGGCGCCCGAGCTGACCCCGCAGCAGGTGCGGATGGTGCTCCAGATCACGGCCCGGCCCATCCCCGACACCCCGTTCCACGTGGGTGGCTACGGCTACACCGACGCCTCGGCCGCCGTCGAGCTCGCCCTCCGGCTCCACGGAGCGGCCGGCGGCGCCATCCAGGACGAGCTCGACCGGCTCCAGAGCGGGCGCGACCGGGCCGTGCTGGCCGGTCTGGCCCATCCCGACCACACCTGGGCCTGGACCGACCTCGCCCCGATGCTGGTGGGCCGGTTCTCCCACGAGGTTCCGGTGGCCCCCGGCACCGCCCGGTTCAAGGTCGCCATCAACGGCGGGGCGGTGCCGTTCGTCGGCGCCGCCAGCTACCAGATCACCGTCATGGACGCCAACGGCAAGGAGGTGGGGAGCAACGCCGACTCCAACGCCTCGGGGGCCACCATCCTCGACATGGACCTGTCCAGGGTGCCCGACCTCACCTTCGGGACCTGGACGGTGGAGGTCGTGGGCATCGGGTCGCCGGGGACGCCGTCCACCGGCGCCGACGAGCTCGGCCTCAAGCGCTTCGTCGACGTCCTCGTCTCCGCCTTCGGTCCCCAGCCCGGCCTGTGCACGGCCCCCGAGCCCGCCGAACCCGTGGCCGAAGGCACCACGTTGGGCCCGATCATCATCGGCGGGTCGCAGCCCACTCCGACCTGCCGGCCCTACCCGCCCCCGATGCCGGAAAAGAAGAGCTAGCTAGACGATCTTGCGCCGCTGGACGAGGTCGGCCAGGAAGGCCTTGAACTCCGTCCCCAGGTCCGGCCGGTCGAGCGCCAGCTCCACGGTGGCCCGCAGGAAGTCGATCTTCTTGCCGATGTCGTAGCGGCCCGAGTCGAAGGTCAGGCCGAAGACGGTCTGGGTCTCCAGGAGCAGGCCGATGGCGTCGGTGAGCTGGAGCTCGCCGCCCGCTCCGGGGGTGATCCGGTCCAGGGCCTCGAAGATCTCGGGGGTGAACACGTAGCGGCCGATGACGGCCAGGTTGGAGGGGGCTTCCTCGGGCTTGGGCTTCTCCACGATGGCGCCCACCCGGACGAGGTTCTCCTCCACGTCGTCGGGGGAGATGCACCCGTAGGAGGAGATGTCCTCCCGGGGCACCTCCATGACGGCGATCACCGATCGGCCGTAGCGCTCGTAGACGCCGAGCATGGAGCGCAGCAGGCGGGCGTCGTCGACCATGATGTCGTCGCCCAGGAGGACGGCGAAGGGCTCGGAGCCCACGTGCTGGCGGGCCACGGAGATGGCGTGGCCCAGGCCCAGGGGGTCCCGCTGGCGGATGTAGTGGATGTCGGCCATCTCCGACACCGACTGCACCTGCTCCAAGAGGTCGTCCTTCTTGCCCTGCTCCAGGTAGAACTCAAGCTCGAAGTTGCGGTCGAAGTGGTCCTCGATGGCCCGCTTGCCCCGGCCGGTGATGATAAGGATGTCGGTGATACCGGCCCGGACCGCCTCCTCGATCACGTACTGGATCGTGGGCTTGTCGATGACGGGCAGCATCTCCTTGGGCTGGCTCTTGGTGGCCGGAAGGAAGCGGGTCCCCAGCCCGGCGGCGGGAATCACCGCCTTACGGACCTTGTTCAAGTCGTCCCCTCCCTCACCTGCCCCGGCGGCGGAGCCTGGCGGATGTTGGGCTCGGCCTGCTCGACACGGTTGCGGCCGCCCTGTTTCGCCCGCAGGACGGCCTCGCTGGCGGCGTTCACGAGTGTGCGCACGTTAGTCCCGCTGTGGGGATAGGCGGCAACGCCGGCGGACACGGTGACCGTCCGGCTCTTCCCGGCGTGGGTCACGGCGGACTCGCTCACCGTTTGGCGCACCTTCTCGGCCAGGGTCATCGAGCCCTGCAGGTCGGTCTCAGGCAGGAGCAGGACGAACTCCTCTCCGCCGTAGCGGGCGACCACGTCGATCTCCCGGGTGGCGGCGGCCAGGCGGCGGGCCACTTCCACCAGCACGGCGTCGCCTCCGGGGTGGAGCCACTCCTCGTTGACGTCCTTGAACTTGTCGACATCGATGAACACCAGGCCCACGGAACGGTTGAAGCGCACGGCCCGGTCCAGCTCCTCCCGGCAGCGCAGCTCGAGCTGGCGGCGGTTCCACAGGCCGGTGAGGCCGTCGGTGATCGACAGGCGCTGGGCCTCCTGGTGGAGGGAGACGTTGTCCACGGCGGTGCCGGCCTGGCTGACCAGAGTCTCGAGGGCCGAGAGGTCGTCGGTGGCGAAGGGCCGGTTGGCCCGCCCGTAGACGGCCACCACGCCGATGAGGTCACCCCGGGCGAAGAAGGGCACGGCCATGGCCGTGGGCCGCTCGGGCTCGGGCGGGGCGGGCTCGACACCGGCCTCCCCGGGGTAGACCACGCCCGCCCGGGTGGCGGCGGCGTATCCGGCCACGCCCATCCCCGCCTGGAGCACGGCCCCCACCGGGGCTCCGGGGCCGGACCGGGCCACCAGGCGCTCAGGGGCGGGGACGTACTCGTAGAACACGACCCGGTCGGCGGCGACCGCCTGCTGGGCCGTCTCCGTCACCAGGGCGAGGATGCTGGCCCGGTCGTGCTCCTGGACGCCCGAACCCGTCTCCCGCAGCTTGGCCACCGACCCCAGCCGGGCCACCGCTTCCCGGAAGGCCCGCCGGGCTGCCTCCTGCTCGGCCGCCGCCTGCTCCAGGGCGGCGTATCCCTCCACCAGGTGGCGGGCGGCCTTGAGCGCTCTCCATCCCGAGGCGGCCGCCACCATGGCGCCTGCCGAGGCGACGAGGGCCAGCCCCGTCGAGCCGGAGTTGCCGGCCACCACCGCCACCCCGGCCAGCAGGGCGGCGGAGACGGCGAGGGCGATGGCCAGGGGCGTGGTGAACCGGGAGGAGGGCATGGGTTCACCCATTCGGCCATCCCGGCGGGCACCTGTCAATCTCACCCCTCCAGCCGTTATGCTTGGCAGTCTGGTTCCTTGAGTGCTAACGACCGAGGTTGCCATGCCGACCTATGAGTACCGGTGCACCGCCTGCGGCCAACACGTCGAAGCCGTGCAGTCATTCACCGACGATCCCCTGACCGAATGCGGCGTGTGCGGTGGCGAGCTGCGCAAGGTGTTCGCCCCGGTCGGCATCGTGTTCAAGGGGAGCGGCTTCTACCGGACGGACAATCGCAGCTCGGGGTCGCGGAAGCCCGAGTCGCCGAAGGACAAGGAACCGGCCACCTCGTCGTCGTCTTCGAAGACGGACACCTCGTCGGAGAGCAAGGACTCCAAGATCGCGTGACCACCGCCGAGATCGGCGTGTTCGGCGGTTCGGGCTTCTACTCCTTTGTGGACGACGTGACGCGGCTCGAGATGGAGACCCCGTTCGGCGCGCCCAGCGCCCCCTTGGCTGTGGGTGAGGTGGCGGGCCGGCGGGTGGCCTTCCTGCCCCGTCACGGCGCCCACCACGAATGGATCCCGCACCGGATCAACTACCGGGCCAACCTGTGGGCCATGCACACCCTGGGCGTGACCCGGGTGGTGGGCCCGTGCGCCGCCGGCTCGCTGCAGCCCGGCGTCCATCCCGGTGACTTCGTCGTCTGCGACCAGCTCGTCGACCGGACCTGGGGCCGGGCCGACACCTTCTACGAGGGCCCCACCCCCCACCACGTGTCCTACGCCGATCCCTACTGCCCCGAGCTGTCCCGGTTGGCCGCCGAGCAGGCGGCGGCGGCCGGGATCCCGGTGCACGACCGGGGGACCGTGGTGGTGATCCAGGGGCCGCGCTTCTCCACCCGGGCCGAGTCCCGCTGGTACCGGTCGCAGGGTTGGGAGGTCATCAACATGACCCAGTACCCCGAGGCCTACCTGGCCCGGGAGCTGGGCATCTGCTACTCCGCCATTGCCCTCATCACCGACTACGACACGGGCGTGGAGGGGGATGAGGTGGGCTCACCGGTCACCCAGGCCGAGGTCTTCGAGTTCTTCAACGCCAACCTGGACCGGGTCCGGTCCCTCCTCTTCGACCTCATCGCCGCCATCCCGCCCAAGCGGGAATGCGCCTGCGGCGAGGCCCTCGGACCGCTGCCCGCCTGAGCGATCCGATCGTTACGCTGGCCGCCGCCATGTTCCAGGACATCGTCCTCGGCCTCCTCCAGGGCCTGACCGAGTTCCTCCCCATCTCCTCCAGCGGCCATCTCGTGGTCGTGCCCGCCGTGCTCGGCTGGGACGAGCCTTCCCTCACCTTCGACGTCCTCCTGCACCTGGGGACGCTGGTGGCGGTCGTCATCTACTTCCGCCACGATCTCATGGCCCTCGCCCTCGGGGTCCTGGGCCGGGGGGTGGACCCGCCCGCCGCCCGGCGCATGGTCTTCTACCTGGCCGTCGGGACGGTACCGGCGGTGGTGGCCGGCCTCGCCTTGGGCGACTTCTTCGAGGGCCTCTTCGAGTCGCCCTACACCACCTGCGCCGAGCTGGTGGCCACCGCCCTCATCCTCCTGGCCCTGGAGCGCCTGGGGGAGCGCACCCGGCGCCGTCCGCTCGATACGGGCGTGGCCACCGGCGTGGGCGTGGCCCAG
>JBIOYN010000062.1:0-15330 GCA_044870155.1 Acidimicrobiia bacterium | reverse complement strand
GCGTCCCGCTGATCGCGACCACCTCAGATCCGGAACCGGCCGAACAGGCGATACATGAGGTCGGCGGCGGTCTGGAGGGCCACCACCGAAACCCGCTCGTCGTCGCCGTGCATGCGGGTCATGGTGGCGTCGTCGACGGGATAGGGATAGAGGCCGTATACGGGGATGCCCTTCTGCCGCCACGACCCTGAGCTGGTGCCGGCCTCGAAGAGGCAGGGCACCGCCGGCGTTCCCGGGAACGTCTCGGCCACTGATGCCGACCAGGCGGCGTAGACGTCGGTGTCGGTCGGCGCCGGCGCCGCGGTGCGGCCCTTCTCGACGGCGGCGGCCGTCTCCTCCACCGTGAGGCCGGCGCGCGGCCGCAACGTAACGGTGACGTCCGGGTCGTCCACGGCGGCGCGCATCTCGTCCATGAGCTGGTCGAGCGTCGGTCCGCCGGGGACGAGACGGAGGTTGACCTGGGCGCTGGCCGTCCCCGGGATGATGTTGGTCCGATAGCCGGCCTGCTCGATGACGTAGGACAGGGTGGGCCGCATGAGGGCGTTGTGCAGCCATGGGTAGGGGCTGCGCTTCACCACCAGGGCGCCGGCCCGATTGCGGCGCTCCCGGGTCCGGGCCGACAGCAGCAGTTCGACGGCCCGGGAGAAGCGGCGGTCGTCCTCGGCGTAGGCCTCGGCCAGGGCGCCGAAGTACTGCCGGCTGGAAGCGGTGAGAAAGACGTCCGGCTCGTAGGCGGACAGCCGGACGACGGCGCGGTCGAGGCGGACGATGGCGGCGCCGGGGTAGGGCCGGGCCGAGTGGGTGGTGACGGCCGTGGCCGTCAGCTCCACCGTGGCCGAGACGCGGTCCTCCACCGTGGTGGAGGCCAGCCGGGGGGTGACTCCGTCCGGCCCGGCCAGCGTCCAGCCGCCCTCGGTGAGCGCCGCTCCCGCCGCCACCTTGTCCCAGTGGTTCTCCGCCAGCCAGCGCCCGCTGTAGGGACCCGCCTCCTCGTCGCAGTCGGAGCAGAAGATGATGTCCCGGTCGAAGCGGGCGCCTTCTGAGAGGTGGCGGAGGAGGGCGGCCATGAAGGCGGCGTTGGCGCCCTTCATGTCGATCGCCCCGCGGCCGTACAAGAAGCCGTCCTTGACCACGCCCTCGTAGGGATCCACCGTCCAGCGGGGCCGGTCCACCGAGACGACGTCGGAGTGGCACAGCAGCAGCAGCGGCGCCGCCGTGGAGCCGGCCGCGGCCGGGATGCGGGCCAGGAAGTGGACGTTGTTCTCCTTGGGTGTGGGGATGATCTCGGTGGGGACCCCGGCCGCCTCCCACCGGGACTGGAGCCACTGGGCGTGGGGCAGCGTGACGCCCCCCTCTCCGGCGTGGGAGGTGTCGAAGCGGATCATGGTCCGGGCCAGCTCGACGGGGTCGAGGTCGGCGGGGTCGACGGCGGCCGGTGACACCGCCGCGCCCGACGGGCTCCCCACTCCCCGGCGGATCAGTTGCGGGAGCGCGACGCCGGCCGCCACCGCGGCCGTCGCCTGACCCCCCTTTCGCAGAAACGCCCGCCGGTCGAAGGTGCGCTCGTTTGCCATGCCGGCCTCCCCAGGGCTCGATGGGCGGTCAGGTGAAGATGTCGAGGGGCAGGAACGCGGAGACGACGAAGTTGGGCACGTCCACGACCTCGCTCACCTTGAGGTCCACGGCCACCGAGCAGATGGCGTAGGCCTGCTGGCGCGTGTAGCCGTGCTCGTGTCCCAGGTGGTCGATCATGTTGAGCAGGGCGTTGCGGGCCGCCAGCGTCAGGTCCTCGGACTCGTTGCGGCCGTCGCGGCTGACGGAGATCCCGGTGGTGGCGAAGAAGCGCTGGGGGGCCTGGAAGCGGGGGTCGACGACGTAGTCGTCGCGCTCGAAGGCCAGGTCCCGGATTCCCCGCTCCTCGGCCTGGCCCTTGCGGAGGTCGAAGCGGACCCGCAGCGTGGAACAGATCTCGATGGCGGTTCCGCACGTCTCGCAGTCGCCCTGGGCGAAGTGGGCGTCGCCGGCCGAGAACAGGGCGCCCTCCGTCCACACCGGCATGAGGAGGCGGCTGCCGGCGGACAGCTGCTTGATGTCGACGTTACCGGCGGTCTCCCGGGGTGGGATGGTCCGTAGCGCCTCCCCGGCGATGGCCGGGTCGGACGGCACGGCGCCGGCCGCGTCGGGCGGGAGCACAAAGCCACCCCGCTCCAGCAGGTTCTGCTCCCGGGCGGTGATGACCCCCATCAGATCGCGGGACGGAGCCAAGCCGATCGTCCCCATGAACGGTGCCCCGGGGATGCGGACACCGGGGATGTCATCGCTCGTGGCCCAGCCGTCGGCGATCTGCCACTTCACCAGATAGGGGTCGGTGAAGTCATCGCGCAGGAACCCGAAGCCGGGCAGCTGGACGGTGAACCCGAAGGGGGGCGGCGCCACCTCGAGGATCTCGGTGACGAGGATGTCGCCGGGTTCAGCCCCCTCGATGGAGACGGGGCCGGTGAGGGGGTGGACGACGCCGAGGTCGACCTTGGCCAGGTCGTCGATGGTGGAGTCGACGGTGATGGGGCCGTCGAGGGCGTCGCGGGTCTCGAGGATGACCTCGTCGCCGGGCTGGCAGCGTACGAGGGGCGGGATGTCCGGGTGCCAGCGGTTGTGACCGGTCTCGGGCTGGGCCGCCAGCGGACGGGAATAGTCGACGCGGATCTCGTGCGTGGCCATGGCACTCCCCCTGGGTGAGTTGGACACCGAATTCTTCCACTCTCAACCGCCGGTCGCTCCCTGCTGACATGTGACATGAAGTGTCACTTTGGCCGCGCATGACACCAAGGGAGCCGCGATCGACCGGGCGCCGGCCATCGTGGCCAGGGCCCTCGACGACCAGCCCACAGTGAGAAGGCTGGAGGCCGTCCGGGGGTAGGTTCGAGGTCATGAAACGACCTGGACGCGACGCCACCCCCAACATGACGGACTACGAGGCCGAGCGGGCCTCGTTCCGGCTCGACGTGCCCGAGCGGTTCAACTTCGTCCACGACGTCCTCGAGCGCCGGGCGGCGGCCACACCCGACGGCCTGGCGCTGCTGTCGCTCGACGCCGCCGGCGCCGAGACCGCCCGGCATACCTGGGCCGACATGGCCCGGGAGTCCCGGAGGATGGGTCACGCCCTCACCGCCCAGGGCGTGGGCAAGGGGGACCCGGTGTTCCTCATGCTGCCCCGCATCCCGGAGTGGTACGTGGCCGCTCTGGGCGCCATCCGCATCGGGGCCATCCCCATGCCCGGCACCAACCTGCTCACGGCCAAGGACATCGCCTACCGAGTCGAGCGGGCGGAGGCGGTGGCGGCCATCACCGACTCGGACGGCGCCGCCCGGGTGGACGCCGCCGGCGACCTCCCCACGCTCCGCCAGCGGATCGTGGTGGGCGAGGCACCGAGCCGGGGCTGGACCCGGCTGTCGGTTCTCCTCGAGCCCGCCTCCACCGACCCCACGCCCGCGGATCCCACGGCGGCCGGCGATCCCATGCTCCTGTACTTCACCAGCGGGACGGTGTCGTACCCGAAGATGGTCATGCACACCCAGGCCAGCTACGGCATCGGCCACACCATCACCGCCCGCTACTGGCAGGACCTGCGGGAGGGCGACGTCCACTGGACCATCTCCGACATGGGCTGGGCCAAAGCGGCCTGGGGCAAGCTCTTCGGCCAGTGGACCCAGGGTGCCACGGTGGTGCTCATGAACATGGGCAAGCCCGACGCCGACCTGATCCTCGACACCATCACCCGCCACGGGATCACGACGTTCTGCGCCCCACCCACCCTCTACCGCATGATGGTCCAGGCCGACCTCGAGGCCCACGACCTGTCCGGCCTGCGCCACTGCCTGTCGGCGGGCGAGCCCCTCAACCCCGAGGTCATCCGGGTGTGGGAGGAGGGCACGGGCGGGCTCACGGTCTACGACGGCTACGGGCAGACGGAGACCACCAACCTGGTGGCCAACTACCGGTGCGTCCCCGTACGCCCCGGCTCCATGGGCAAGCCCACGCCGGGCTTCGACGTCCAGGTGATCGACGAGGCCGGCGAGCCGGTGGCCGCCGACGAAGAGGGTCACATCGCCGTGCGCGTGGCGCCTCCGTTCTCGGGGGCCACCCCCGCACCCCCGGGGCGCCCGGTCGGCATGTTCGGCGGCTACCACAAGGACGACGACGCCACCGCCGCCGCCTTCCAGGGGGGCTGGTACCTGACGGGCGACAAGGCCCGCCGGGACGAGGAGGGCTACTTCTGGTTCGAAGGGCGCTCCGACGACGTCATCACGTCCTCTGCCTACCGGATCGGGCCCTTCGAGGTGGAGAGCGCCCTCATCGAGCACCCGGCGGTGGCCGAAGCGGCGGTGGTGGGCAAGGACGACCCGGAGCGGACCCAGCTGGTGTGCGCCTTCGTCATCTGCGCCCCCGGCTACGAGGGGAACCAGGAGCTGGCCGTCGCCCTTCAGGACCACGTCAAGCGGACCACCGCCCCGTACAAGTACCCCCGGCTCGTCTACTTCGTCGACGAGCTGCCCAAAACGGTGAGCGGGAAGATCCGGCGCACCGAGCTGCGCGACCGCCTCCGGGACGGTGACGTCCCCGGACCGGAGTAGCCGACACAGGAAGGAAATACCATCCCTGATCAGGGAAGAAAAGCCGCAATCGCCGCGGTTCAACCTTCTGCACTGACCGGTAGCATCTAGCACGAAATCCTTCCAAAATGGGATACTTTGGAAGGAGCGTCGCACTCTCCGTCGCGGGGGAACCACTTTTCGTTTTTACCTCGCGAGCCGTGGTCAGCGCAGGAGGAATCACACCGATGTTTCGAGTGGGGGGAAACGCCGGGCTGCGCCCGCGTTTGAGTCGTTCGCAACTGCTCCTCGGGGTTCCGGTTGTCTTCGGCGCGGCCGTCTTCGTCTCCGCGCTGTCCTCCGGCTCCGACGCCCGGCTGGCCGCCACCAGCTCGCCGGCCGGCGTGCCGGCGGTGACCGCCCCGGCGGCGCCCGTCGTCGCCCCGGCGGCTCCCGCCTCCGCCGCCCCGGTCCCGGCCGCCACCGAGGTCAGCCCGGCGGCAACTCCCACCGCCTCCACCCCGGCGGCGCCGGCCGGCGCCTCCCAGGCCGCCGCCCCCGCTGGCGCCAAGCCCGACACCACCCTGCCGGCCAACCCGGCGCTGCGCTCGCTCGAGGCCAGGGCCGAATACAGCCGGAAGCAGACCGCCGCCGCCCTCGGGCAGCTGGCGGCGGCCACCGGCCTGTCGGGCGTGCCCGCCGAGACGGCCTCGGGCCATGCCGGCGGCTCCAACCCCGAGCTGCTTCCCGACCTGCGCCCCCTGGCCGAGCCCAACCCCGATGTGCCCGGGAAACCCTTCTTCACGCCCGATCCCTCGGGCATGTTCTGGGACAACTTCGCCGGCCCGTTCCGGGAGACCCTCACGGACCCGGACGTGTCCAACGTGCCTGAGCCCAACTACACCGCCGAGGAGCGCAAGCAGCTGGCCGTCGAGGGCAAGGAGCTGTTCTTCTCCACCACCGCCTTCGGCCAGAAGCCCAGCGAGGGACCACTGGTGGCGGGCGAGTTCCTCTCCTGTGCCACCTGCCACTCCGGCGAGGGCTTCACCGACGGCCGCACCCACCTGGTCGGCCCGGTGCGGGAACGGGAGTTCGGCCACCGCCAGACGCCGGAGCTCTTCGGCGTGGCCCACACCGAACCGTTCGGCTGGGACGGGCGAAACCCGGCGCTGCAGAACCAGGCCCGGGGGGCCATCGTGTCCCCGCTGGAGATGCACGCTTCCCGGGAGCCGACCAAGCGTGAGCTCGACGCCCTGGCCGAGTTCCAGCGCACCATCGTCGAACCCAAGGCCGTACCCGGCCGGGACTTCGACCCGGCCAAGGCGGCCCGAGGCGAGAAGTTGTTCCGGACGCCCCGGGACAAGGTCGATCCCAGCGGCGAGTTCGCCCCCAACGAGAAGATCGCCTGCGCCACCTGCCACGCCGGCGAGTTCTTCACCGACGGCAAGGCCCACCGGATCGCCCTGCCCACGTTCTTCACCGGCGACGCCCTCATCGACCCCGGTGAGATCGACAACCAGGGCAACATCCGCGGCTTCCACACGCCGTCGCTGCTCGGCGTCCGCTTCGGCGCCCCCTTCTTCCACGACGGGATCGCCGGCGACCCCACGGCGCCCTCCAACCTGCTGGGTGGCGGGCTGGGTGTCGGCGCCCTCGAAGGTGACGTCGGGGCCAGCGGGCCGGCGGCCGCCCGGCGGGCGCTGATGAACAACGTGCTGCCCTTCTACAACAGCATCCGGTTCAACTTCGGCTTCACGCAGGACGAGCTGTCCGATCTGGCGGAGTTCCTGCTGTCACTCTGATCTCCAAGGTTTGCCACGGCGTGACGGGGGAGGAGGGGAGGCCTCCCCCGTCAACGCGTTCGGACGAGGTTCCCCACGCCGGTCACAATGAGGCGGTGAGCATCGTGCGCCAATCCCTGCTGGTAGCGGGCAAGGACCTGCGGATCGAAGCTCGCTCCCGGGTGGCCCTCAATCAGGTCGTGCCCTTCGGCGCCATCGTGCTCGTGCTCTTCGCCTTCGCCCTCGACCCCGACCGGGGCCTCCTCCCCCGGGTGGCACCGGGCCTGTTCTGGGTGGCCGTCCTCCTGGCCGGCCTGCTGGCCACGGCCCGGGCGTTCACGGTGGAGAACGACAACGGCGTGCGCGACGCCCTGCGCCTCTCCGGCCTCGACGGCGCCGCCCTGTTCTGCGGCAAGGCCCTGGCCGTCGCCGCCCAATTGCTCGTCCTCGAGGTGATCCTCGGCGCCGGCGTGGTCGTGCTCTACGACCTCGAGCCCCACCACCCGCTGGTGCTGGGGGTCACGGCGCTGGTGGCCACCGCCGGGCTGGCCGCCGCCGGCACCGTGTATGGCGCCCTCGCCGCCGGCTTGAGGGTCCGGGAGACGCTCTTCCCGCTGCTGGTGCTCCCGGTGGTGGCCCCGGTCATGCTCGGTGGCACCCGAGCCTTCGAGGCCGCACTGGCCGGGAGTCCTGGGGAGGCCTGGCCCTGGGTACAACTCCTGGTGGTGTTCGCCGTCATCTACGTCACCATGGGCTGGCTCGCCTTCGGACCGCTGATGGAGGAGTCGTGATCCTGCGGCGCGGGTCGGCGTTCCTGGGTCTGGCCGCCGCCGCCAGCCTGGCCGTGCTCGTGGTGCTCGGCCTGTTCGTCTCGCCCCCCGACGCCGTCCAGCGCGACGCCGTCCGCCTCTTCTACCTCCACGTGCCGGCGGCGTGGACCGCCTACCTCGCCTTCGGCGTCACCACCCTGGCCTCGGTGCTCTACCTGTGGCGCCGGACCCGCTCGCCGGCGTGGGACACGCTGGCGGGAGCGTCGGCCGAGCTGGGCGTGCTCTTCACCGGGCTCACCCTGGTGCTGGGCTCCCTGTGGGGACGGCCGGTGTGGGGAGTGTGGTGGGCATGGGACGCTCGGATCGTCTCCACCGCCGTCCTCTTCTTCCTCTACCTCGGCTACCTGGCGCTGCGCCAGGTCCAGGCCGACCCCGGGGTGCGGGCCCGGCGCAGCGCCATCGCCGCCCTGGCCGCCTTCGTGGACGTGCCCGTAGTGCACTTCTCCGTCGAGTGGTGGCGGACCCTGCACCAGCAGGCGACGGTGTTCAACCCCGAGCTCAACCCCCAGATCGAAGGGACGATGGCCAGCGCCCTGCTCGTGGGCGTCCTCGCCTTCACCCTCACCTACCTGTACCTGCTGGAGCGCCGCTTCCGGCTGGCGGTGCTGGAGGACGGGCTGGAGGAGCGGGCACTGCAGGCGGCCATCGCCGAGCGCCGGGCTGAGGCCGATGCCGTCGCCGTGGGGACGGACGGGTGACCGACGCCGGCTACGTCATCGCCGGCTGGGCGATCACCTCCGCCGCCCTGGGCGGATACCTGGCCCGGATCCTGATCCGGACCCGCCGGGCCCGGAAGCTGCTCGGGGAGGGTGAGGGGTGGAGGTGAAGGCCCGGCGGCCCCGGCTCCGGTGGTTCGTGGCCGGGGGGATCTGCGTCGCCGCCGTCGCCTACCTGCTCTTCGGCCTGTCGGAGAATGTCATCTACTTCCGCACCGTGTCCGAGGCCAACGCCCAGAAGGCGAAGGACGGCGACGACGTCCGCTTCCGGCTCATGGGCGAGGTGGTGGCGGGCTCCCAGGTCCGCAACGCCGAGGGGGTCACCTTCGAGGTCACCGACGGGAACGAGACCGCCAGCGTGTTCCACCGGGGCGACCCCCCCGAACTGTTCGGCGACGGCGTGCCCGTGGTGTGCGAGGGCCGCTGGCAGGGCGACGAGTTCGCCTCCGACCGGATCATGATCAGGCACGGATCCGAGTACAAGCCCCCCAACGTGGAGACGCCTCCAAGCTCGTGAAGGCCGCGCTCGGATACGCCGGGATCACCATCGGGTTCTCAGCCGGCGTGATCGGTGTCATCACCCTCGCCGCCGGGCTCCGACGCCGGAACGAGCGGCTGCTGGAGTCCGGCCGCCGCTTCGCCCTCCTCGTCCTGGGCGGCGGGTTGGTGGCCGCCGGCGCCATGGAGTGGGCGCTCGTGACCCACGACTTCTCGATCCGCTACGTGGTCGAGAACCACTCCCGTTCCACGCCCCTGCTCTACACCGTGGCCTCCCTGTGGGGCGCGCTGGAAGGGTCGATCCTGCTGTGGGGCGTGATCCTGGGCGGCTACCTGGTCGTCACCACCCGGCGGTTCCGGAACCGGGCCGCCGACCCGCTGGTGGCGTGGGCCACGCTCACCGGCCTGGTGGTGGCCGCATTCTTCTTCGCTCTGATGCTGGGCCCGGCCAACCCCTTCCGGACCCTCTCGGGGGTGATCCCGCTCGACGGCCGCGGCCCCAACCCCCTGCTCCAGAACCACCCCCTCATGGCCATCCACCCGCCCATGCTGTACCTCGGCTACGTGGGTTTCACCGTGCCCTTCTCCTTCGCCGTGGCCGCCCTGGTCACGGGCCGGGTGGGCGAAGGCTGGCTGCTGGAGACCCGCCGGGCCACGCTGCTGGCCTGGGGGTTCCTGTCCGCCGGCATCGTGCTCGGCGCCTGGTGGAGCTACGAGGTGCTGGGCTGGGGCGGGTACTGGGCCTGGGACCCGGTGGAGAACGCCTCCTTCATCCCCTGGCTGACGGCCACCGCCTACCTGCATTCGGTGGTGGTCCAGGAACGCCGGGGGATGCTGCGGGTCTGGAACCTGTCCCTCATCGTGGCCACCTTCTGTCTGACGATCCTGGGCACGTTCCTGACCCGTTCGGGGGTCGTCAACTCGGTCCACTCCTTCACCCAGTCGGCCATCGGGCCGTTGCTCCTCGGTTTCCTGGGGGTGGCGGCGCTGACCGGCCTGGCCCTCATCGCCTGGCGGGGAGACCGGCTCCGCACGCCCGGGCGGATCGACTCGCCCGTCTCCCGGGAGGGAGCGTTCCTGGCCAACAACCTGCTCTTCGCGGGGTTCGCCTTCGTCGTCCTGCTCGGCACCGTGTTCCCGCTGCTGGTGGAGGCACTCAACAACCGCCAGATGTCGGTGGGAGAGCCCTACTTCGACCAGATGACGCTGCCCATCGGATTGGCTCTGCTGTTCCTCATGGCGGTGGCGCCCGCCCTGCCCTGGCGGGCCGCCTCCGGCGAGGTGCTGCGGGGCCGGCTGGCGGCGCCGGCATGGGCGGGAGCCCTGGTGATGGCGGCGGCCGTCGCCCTCGGGGCCCGGGGGGTGGCCCAGCTCGTCGCCTTCGGGCTGGGGGCCTTCGCCGTGACCGGGGTCGCCCGCCAGTACCGCCTGGGCGTGGCCGCCCGCCGGCGTTCCTCGGGGGGAAGCTGGGCAGCGGCGCTGCGCGCCACGGTGGCCGGCAACCGCCGGCTCTACGGCGGGCTGGTGGTGCACGTGGGCGTGGTCGTCATCGCCGTGGCCCTGGCCGCCTCGTCGGGGTACTCCACCAAGCGGGAGTTCCGCCTGCGCCAGGGTGAGCGGGTCACCATGGCCGGCCATCGCTTCACCTACCTGGGCTCGGTGGAGAGCGAGACGGGCCAGAAGCGCACGCTCACCGCCCGGGTGCGGGTCGAGCGGGGCCGGGACCGGCTCGGGATCTACGAGCCCGCCCTGTCCGTCTTCCCCAACACCACCCAGGCCATCGGGACCCCGTCGGTGCACACCGGCGTCCTGCGCGACGTCTACCTCACCCTGGTGTCCTCCCCCGACGGGGAGGGCCGGGTCACGCTGGGGGTACAGGTCAATCCGCTGGTGGTCTGGCTGTGGATCGGCGGCGGGATCGTGGTGACGGGCGTGGCCATCGCCATCTGGCCGTCCCGACGGCGGGGCCGGGACACCCGCACCCCGGAGGTCGCTTCCGCCGAGGGCGCCGATGGCGCCGAGGACCGCCCGGCGGAGACCGAACCCGTGGGAAGCCGGCCGTGAGCGTCCGCCGGCTGCTCCCCGTCGCTGCCCTCGTGGCCGTGGTGACGGCGGCACTCGTGCTCGGCGCCTCATCGGGTGACGGCGACCCGTCGCCGGCGGCCCGCACCCGCCGGCTGGCCGCCGGGCTGCGCTGTCCCGTGTGCCAGGGCCTGTCCGTGGCCGACAGCCCCTCTTCGACCGCCCGGGCCATCTCCGCCGACATCCGCCGCCGGGTGGAGGCCGGCGAGTCCGACGGTCAGATCCGCCAGGCCTACGTGGAGCGCTACGGCGAGTGGGTCCTGCTGGAGCCGGCCGGCGCCGGGCTCGGCGCCGTGGTGTGGGCCCTGCCCATCGCCGCCCTGGTCCTGGCCGGGGGCGGTCTGGCCCTCGCCTTCCGGCGGTGGCGCCGCGACATCCCCGGCCCGCCCTCCGACGAGGACCGTGAGCTGGTGGAGCGGGCCCGGGCCGACCGGGGCGTGACGGAGCCGGTGTGAGCGTGAAGACGTGCGCAGCACGGCTTGGCGGCTGGGGCTGGGGCCCCCGGCCGCACCGCGATGAGCCGCCCGGCGAAGAGCCATGAGCAACAGCACCACCCGGTTCGATCCCGACGAGCTGGCGGCGCTGGAGTCGGAGCGGGACTTCCTCCTGCGCTCCCTCGACGACCTGGAGACGGAGCGCGTCGCCGGCAACCTGGAGGATGACCTCTACCAGTCGCTCCGCGACGACTACACGGCCCGGGCGGCGGCGGTGCTGCGGTCCATCGAGGAGGGCGTCGACGCCCGCCCCACCCCGCCCCCGGTGTCGTGGCGACGCCGGCTGGTGACCGTCGGGTCCATCGTGGCCTTCGCCGCCGTGGCCGCCGTCCTCCTGGCCGGCGCCCTGGGCCAGCGCCTGCCCAGCGGCAGCCTCACCGGCAACTCCCAGTCCGACCGGCGCCAGGCCCTGGAAGCCCAGATCCGCCAGCACCCCGACAGCGCCCCCGCCCACCTGGCCTACGCCCGCTACCTGCTCGATGCGGGCGAGGTGGCCGACGCCGTGTCCGAGTTCGACGCCGCCGCCCGCCTCGACCCCGGCAACGCCGAACCCCAGGCCTACGCCGGCTGG
This sequence comes from Acidimicrobiia bacterium, assembly GCA_044870155.1. Lineage (GTDB taxonomy): Bacteria > Actinomycetota > Acidimicrobiia > IMCC26256 > BP-133 > CAWBJP01. The sequence goes on along the minus strand of JBIOYN010000062.1, from coordinate 3,769 downwards.
CTGGTGTTCCTGGCCGCCCGCTCGCAGTCCGGCGACCCTCAGGCGGCCCAGCCCCCCTCCGGCGACATCAACCAGACCGGGGGGGTGTCCGCCGAGCTGACCGCCGTCGCCCTACGCCGCCTCGACGCGGCGGTGGCCGCCGACCCCGACTACCCCGACGCCCACTTCTTCCGGGGCATGGTCCTCCTGCGGGGCGTCAACGACGCCCCCGGCGCCGCCGGGGAGTTCGAGCGCTACCTGGCCCTGGTGCCTGAAGGCCCCCAGAGCGACCAGGTCCGCCAGCTGCTCGAATCCGCCCGCAGCCAGGCCGGCAGGTAGGTCGGTCAGCCCCGCCGGCGCAGCACGGCCCGCACCGGCCAGTGGTCGGAGGGGAGCAGGCGGCCGACCGGCTCGGTGACCACCGCGGCCTCCTCCACCTCCCAGTGGTCGCTGACGAGGATGTGGTCGATGCGGCGCCCGCCCGTGCCGCCCCGGAACTGGTGGACGGTGCCGCCGGCGCCGGCGGGCCGCGCCGGGCGGAGGCCGGCGGACCGCAGCACGGAGAAGACGGCGTCGTCGTCCTCGGTGGTGTTGAGGTCGCCCATGAGGATCACCGGAGCGCCTCCCGGGAGCCAGGTCACCAGCTGGGCCACGGCCGCCCGGCGGTTCTCGGGCCGGCGCTCGTCGAGATGGGTGTTGACCACCAGGAAGGGCGGGGCGCTCCCGTGGCGCTCCGTCACCGTGACCAGAGTGGCCACCCGGGGGAACGAGGCCCCCGGGAGGCGCCCGCCGGGATGGTCGGGCTCGGCGCCGAACCATCGGGTGCGGGCCTCCACCACCTCGATCCCCTCCCTGCGGCTGAGGACGGGGCAGGCCTCGCCCCGGCGCTTCCGGCTGCGACCCTCGCCGGTGGCGTGGTAGCCGTCGAGGCGGGCCAGCAGCCACGTCAGCTGCCAGTGGAACACCTCCTGGAGGCCCACGACGTCGGCGCCGAGGTGGCGGATCATGGCGGCGGTGGCCCGTCGCCGCAGGGGCCACAGGTGACGGCCGTCGGGCCCCAGCCCACTACGGATGTTGAACGAGGCCACGACCAGGGCGGCGGTCACCGGCGGACGGTACAGTCCGCGGCCATGACGAGGTACATGCGAGCGCGTTGAACCGGGCCGGCGGTCCTGGTCTCCGCCCGGGAAATCCTGCGCGACCGCCATCCCAACCTCGGTTAGCCTCGCCCCGTCTGCGTTTCGAGCCGCCCATTCAGGAGGCATTCCGATGGCCCAGCCCCCCGCCATGAGCATCGACCCCGAGGCCGTCTACCGGGCCACGATCACCATGGACCGGGGTGCCATCGTCATGGACCTCGATCCCGGTCTCGCCCCCAACACCGTCAACAACTTCGTGTCCCTGGCCCGGGACGGGTACTACGACGGCCTCAAGTTCCACCGGGTGGTGCCCGAGTTCGTGATCCAGGGGGGCTGCCCCCAGGGGACGGGCACCGGTGGGCCCGGTTACAAGTTCGCCGACGAGCCCGTGAAGGGCGAGTACTCGGTGGGGGCGGTGGCCATGGCCAACGCCGGCCCGAACACCAACGGCAGCCAGTTCTTCATCTGCATCGCCGACTGCCGCCAGCTCCCGCCCAGCTACAACCTCTTCGGCCACGTGGTGGAGGGCATGGACACCGCCCTCGCCGTCCAGCGGGGCGACGTCATGCGCAGCGTCTCCATCGAGGAGCGCCCCCGCCACTGATGACGACGTTCCACCCACACCACACCGGCTTCGACCTGACCCGGTTCCACATCCACGTCGGTCCCACGGGCGAGGCCATGGTCATCGAGGACGCCGCCAAGTTGTGGGCGGAGCTCATGGCGGGCGGATACCACTCCGAGGCGGCGGGCCGGGTGGCGGGCGGCGGATGGCTGCTGGCCGTCTTCCACATGACCGAGGACCCGCCGGCGTGGGAGATGCACCCCGACGGTGAGGAGGTCCTCTACCTGCTGTCCGGCGGCATGGACGTCGTGCTCGAGGAGGAGACCGGCGACCGGGTCGTCCAGCTCCGGCCCGGCACCGCCTGCGTCGTCCCCCGGGGCGTCTGGCACCGCCAGGTCCTGGCCGGCCCCTGCGATCTCCTCGCCCTCACCTACGGCCGCGGCACCCAGCACCGCCCCGTCTGACCAGCGTCACGCCGCCAGGGCCGCCAGGGTGGCGCCGATCGTCGCCCCCACCACGTCAGGTTGGTGGACGACCTGCGCCCAGGTGAAGCGCAGCACCCGCCACCCGTAGGGCACGAGCCCGTTCTGGCGGACGAAGTCCTTGGCCATCGCCCTCGGCGTCCCGTGGGTCTCGAACCCGTCCACCTCGATGCCGAGCAGCAACTCGGGGTAGGCGAAGTCGACCTGAGCCAGGAAGCGGCCGGCGGGATCGTGGACCGCGTGCTGAAAGATGGCGGGCGGCAGGCCGGCCTTCTGCAACAGCCGGGCCATCCGGGGCTCCAGGAGCCCATCCGCCGGCTCCTTCCCCAGCGCCCGCTCGTCGAGCATCCTCGCTACTACCGCTGTCCCCGCCCGCCCCTTGCCGGACAACTCGTTCAGCATCCACTCCACGCCCGCCACCTTGAGCAGGCGCTTGGTCAGGGCCCGGTCGAGCACGTCTTCGAGCTCGTCCGGGGGGAGGACGGCGCCGAGGTCCACGATCGTCCGCGCCGGCTTGGTCACCGGGAACCCCTTCCAGCGGCTGATGTGGTCGTCAACCAGGTCCCGGGAACGGTGAACCGTGACCCCTTCGAGATTGCAGGACCGGTGCCGTGGGACCGAGATCTCTACCGTCTCGTCGGCCAGGACCTCCCACAGCCGGGCGGCGGCCCGGTGTGAGACGGCAGCGGCGGAGCCGCCGGCCAGGACGGCGGCCGTCAGGGACCGCTCCCAGGTGGCGGGGGACCCGCTGAAAGCAAAGACGCGGGGATGGAGCAATCCGATCCGACCTTCCGCCTCCCAGTGTCGAAGAAGGCGGTGAGAGAGGCCGTGCTGGAGGGCCTGCGCAGTGGTGAAAGCTGCATGCTGTCGTGCCGCGAGCGCTCTGAGCTCCGGACTGTCCCGTAGTCGCACGTGCTTTTCCTTTCTGGGCGTGCGGATTTCCACCTAAGCGCCAATTGGCGTGCCCAGAAAGGAGTGTCGTTCTCGAGCCGGGCGGGGTGCGACGGAATTTCCTGGGTTCCGGTAGGTTCGAGGTAGGTAGGACAGGAGGCAAGCGATGGCTGAGAAGGTGGGACCCAACACGCCGTACGAGGTGGTGGAGGCGGCCTATGCCCGCTTCCCCGACGCGTGTGCCACGGCCCGGGAGCGCCTCGGCCGGCCGCTGACGCTGGCGGAGAAGATCCTCTTCGCCCACGCCGACGACCCCGCCACCATCGGGCTCGACCGGGGTGCCGACTACGGCAACTTCCGGCCCGACCGGGTGGCCATGCAGGACGCCACCGCCCAGATGGCCCTCCTCCAGTTCACCCTGGCCGGCCTGCCCACGGTGGCGGTGCCCACCACCGTCCACTGCGACCACCTCATCCAGGCCCGGGTGGGGGCGGCGCAGGACCTCGACGACGCCCTGCACACCAACGAGGAGGTCTACGACTTCCTCCGCAGCGTGTCCCGCAAGTACGGCATCGGGTTCTGGCGTCCGGGGTCGGGCATCATCCACCAGGTCATCCTGGAGAACTACGCCTTCCCCGGCGGGATGATGATCGGCACCGACAGCCACACGCCCAACGCCGGCGGGCTGGGGATGGTGGCCATCGGGGTGGGCG
>JBIOYN010000061.1:0-10917 GCA_044870155.1 Acidimicrobiia bacterium | reverse complement strand
GGCGTCGGCCCGGAGCAGCACCACGTCCGACGGCGGCAGCTGGGATCGGGCCACCTCCAGCATGGGAAGTGACCGGTCGACGGCGATCACGCGGCCCCGTCCGGGACGATCCGCCAGGGCCTTGGCGACGCGACCGGTGCCACAGCCCAGATCCACGGTGACACCGGCGAGGGAGTACCTGCGGATCCAGGGCACGATCCAGCGCTCGGCGGCCGCCACCCGGGGGACGTCGCAGTAGGAGTCGTAGAAGGCGGCCTCGCCATCGTGGAACCGCTCGTCGGCCCTTGCCGCCTCGTCGGCGGGGAGATGCCGGGCGAGGAGCAGGGGCGCCGCCCCGGCCTGCTCGGCGCCGACGCGGATGCGATCCATGTCGATGACGTCGCCGTACCAGGCCGCCGGATGGCTCATGTCATGCCCTGATGCCGTCGGGCGGCGACGGCGCCACCTCCGCCTCGGAACCGAAGCCCGCCGCCGCCAGCAGGCCGGCGGCCATCAGCACGCCGCCGGCGCCGAGCAGGCTGGTCGTGGGGCCCACCCCGGCCACGATCCCACCGGCGACCAGCGTTCCCACCGGTCCGGCGATGCCGGTGACCGAGCTGTAGTAGGCGCCGGCCTCGGGCAGGCGGTGGGGCGGGAGCTGGCGTTGCATCACCGTGTTGACGATGGCGAGGTAGGGGGCGTAGATCACCCCCCCGGCGAACATGGCCCCCCCGGCCAGGGCGAGGGGCGCGGGGACGGCGACGATGATGGTGGCCGCGCCCCACCCGGCGGCGATGAGCGCCGCGGCCCGGGGTGAGGCGAGCGAGACCCGGCCACCGGCCGCCAGCCCACCGAGGACCGCCCCCACCCCGAAGGCCGACCAGAGCAGACCGAGCGCCGCCGCCGTCGGCAGTCCGCCCGCCCGTTGCTCGACGAGCAGCGGCAGGCCGACCACGAAGGGCCCGTAGAGGGCGTGGAACACGGCGGTGAGGGCGAACAGCCCGACCACGGTCCGGTACCCCGCCAACCATCCGGCCCAGCGCCAGCGCCATCCCACGGCCAGCGTCCCGGGGGAGGAGGCCGTGGCCCCGCCGGGCTCCTCGACCCGCCGCGGCCGGCTGGCCGACGCCGGCACGGCGAGCAGGACGGCGGCGAAGAGCAGGAAGCTGACGGCGTCGATGGCCAGCACCGGCCCCGGCCCGACGATCGCCGCCAGCACCCCCGCCACGGCGGGGCCGAGCATCACCGCCGCCTGGACGGTGCTGTTGACCAGCGAGTTGGCGGCGAAGAGGTCGTCGTCGGCGACGAGGTCGGCGACCAGCGCCCGGGAGCCGGCGGCGCCCAGGGGCCGGGTCAACGACGCCAGGCCGAGGAGCGCCACGTAGGCGCCGAGGCCCAGCGCGCCGACCGTGGCCAGTACCGCCGCCAACCCCAGCCAGGCACCCCGCCACGCATTGTCGATCAGGAGGAGCGTCCGGGCACTCACGGCACCCAGGTGGCGTCCGGCCAGGACACCGGTGAGGATGCCCGGCACGAGGTAGGCGGCGCTGGCGGCCGCCACCGCCATCGGTCGGGCGTCGCCGGTCGCCAAACCGAGGGCGAGGATCACGATGGTGATCTCGCTCATGGAATCGCCGACGCTGGAGATCGCTTCGCCGGTGAAGTACCGGCCGAAGTGCGGCCGGCGCAGCACCTGGCGGTAGGTCGCGGCGGTGGTCATCCCGGGCGGGCCGAGGCGACCCGGGGCCGAAAGCTGGCAAAGTCCAGGACGTTGGGGACGTGGTGCTTCAGCCGGACGCCGCACCACCGATCGGCATAGGTCATGTAGCTCAGCTTGCCCGGCGGAGCGAGGAACAGGGCCTGGTCAGCGGTGTACCGGGCCAGGTGGCGGTACACCGCACCCTCCGCCTCGGGTTCGGCGTGGCGGGCCGCCGACACCAGGTCGACGAGGGTGGGGTCGTCGATACCGAGCGCCGTCGGGAGCGGAGCCCGGGGATCGAGCAGGGCGGAGGCGAAGGCGAAGGGATGGAGGAAGTCGCCGGCCCAGCCGGCCCAGGCCACGGGACACTGCCCGGCGTAAAGCATCCGGCACAGGGTGAGGAAGTCCACCGCCTCGATCTCCACCACGATGCGGCCGCTCACCGCCGAAAGGCCCCGGGCGAGATACTCGGCGGCCCGGACGCGGGAGATGTTGGCGGCATGGGTGTAGATGACGATCCGGCACCCGGCCCGGGCCGCCGCCCCGTCCCCGGCGCAGCGGAACTCACGGCGCGCCGCCTCGAGGTCGAAGACCGGGGGCGGCGGCTCGACCCCGGGCAGGGCGGGACCGGGAAACGGCGGAAGGTGGGCGATCGCCTCGCCGTCGAGGACGTCGTCGACGTAGGCGCGATGGTCGAAACAGAAGGCCAGCATGCGCCGCAGATGGACGTCGGCGAAGGCGTCCGGAGGCAGGCCGTCGGGCCCGAAGGCGCCAGAACCGACCGCCGCGCAGCTGGGATCGAGGCGCTGGGTGATGAAGCCGAGTGGGTTGATGCTCCACTCGTCGGAAAGCTTCTCCAGGGTCACCCCGGCCAAGCTCCCGAGACGCCGGCGGGACTCGGGTTGGCACACCGAGAAGTCGCACTCCCCGGCCAGCAGCTCACGCTCCCTCACCTTCCGGTCGTCGACGGACCGCAGCACGACGGTAGCGGCGTGGCCGCCACCGGCGGAAGCGGCGGGGTGGAAGCGGCGGAACCGCAACTGGCGCCGGTCGCGATCCCACGCTTCCAGGACGTATGGGCCCGTCCCGTTGGCGTGATCGTCGAGGGCCGTGGCACCCCGGTCGACGAAGCGGGCCACGGAGACGAGATCGCCGTCCCACTCGCCCCGCTCGGCGCACCACACCCGGTTCACCGCCAAAGACCACTGGACCAGCAGGACGTCGAGCGGGCGGTAGGGGGCGGGCAGCCGGAGCAGGACGCCGTCGCTGGTGGGCGCGATCCGGCGCGCCATCTCCTCGGCCGCCGGGGCCGACAACCGCGTCAGGGGCGCCCCGAGCAGCGCCTCGGCCCATAGGGCCGCCGGACCCTCGGCGGTGATCACCATGCGCCGCAACGAATAGACGACATCCTCGACGCCCAGGGGGGCGCCGTCGTGGAAGCGGTGGCCCTGGCGGATGGGCACCGAGACCTCCCACCGACCGTTCCGCTCCCGGGTCGAGGGCAGAGCGGCGGCGAGCAGTGGGTACAGCTGCCGATCCTCGTCGAGCCCCAGCAGCCCGTCGTAGACGTTGAGCACGGGGTGGCGGGAGGAGGTGTCGAACGCCTTGTGGGGATCAAGGGTGAGGGGATCATCGAAGACGTCGATGACGAGCGACGCCGCCGTCGGGTGGGGGTTCACCGGCCGTACGGTTCGAACACGCATCGGAGGCCGGTCTCGGGGCCTCGCTGGAGGACGTGCTTGCGGCCCCGGGCGGCGCCTTCCAGGTCACCGGCCGGGCTGGCCCAGCTGCCGCCCTTGATACAGGCCGACATCGTCCAGTCCCCCAGCGTCTCGTAATAGGAGGCGGCGCCCACGAAGGGGGTCAGGTCCTCCTCATCGAGCCAGCGAGACCGGGTCCATTCCCAGATGTTGCCGGCCAGGTCGTGGACGCCGGCGGCGCTGGCGCCCCGGGGGTGAGAGCCGACGGGCGCCGTCAGGGACTCGGCGGGGGCGTCCATGATCTCGCCCGGCTCCGCCCCGACCCGCCCGGCGTGGTCGAAGTGGGCGTGGACCGGGCTGGGGGGGCTGTCGCCCCAGGGATAACGGGAGCCGAGCGACACGCCGGCCGCAGCTTCCCACTGGGCGACGGTGGGGAGCTGTTTGTCCTGCCAGGCGGCGTACGCCCAGGCCTCGTACCACGTCACCCCGGTGACCGGGTGGGCGACCCGGGCTTCGAGCGACTCTGGGTCGAGGGGTCGGAGGCCTTCGTGTTCCTCGGTGGGGGCACCCGGGTGACGCCACAGCGGGCCGTGCTCCTCCACCGCCTCGACGAAGCGCTGGAAATCGCCCCAGGTCACGGGATGGACATCCATGAAGAACCCGTCGCCGGCACCCGGTTCGGGGGTGATGAAGACCATGCCGGCGGTGTCGACACCGCGGTGGCGCCGGAACTGGCGCTGGTCGTAGCCGGTGGCGGACAGGTCATGGCGGACCTGATCGGGATCGGCGTGGACGCCGAGGAGATGCCCGAGCCCCACCAGAACGGCGCGGTGGCGGGCGTCACCTTCGCCGGACGCGATCCCGTCCAGGGCCGCCAGCGACCGCCCAGCGGCGTCGAAGAGGTCCCCCAGAGCGGCGATGTCGAGCTGGCGGGTGACGGCCTCCAGCGCGGCGAGCGCGACCCGGTCGTCGGGGTCGTTGACCACCCAGGCGAGGAGGCTCCTCGCTTCCGGATCATCAGGACACGACGCCGCGTGGCGGACGACCGCGAGCCGGACCTCGGGACGCGGGTGCTGGGCGCCCATGGCCCAGACCTCCGCTCCGGACACATCGTCCGAGCCGGCGAAGCGGGTCACAGCGGCGCTCCCGCCGCCCCGAGGAAGAGGGACTGGACAGCGGAGAGGTCGTCCGGGTCGGCGAAGGGCTGGTCCGGAGCCGGACGGGTCCCGGCGCAGTAGTACAGGTACACGGTCGCCCGGCGATCGGTCGGACGGCTCATCCCCTCGGAGCCGTGAAAGATGCGCTCGTGGTGGCAGACCAGGTCACCGGCGGCAGCTTCCACGAACAGCGGCTCGGGCGGGACCAAGCCGACCGGGAAGCGGTGGGAGCCGGGTACCACCGCCAGGCATCCCGTCAACCGGGTCGAATCATCGAGGTAGAGCCCGGCGGTGAAGGCGGGCGACAGCGGATGGTCGCGGAGAAAGTCCAGGTGCCAGCGGATGCGGCTGTATCCGCTACGGGCCTCGCCCGACTTCAGCTGCCACACGACGCCGTTCATCCCTTCCTCCAGCAGCCAGTACGCGTCGCCGCCGATGCCCGTCCGGATGGCTTCCATCCGGGGACTGCGGACGAGCTCGGCGACCGTGGCGGAATGGCGGGTGAAGTAGTTGAGGCGATGGTGGAATTTCACGCTGCCGTCGGCGTCGCGGGTTACCGGCGCCACCCGGTCCACCTCGGCCGGGGGGATGTTCCCGGCCCGGATGCTCTGCTGGTAGGCCTCGGCGTCGGCGGTGATCCGGTCGATCTCGGCCCGGGTGAGGAACTCCCGGTACACGATGAACCCGTGCTCCTCGTAGAAGGCACGTTCGCGCCGCTGGACGGCTCCCGTGAAACGGAACCCGGGACAGGACATGCGCTGCTCCTAGGGCTGACCGCCGCAGGCGCAGCGGAAGCCGATTTCGAAATGCCGGTCGAAAGCCAGATCGCGGCCCCGGAACGCCACCGAGACCTGCTCGGGGAGGGAAGTGAACGTCCCTCCCTTGATGACCACGTAGGAACGCTGGTCGTAGATGACGTCGATGGCGTCGCGGTCCGTGCCCACGGGGCTGAAGGGCGGCCCCTCATACGATGAGGCCGTCCATTCCCACACGTTGCCGGAGAGATCGCAGGCGCCCCAGGGGCTGGCGCTGCCCGGGATCCGCCGGGGGCGCGTCGTCGTCGTCGGCGGCTGGTCGGCCAATCCCAACAGGTCGGCCCGCCAGGCCCGCACACCGTCCCATGCCGGCCGCTCGGGTTCCGGGCGGCAGTGCGTCCGGCACGGGTCGAAGCCGTCGCCCCACGGGTAGGCCCTCCGGTCCTCACCCTCGGCCGCCCGCTGCCACTCCGACTCGGTGGGGAGGCGCTTGCCGATGGATCGGGCATAGGCGTAGGCGTCGAACCAGTCGACGCCGGCCACGGGATGCTCCGGGCCGCTCCTCCGATCGAGCAGCGTGTTGCGGACGTGGAGTTTGCCCTTCGGTTCGGCCGGGTGGCAGAAAGTGTGCCGCCGGGCGGCGGCGCCGGCGGCGAAGGCGTCGTATTCGGCGTTGCTGACCGGAACCGCATCGATCCAGAAGTCGGCGCACGTCCCCGTGATCGGGGGATCGTCCCAGTCGAAGACCAGTGCCCCTGGGTCCAAGGCGGGTGGCGGCCCGCCCCGTACCGTGCCGCCGGCGACGGGCACCATCCCCTCGTGGGTGTGGGACCCCAGGGCGGGGCTGTCGACCGGAGGCTGCGCCGGGTAGCGCTCGTCGTCGACGCCGGCGCTGAAGAGCTCCTGTTCCACCCGGGCCATGTCCTCGGGGTCCTCACTGCCGACCAGGGCGGCGAGGGTGCGCAGCACAAGGGCGTGGCCGATGCCGACGGGCTTACCGGCCATCCCCCGGAGCCGTTCACTGGCCCGCCCGACGATGACGAAGAGATCGGCCAGCACCCCGTGCAGGCCGAGCCGGCCGGCGAGATCGATGGCCTCGAAGGCGACGAAGTCGTCGTAGTCGTGGGTCAACCAGGCCACGGCGTCCCGAACCTCCGCGTCCCCCGGCGCCCGTCGCACCAGCGCCTGCAGCACCGCCAGCCGGACCCAGGGGATCTCGTGCACGGCGGCGATCCCGGCGAGTTCGGGGAGGTCCCGGCGGCCGGCGTGGGCCACCGCAGCCCGGAGTGTGGTCAGGCCGGCTGCCAGGCCGACGCCGTCCGATGCCTCGGCGTGGCCCACGGTGATGGGAAGGACGGATCGCCAGGTAGGACTCTGCATCCTCGTTCCAGGGTTGTGGAGAGGGCCCGGGCCGAACCGCCCGGACCCTCTCGGAGACGGTCAGCGGACAGGTGTCACCATTTGGCCACGTGGGCCAGCACCGGGCGGACGTTGCGCGCCTCGCGGGCCTTCTGCCATTTGATGGTGTAGGACATTCCTCGCACCCCCTTCCGTCGCTCGTCATCGGAGTGGCCGGGGTTCGAGCAACCATAAGCACGCGTTCCCAGTCGCCACATCGGGGCGTTCCCTACTTCGAAGTGAGGGCTGGCCTGCGGTCTGCTCAGGGTTGACCCTGATCAGGAGCGGCCATCATGCGGTGCCGGCGCAGCCCCTGTCAGCGAGCTGGCCGCCCAGCGTCGAGGGTCCTCGGGCCGGCGCAGCTCGGCCACATGGACGTAGCGCCCGGCGTAGCGCTGCATCTTCCTGTGTTTCGGTGCTACGGGTCCTCGCCGGTCGCTTGGAAACGTGCCCGCTCGCCGCGACTCTTATATACCGATCGGTAGATGTTGGCGCATGCGGTTGCCTGCATGCTCAGCACACCGATTCGACGAGGGAGGCACCGATGGCGACTCCGGTGAACGGCCCGCTGCCGGTGGGCACGGTCACGTTCCTGCTCACGGATGTCGAGGGCTCGACGACGGGCTGGGAGGCGGACCGGGCCGCCATGGCCGCGGCCATCGTGCGCCACTACGAGATTCTCGATGCGGCGGTTCGGTCCCGTGGCGGAGTGAGGCCGGTGGAGCAGGGCGAGGGCGACAGCGTGGTGGCCGTCTTCAGTCTGGCCTCCGAAGCGGTCCGGGCGGCCGTGGACATCCAGCTGGCGCTGACGGCCGAGCCGTGGCCGGACGGGACGCACCTCGCCGTTCGCGCCGCGCTGCACACCGGGGAGGCCCAGCTACGCGACGCGGGCAACTACATGGGCCGGACGGTGATCCGCGCGGCGCGGTTGCGAGCCATCGCGCACGGCGGGCAGATCCTCTGCTCGGGTTCGACCGCCGACCTGGCCGGGGACGACCTGCCCGACGGGGTGACGCTGGTCGACCTCGGCGCCCACCGGCTGAAGGACCTCGGCCGGCCCGAGCAGGTGTTCCAGGTGTGCCATCCCGGCCTGCGGCGGGAGTATCCGCCGCTGCGCTCGCTGGACGCCATCCCCAACAACCTCCCCGTCCATCTCACCTCCTTCATCGGCCGGGAAGCCGAACTGACCGAGATCGCCCGGCTGGCCGGCCAATACCGCCTGGTCACCCTCACCGGCGCCGGCGGCACCGGCAAGACCCGCCTGGCCGCCAGGGTGGCGGCCGAGCTGGCCACGACCCACCGCGACGGGGCCTGGTGGGTCGAGCTCGCCCCACTCGCCGACCCGGCGCTCGTCACCGAGACCGTCCTGGGCGTCCTCCAGGTCGCCGACGCCCCGGGGCGCTCCGCCGCCCAACGCCTCGTCGCCCATTTGGCCGCCCGGGATCTGCTGGTGGTCCTCGACAACTGCGAACACGTGCTGGAGGCCTGCGCAGGCATGGCCCAGGCAGTGCTGCAGGCTTGTCCCGACGTGGACATCCTGGCCACGAGCCGGGAGGCGCTCGGCGTGCCCGGCGAGGTGACCTGGCATGTCCCACCGCTGACGCTGCCGGACCGGGACGTGCCGTGCCCGGTGGAATCCCTGGGGAGCTACGACGCGGTCCGGCTCTTCATCGACCGGGCATTGAAGACACGGCCGAACTTTGCGGTGACCAACTCCACGGCCCCCGTCATCGCCGAGATCTGCGCGCGCCTCGACGGGATCCCGCTGGCCATCGAACTGGCCGCCGCTCGCATCAGGGTTCTGACTCCTCAGCAGATCCTGGACGGGCTGGAGGACCGGTTCCGGCTGCTCACCGGCGGCGCCCGCGGCGCCATGCCGCGCCAGAAGACACTCGAGGCGTCAGTGGCGTGGAGTTATGACCTCCTCAGCGACGACGAGCGGATGCTGTTCCGACGCCTGGCCGTCTTCGCCGGCGGCTTCACCCTCGACGCTGCCGAATCAGTCGGGACCCTGGCGGGACCCGGCCCCGGCACCGCGGCCGTTCTCGATCTCCTCGACGGTCTGGCGGCCAAGTCCCTGGTGGTCGTCGAGGAAGACCTGGACGGCACGGCCGTCCGTTACCGCATGCTCGAGACGATCCGGGATTTCGCCGCCCTCACGCTGTCCCGGGCCGAGGAGACCGCCTTGGCGCGCGACGCCCATCTGCGCTTCTGCCTCGACTCGGCGCAACAGGCCGAAGCGGTTTGGGATCACACCACGCTGGCGACCATCCGGCATTTTGCCGCCGAGCAGGACAACTACCGGGCCGCGCTCGACTGGGCCCTGGCGGGGGACGACCCCGAACCGGCGCTGGACCTGGCCTGGCGCCACGGGATGCTGCTCCTCTTCCGGGGCCGCCTCCGGGAGGGACGAGACGCCGTGGAACGAGCGCTCGCCCTCCCGAACTCCCCGCCCGCGGCACGGGCCGCCGCCCTCTGGGGACTCGGCATCCTGCAGTGGTACCACGGCGACCTGGATGGCTTGGAGGTCTCAGCTGCGGAGATGCTGGCCCTCGCCCGCGCCGCCGGCGACCGGCGCCTCGAGGGCCGGGCCCATGAGCTGTACGCCAACCTGAACATGGCCGTTGACCCCGAGGCGGGAAAGGCCGACATCGCCGCCGGCGTTGTGCTGGCCGAGGAGTCGGGTGACCCGGTAGCACTGTTGGACTTCGCATTGATGCGCGCCATGATCGCCATGCGGGCCGACGACACCGGCGCCGCCCTCGGCTACGTCGACGACGCGCTGGCGCTGAGCGAGACCCACGGCAACCACTACTTCGAGAGCTGGAACCTCGCCATCGGCGCCATCGTGGCGACACGGCTCGGCTCGCTGCACCGGGCGCGGGAGGCCGCGGACCGGTCGATCAAGTTTTTCAGCGGCATAACGGAGGCAGTCGCGCCGAGCTACGGCGCCGGCATCCTCGCCGAGATCGAGTTGCTGGAAGGTTCACCCGAGCGGGCCATCGCCTTGGCCGAGCCGGCCATCCGGGCCTGCACCGAGGCCGCCGCCTCCGCCAATCTCCCCTATCTGATGACCGTTCGAGGTCGGGCGCTCGAGGCGTCGGGTGATCCGGGCTCCCGCGCTGCTCTCGAAGAAGCAATGGCGGTGGCGAGAGCGGTCGGCGATCCGTGGCAGCTGGCCCCGGCCGCCCTGGCCCTGGCCCGGTGTCTCATCAGCGTCGGGGAGCTTGCGCCCGTCGAGGCCCACCTCGCCGAAGCCCGCGCCTGCGGCGGGCTACTCGGAAGCCCCTGGGTGGGCGCAGCCGCCGATCACACGGCCGGCCTGCTCGCCGCTGCCCGCGGGGCACCGGACCGGGCCGAGGACCTTCACCAGGCCGCCCTGGCGGTCCACGTCGACCACGGCTATCCCCTCGGGGTCATCGACTCCCTCGAGGCCCTCGCTGTCCTGGCCGCCGGCCAGGAGAGCTGGGCCGAAGCCGCCCGTCTCCTCGCCGCCACCGCCGGGCGCCGGGAGGAGCTCGGCTACCGCCACGACCGGGCCCTGGTGGCACCCGCCGAAGCGGCGGCCCGGGCGGGCTTTGGCGACGAGCCCTTCCAGGCCGCCTGGGCCGAGGGCGAGGTCCTGACCATCGAAGAGGCGGCGGCCTACGCCAGCCGCGCCCGCGGTGAGCGCAAGCGCCCGTCGTCCGGTTGGGGGAGCCTCACCCCCACCGAGATCGACGTCGCCCGCCTCGCCGCCGAGGGCCTCAGCAACGCCGAGATCGGGGCCAAGCTCTTCATCTCGGCCGGGACCGCCAAGGTCCACCTGCACCACATCTACGCCAAGCTCAACCTGGCCAACCGCGCCCAGCTCACCGCCGAAGTCACGCGCCGCGACGGATGAAGGCTGGGCCAAAACCATCAGCACCGCGTAGTCACCTCTAGCGGCTATCGCTTCCGCGGAACTCTTCCGAGGGTTCCTGGACGAAACCCGAGACTGGCCAGGCGATGGTCACGCCCAGCGGCGCGGCGGCCATCTTCCCCTGACAGGCGAGATCGCCGACTCCGTGTACCTTCGCTGGGCTGGCGAGCGAGGCGCGCAATCGGCAATCGGGTAGACAACCTCGACGACAGCCTGGGCCTGTGGGTTGCCGGCGATGACGAAGGGCACCGGCGACGATCCGAGCGGGGTCGGGCGGCCTCGCTGAGGAGCGTCTTCCGTGACCACAGCGTCGCTCAACGCGAAAAGA